>JADGOX010000283.1 GCA_017882745.1 Mycobacteriaceae bacterium | reverse complement strand
CGCGCACACCGCGGCGAGCACCTCCGGCTCGATGGTGCCGCTGGCCAGGTTCGCATGCCTGTCCCGCGCGGAGTTGAAGTCGTCGCGCGAGTTGTTCAGGTGCACGAGGTCGATCCGCCCGGTGATGGCACGCACCCGGTCCACGACGTCGACGAGGTCCTCGCCGCCGGCCCACGCGTGGCAGGTGTCCAGCACGAATCCGGCGCCGAACTCACCGACGGCGTCCCACAGTCGCGCGATCATGTCGAAGCGCCGCGCCATGGCGTTCTCCCCGCCGGCGGTGTTCTCGATCAGTACAGGTACCGCGAACCCACCGGCATCGGCCTGACGCTCGAAGAGCTTGCGCCAGTTGGCGAAACCTTCCTCCGGGTCCTCTCCGGCCCGCACGTGGCCGCCGTGCACCACCAGCCCGAATGCCCCGATGGCGGCCGCAGCCTCCGCATGCTGAGTCACCGCTTTGCGGGAGGGGATGCGGATGCGGTTGTTCAGGCTTGCCACGTTGATGACGTACGGCGAGTGCACCACCACTTCGACGTCGCTGGCCAGCAGTTGCTCGGTCTGGGGGTGCGGGGTCGGCTTGTTCCACTTCTGCGGGTCCGAGAGGAACATCTGGATCACCTCGGCACCGAGCTCTTCGGCCGTCCCGATCGGGTCGGTGTCGTCGCGAACGTGAGTTCCGATGCGCATCACTCCAGCCTAGGTTCCCACGCTGAGCGGGGCCGTCACCGGCCTGTCCCAGCGTCGCGGAGTATTCCGAAATGTCACTGTCTGTTGCCTAGGCGGATGTGCGCTGAGTCACCTATGGTGTGAGTTGGATCATCTTCGGGTCGGTGGGGAATTGAGGAGCGCGGTATGCGTGCGAGTTATCGGGCAGTAGGGGTCACTGGGCTGATTGCCATGTGCGCCACAGGGGCAACGGGGTTGGGAGCGGGTGGTGCTTTCGCCGCCCCTGGCGCGGTTGGTGCCCCAGCGTCGGCGGGCATCGCCCTCGACAGCTGCAACATGACGGTTGGGGCGGACGTCGGAGACCATCTCGTGGTGAGCGTCAAGACCATGCTTGCCCCGCAGATGAAGGATCTCGGCAACATCCCATATGTGGGTCCCATGTTGGTCGGCTCACTGGAACCAGCGCTTTCCACCTTGACACTGCCGCCCTTCGTGGTGAAGCAGGGCCGTGCGCCGGTCACCGGAGCTGCCATCGCCGACGCGCTCGTGACCGCCTTGGGCCCGGTGCTTTCTCCGCCCGCAGTGGAGCCGCTGCGCACTTCGGTCACCCAGGCCTGCCTGATCACCGTTGTGCCGAAGCCGGTTCCCGGCGCCGGACAGGTGCCCGCACCGACCCCGGGAACGCATAACGCGCTTCCGCTTGTCGGCGCACCGGGAACAACAAGTAGTCAAGCCACGACGACGGCCGGTTCTCGCCAAGCACCCCAGTACACCTACGGCGACCTGACCTCGGTTCCTGCGGGTGGAACCGGTTATTCCGTCGGTGTTGCGCCAGTGCTTCCACCCGCTTTGCTCAGCGGGTACGGGCTCCCCTCGGTGGCGACTTCGGCTGTTCCGGGTGTGAGCACTCCTCTGGCTGCGCCGGCATCGCAGCTCGGGGTTCTGGGTGCGCCGGCGAGCAGTACCCCGGCTACCGAGTCGCCCGAGGTCACTCCGATCTCCGGGATGAGTGAGGTCACCGCGCTTCCCGCCGTCCCCGATACAACCTCCAGTGTCCCGGCCGCGGCCGTCCTGGCCGCACTGATGCTCTCGCTCACCACGGCCGCCCTGGTGCGGACCTGGGTGCTCCGGCGCGGCGCCAGCTGACCTCAACAGCTGCAGCCCGTTGATCCGCGATTTCGCAGGTCAACGGGCCGTTTGCTACTCTGGGCCGGTTGCTGACGCAACGACCCTCCTGCCGCGGAGAGACCGCGGCCGAATTCACTAGTCCACAGGAGGTGCAGAGGTCCTATGCGTCATTACGAACTGATGGTCATTCTTGACCCGAACCTGGACGAGCGCACAGTCGCTCCGTCCCTGGATACATTCCTCAACGTCGTTCGCAAGGACGGCGGCACGGTCGAGAAGGTTGAGGTCTGGGGCAAGCGCAGGCTTGCCTACGAGATCCTCAAGCACGCTGACGGCATCTACGCCGTCGTCGACATCGCGTGTGAGCCGGCGACCGTCACCGAGCTGGACCGTCAGCTCAGCCTGAATGAGTCGGTGCTCCGTACCAAGGTGTTGCGGAACGAGCCGAAGAAGGTTCGCCCCAAGGTGGTACGGACCGACGAGCCCACGGCTGTTCGGACCGACGTGCTGAGCTGACGCTCAGCTTCGTTGCCGTTCCCCACGACTCCAGGAGGATCCATGGCAGGCGAGACGATCATTACAGTCGTCGGCAATCTCACCGCTGACCCCGAGCTTCGCTTCACACCCTCAGGTGCGGCGGTGGCCAACTTCACGGTGGCCTCCACTCCGCGCAAGTTCAACGCTCAGACCAGCCAGTGGGAAGACATGGACGCTTTGTTCATGCGCTGCAACGTCTGGCGTCAGGCTGCGGAGAACGTTGCTGAGTCATTGACGCGAGGATCGCGGGTCATCGTGACCGGACGACTGCGCCAGCGGTCGTACGACACGAAAGAGGGCGAGAAGCGGACGGTCGTCGAGCTCGAGGTCGACGAGGTCGGCCCGTCGCTGAAGTATGCGACGGCCAAGGTCAACAAGGTCAGCCGTGGTGGCGGCGGTGGCGGCTCCTTCGGCGGCGGAAACGCTTCCTCAGGAAACGCTTCCTCGGGCGGCGCTCCTTCGGGTGGCGCTCCCTCTGGCGGGGACGACCCGTGGGGCTCAGCTCCGCAGGCCGGATCCGCCAACGGCGGCGGCTTCGGTGGCGCCCGCGGTGGCTCGGATGACGAGCCTCCCTTCTGATCGACATGCAGGAATACCCCGCCCGGCGCGGGGTCCAAGGTTTGAGATAGAGACCGGAGAAACACGATGGCCAAGGCGCCAATTCGCAAGGTGAAGAAGAAGGTGTGCACCTTCTGCAAGGAAAAGACCGTGCACATCGACTACAAGGACACGACGCTGCTGCGCAAGTACATCAGTGACCGCGGGAAGATCCGCGCGCGTCGGGTCACCGGCAACTGCACCCAGCACCAGCGGGACGTTGCCGTGGCAGTCAAGAACTCCCGCGAGGTAGCGCTGCTGCCTTACACGTCCACCGCACGCTGAGAGGGGCGACACGATGAAGCTGATTCTCACTGCTGACGTCGCCAACCTCGGCGGCCCAGGCGACACGGTCGAGGTGAAGGACGGCTACGGCCGCAACTTCCTCATGCCCCGCGGCCTGGCCATCAAGGCCACCCGTGGTGCCGAGAAGCAGGTGGAGAGCATCCGCCGCTCGCAGGAGGCTCGGGCCATTCGTGGTCTCGACCACGCCAACGAGGTCAAAGCGGCGATCGCCGGCCTGTCCCAGATCACCCTGCCGGTTCGCGCCGGTGCGAAGGGAAAGCTGTTCGGTTCGGTCAGCACCGGCGACGTTGCCGGTGCTGTCAAGGCTGCCGGTGGCCCAACGCTGGACAAGCGGACCATCGAGTTGCCCGCCGAGCACATCAAGACTGCGGGCAAGCATGCCGTCACGGTGCGTCTGCACCCCGAGGTGAGCGCTGAGTTCACCCTCGAGGTGACCGTCGCGAGCTGACGCTCACGCAAGCACGTCACAGGGCCCCCAGGTGAACTCACCTGGGGGCCCTGTGAGTGCAGCGAAGGCGCATTGCGTAACAGCGGTATTCGAGCAATTGTGGATTGCGCCACTGTGATGGTGTAGACATACGCGGTGGCCGAACACATGACACACCCTCGAACGACACGGATGCTTGCCGTCTCCGGGCTGCTCACGCTCTGCGCTACCGGCGTGTCGGTGTTGGGTGCCAGCAGCGCGTCTGCTGCGCCCGCTGTGCCCGCGGGACCGCCCGACGTGGTGCTCAACAGCTGCAACACCACGGCCCAGGCTGCTCCGGGACAACGGGTGACCCTGACAGCTCAGGCTCTGCTGGCCCCGATCACCACCGACCTCAACGCCATACCGATTGTTGGTCCGGTGACGCTGAGTCTGCTGACTCCGGTGCTGACCGCAGTTCCGCTCCCGATGTTCACGGTGGAGCCGACTGCAGTTTCGCCGAACTCCCAGCAGATCACCGGCGCCACCATCGCCGATCAGCTGGTCAGCTCCGCGAAGCTGCTGCTGCCCCCGGGTTCGGAGCCACAGGTGCGCAAGTCGGTGGGGGACGGCTGCAAGGTCGACGTGACGATTGTCAAGCCACCCGCAGGAGCAACCGCGTCTCCCGAGTCTGCAGTCACGCGGGCGCTCATCGTGTCGGCTTCCGGCCCCGGAAAGCCCATCACCAGTTATGGGCACGTCCCCCGTTACACCTATGGCGATCTGTTGGCTGTGCGGGCTAGCGGTGCTGGCTTCCCGGTGAACGTCGCGCCCGCGCCTGCCCCGGCTCTCCCCGTGTCCGGGACGCCAGGAACGGGCTCCCTCGCCGACCAGGTCTCCTCGTCGCGCGGGGTGTCTGACGTGAATGAAGTGTCGGCATTGCCCGCCCCCACCGCGTCCTCAGGCCTACCGGCGCAAGCCGTGCTTGCTGCACTGGTCCTTGCGCTCACCACGGCGGCACTGGTGCGCACCTGGGTCCTGCGTCGCGTCGCCGGCTGAGTCTGCGTCACACGCACACGCACACGCTGTCTCGCTAACGTTGCTGGTCACGGTCTTTCGTGGCGCGCCTGTGGGTAGTTGAGGCGCAGTTCGCCGGGAGTTCACTGAACACGCCCGGGCTGTCAATTCGCGCAACACGCCGCAGCGAGTGTTAATCCACAGCCTGTGAATTCTTGAATTGGCCTCTGACCTGCGCTGTTAGCTGGAGGAATTCTCTCCATCCACAGGTTGTCCACATCGCCTGCACACCGACGCGCCACAGCATCCCCAACTTGTCCACAGGTGGGTGCACAGGTCGCATTGCTCTTGCCCCGGCTGGGCCCTAGCGTCACCACGTCGGCGGTCCCGAAACGGTGACCGCCGATGTGGTGCAGAACCGAGTTGTCGGTGCCGCGCTGTAGAAATGCACGAAGGCCACAGGGCTGGCGTGTGGGGTGAGTGATCGGGAGGTTCGGCGTGGCGCTTCTGGACGATCGAGGGCGGTCGTCGTCCGCGCCGCCGCAGGAGCCGGCAGCTGAAGACTTCGGCCGGCAACCTCCGCAGGACATGGCGGCCGAGCAGTCCGTCCTCGGGGGAATGCTGCTGAGCAAGGACGCCATCGCTGACGTTCTCGAGGCGTTGCGCCCGGGTGACTTCTACCGGCCTGCGCATCAGGTGGTGTACGACTGCATCCTCGATCTGTATGGGCGAGGGGAGCCGGCCGATGCCGTCACGGTCTCCGCTGAGCTGGATCGCCGCAACGAGTTGCGCAGGGTGGGCGGTGCCCCGTACCTCCACACCCTCATCGCCACCGTGCCCACCGCCGCCAACGCCGGCTTCTACGCTGCCATCGTCGCGGAGAAGGCCATCCTGCGCCGGCTGGTGCAGGCCGGTACCCGCATCGTGCAGTACGGCTACGCCGGCGCCGACGGGCAGGACGTGGCCGAGGTCGTGGACCGCGCGCAGGCCGAGGTGTACGAGGTCACCGATCGCAACACCAGCGAGGACTTCGTCGCGCTGGAGGAGCTTCTGCAACCGACGATGGACGAGATCGACGCCATCGCCAGCCGCGGTGGGATGTCGGCCGGGGTGCCCACCGGCTTCGCCGAGCTGGACGAGTTGACCAACGGCCTCCATCCGGGGCAGATGATCATTGTCGCCGCGAGGCCTGGCGTGGGTAAGGCGCTGGCGCTTGATACCCAGCTCCCCACGCCTACGGGCTGGACGACGATGGGCGAGGTGGCAGTCGGGGACCTGCTGCTGGACGCCGACGGTCGGTCAACCCGGGTCCTCGCTGCCACCGAGGTCATGGCGGGTCGGCCGTGTTACGAGGTGGAGTTCTCCGATGGCAGCGTCTTGGTGGCCGACGAGGAGCACCAGTGGCTGACGAATACCCGCGCGCCGCATGGCCCACCTGCGGCGTCGGTTGTGCGGACCACCGGTGAGATCGCGCAGACGGTGCGGTGGGATACCGCTGACGGACACGGCAGCCACTCCGTGCGGAACGCTGCCGCCCTGCAGCTTTCCGAGCTAGAGCTACTCGTGCCGCCGTACACCCTCGGGGCCTGGCTCGGAGACGGGACGGGCGCCGTGGCGGCCAACACCGGTGCCGATCCCGAGATCATCATGCGCATCGAGGCGGAGGGCATCGTCGAGGATCTGCAGGGACGGCTGGGTGCCATCGGCGTGCTGGGTGCCAAGCACATTCCGGCGCAGTATCTGCGGAGTTCCGAGGCCCAGCGCCGCGCCTTGCTGGCCGGGCTGCTCGATGTCGACGGATCCGTGACCGCCGATGGTTCCGCTCAGTTCAGCGTGACCAGTGAGCGGCTCGTGCGTGACGCGCAGGAACTCGTCGTGAGCCTGGGGTATCGGTGCCACCTCGGCAAGCAGGTTGTGCGTGGTCGGACCCCAGCCTCCTCCGTCGCCTTCACCCTGACCTTCACCACCGATGATGTGGTCTTCGGACTTCCGAGGAAGCAGCTGCTGCACAAGGAGCGCTACGCAAGTGCAAGCAAGGTGCATTCCTCATCCTCGCGGTGCATCGTCGACGTTCGCCCCGTGCCGAGCGTGCCCGTCCGCTGTGTGGAGGTGGACAATACCGCGCATCTCTACCTCGCCGGCCGCTCGATGATCCCCACGCACAACTCCACGCTGGGCCTGGACTGGCTCCGTTCGTGCTCCATCAAGCACGGCATGCCGAGTGTGGTGTTCAGCCTGGAAATGAGCCGCACCGAGATCGTCATGCGTCTGCTCTCCGCCGAGGCGCAAATTCAGCTGGGTGCCATGCGTTCGGGAAAGATGACCGACAGCGACTGGACGAGGCTCGCTCGCCGTATGGGTGAGATCAGCGAGGCTCCGCTGTTCATCGACGACTCCCCCAACCTGACGATGATGGAGATCCGGGCCAAGGCGCGACGGCTCAAGCAGAAGCACGGGCTCAAACTCGTGGTCGTGGACTACCTGCAGCTGATGTCCTCGGGCAAGAAGGTCGAGTCACGTCAGCAGGAGGTCAGTGAGTTCTCGCGTCACCTCAAGCTGCTGGCCAAGGAGCTCGAGGTCCCCGTGGTCGCCATCAGTCAGCTCAACCGTGGCCCGGAGCAGCGCACCGACAAGAAGCCGATGCTGTCCGACCTCCGTGAGTCTGGCTCGCTGGAGCAGGATGCGGACATGGTGCTCCTGATCCACAGGCCCGACGCGTTCGAGCGTGACGACCCGCGCTCCGGCGAGGCCGACCTCATCCTCGGCAAGCACCGCAACGGCCCGTTGAAGACGATCACCGTCGCGCCGCAGCTCCACTACTCACGTTTCGTGGACATGGCGCGCGGATAGGACTG
>JADGOX010000282.1 GCA_017882745.1 Mycobacteriaceae bacterium | reverse complement strand
GAGAGGACTCCTCCAACGCGGTGGGCAACTCGCGTGGGTTTCGCCCTCGGAGTCGGTTTCAGGCTTGTCGTCGTGGCGACGGCTGGCTCCGGCCCGAACCGGGATGGAGTGGCGGATGGTGATCTTGTCGGGTCCGACGAGGACGTCTTTGACGAGCAGGCGCAGGACTCGCTGGCGCTCGGTGACGGTCGCGGTAGCGGCTTTGTCGCGGAGCCCGGTGAGGAAGTCTTCGAGGTTGTCGGCGAGTGTGAGGTAGACCTCTCGGTCGGCGAGTTGACTGTCGAGCGCGTCGAGCTGGTGACGCAGGCTGGTCTCGCGGGCTCGCAGTTCGGGCATGCGGGTCCGGAGCTCGTCAAGGGAGATCAGCTCCTCCTGGTAGGCGCCGATGAGTCGGGTGATCGCCGTGGAGGCCTTGGCCAGGCCGGTGTCCAGACGCTGGCGCTGCGCGGTGGCGGGGTCTGCGGTGCGGTGTTGCTCGAGCCGTGTGGTGATCTCGGTGCGGACCAGGGCCGGGTCGGTGAGCAGGGTGGTGATGTGGTCCCAGACGAGGGTGTCGAGGTAGTCGGCGCGGACCGGTTTGTTGGTGCAGACCCGGCCGCGGTCGTAGCGGTAGTTATCCGAGCCGAGGCAACGGTAGTAGTAGATCTTGTTGTTCGTGGTGCGGGTGCAGGTGCGGTAGTAGGCGTAGCCGCAGCTGCTGCAGGCGCAGATGCCTTGCAGCAGCGAGGGATTGCTGCTGTTGCGGGCGGCATAGCGTTTGTTCTCCGCCAGCCGCCGCTGGACCCGGGCCCAGGTGTCCTCGGCGACCAGCGCCGGGACTGCAATCTCCAGCCAGTCCTCGCGGGCCCGGTCGATGACGGTGTAGTGCCGTGGGGTGCTGCGCCCGGCCAGCCGTGCGGTGCGGTTGAGCGCGGCGCTCTGCTCGGTGCGCATCGTCTTGCCGAAACACGCGCGCCCGGCGTAGGCGGGGTTGCGCAGCATGCCCCAGACCGTGGAGCGGTCCCAGCGAGGTTTGCCGGTGCGGGTCGCCACGCCGAGGCTGCTCAGCCAGCGGGTCAGCTCGGCGATCGCGACCCCGCCGTCGGCGTAGCGGGTGAACAGTTCGGCGACGATCGCCGCCTCGTGCGCCGCGATCTCGTAGCGGGCTTCGGCGTGCTCGCTCTTGCGGACATACCGGTAGCCGAACGGGGCACCGGAGAGCACGTTGATCGTGCCAGCCTTGGCGCGATGGGTCTTGCCGCGGCGGGTCCGTTCCAGGATCTGGGCGCGTTCGTACTCGGCGATCATGCCCTGGAACTGCACCAGCAGCGCATCCTCGGGACTGTCGCCGCACGGGCCCTTGACGAACACGATACGGGTGCCGGCCTTGGCGAGTTCCTCGATCAACAGCGCCTGGTAGGCGTACTTGCGAGCCAGGCGGTCCGGGGAATACACCAGCAGCACGTCGACGGGGACCTGACAGACCAGGTCACGCAGCCGCTCCAGCGCCGGACGAACCAAACTGGCCCCGGAATGGCCGTCGTCTTCAAAGACCCACTGCTCAGGCACGTGAAGGCCCAGCTGTTCGGCGTGCAGGCGCAGCGCCGCGGTCTGGGATCCGATCGTCTCCTGCTCCTTCTGCCGGGCCGAGGAGACCCGGGCGTACATCGCTGCGTTGCTCATCAGCACAGCTCGCTTTCTGACCAGCGCGCACGCTGCGCGAGGGTCGTTCGGGGACAAGAATGCGGTAGGCCGCCGACAATTCCGCGGCCTGCAGGCGATCGAAGACGAACTCGGTCTCGATCACCCGCTCGCTCACCGGCGTGGATGCTCTCTATGCGTCCGCGCCAGGAACTCCTCCAACGCCTGTGCGACGACGGCGGAGAGCGTGCGCCCCGACGCGGCGGCATGGCCGCGAACCCGCGCGATGAGCGGCATCGCCAGCTTGACGGTGAACACCGCGGCCGGGGCCGGCACCGCGACATGCCCGGACCCTCCGGCGCGCTGCACGTAGCGGTGCGCTTGCCGGAGCGAGCAGCCGAATCGCGCGGCCAGCTCCCGCGCGGCATCTGCAGCCGGCACACCCGCGTCCAGCAGGTCCGCGGCGGCGTTGACCCGCTCGGCGAACACGTCACCACGCGCGCGGGCACGACCAGCAGAACCACCATGAACCATGTCATTAACGTACTACTCAACATGTCACATCGTCTCACTGACACGCCGCGGCCGCTCAACCCGCCGATAGCTCAGCGACACCTCGAAGCAGAAGTTGCCCACTGCGTTGGAGGAGTCAGTATGCCGCCCTGGGGTGTGCCGGTCTCGGAGGTCCTGACCGTGCCTTCGGTGGACATGATGCCCGCCTTCAGGAACGCTTTGATCAGGGCCAGGACCCGTTTATCGACGACCCTGGCACGTACCCGCTCCATCACCGCGGAATGCGCCAACTCGTCGAAACACGCTGCGATGTCCGCCTCGAAGACCCAGTGATAGCTCCGGGATCCGAGAGCGTGAATCTCAGCGACCGCGTCCTGGGCGCGACGTCGGGGACGGAAACCGTAACTGACCGGCTTGAAATCCGCCTCGAAGATCGGCTCCAACACCAGCAACAACGATGCCTGCACCACCCGGTCCCTCGCGGTCGGGATACCCAGACGCCTGAGCTTGCTGCTCCCCGGTTTGGGAATGAGTCTCTCCCGCACCGGCAGTGGAGCAAACGTCCGGGACTTCAACTGGTCCCGGACCTGACTCAGGAACGCCACGACCTGGGAATCACCGATGATGGACACCGGTGCCAACCGGTCAACCCCGGCTGAACGGGCACCCTTGTTGCCCCGCACCCGTTCCCACGCGACGGTGAGAAAATCCGGGTGATGAACAAGGTTGAACACATCATCAAACAGACGGTCGGAATCATCGACCGCCCAGTGGTGCAGCTTGCGTTGCATCTGTCGTACCCGCCATGCCGCCGAATCAGGATCGGGCCATGACAGCTCACCAGTATTCACCGGTGCCTCCGTTCGTGTCGTGCTTGCTGCTCCACTTCCGCTGGGGCCCTTCGCCATGTACGAGGCTTTCCCCCGCTCGGACTACTACGACCCCTCCGCCCCACCACATGGCCATCGACAGACGACGCATCAACCCGACCCCGCCGACCCCGGTTGAGGACGGCGACTCGGGAGCCTTGCGGTGGTTCCCACGTTCACTGCGAACCGATCGAGGAGTGAGGTGCCCAGCTATGCCCCTGCGATATCGCCACGGCTACGCCGCAGGCCTTCACCGTGGCCTCCGGGGCCAGCGACCTTAACCAACCCCGGAGTTCCCACCACCGACGAAAGGTGGTGGTGCGCACCGCAGACCAGCCCGAATCCACCGGGTTAGAGCTGGCGGGAGACTTGAGAGGCGTTAACACTGGTTCCTCGCGTACACCTTC
>JADGOX010000281.1 GCA_017882745.1 Mycobacteriaceae bacterium | reverse complement strand
CCCGTTGCGGGTGATGATGACGCGCGCGTGCTGGTGTTCCACCCGATCGACGACTTCGGACAGGTGGTCGCGAACCGAGCGCAGCGATTCAGCGGAAGTCATGGACACGATTGTGGCGCGTGACCGCGAGATGTCTGCCGGTTGCACCCGCGCTTCGGGGTGTCGTCGTGCGCGAGAGGACCTGCCGCCTGACGACGGCAAGCTCATCACGGGCCCGGGTGGCTGCCACGTACACCAGGGACCGGGCCCGCAGTTCGGCATCTTGCCGCTCTGCTGGGTCGAGAGCGGCCAGCGTCGCTGCTCGGCGTAGCAGGTCCACCCGACCCGGCGAGGACCACCTTGGAGAACTTGACTCAGACCGGCCAGCGGCTTCGTTGGTAGTCGTGCGCGTCTTGGCCAGACAGCTCCTGCGTTGAGTTATTGATTCGGACGAGGAATGACTGCCGCTTCTCGCCGGTCTTGCTGGTGGTGTTCGTGAACACCGGCCGGGCGGCAGGACCGACGTCGATGCGGGCCACGGTGCGCTCCTCGACCCGTGCAATGGACACGAGTACGTCCGCCGCGGCGGCCTTGCCTAGTGCGCTCGACAGCAGGTCGGTCAGCCACAGCTCCCATCCATCGGCGTCCTTCTTGCCGAGCAATGGGTAATCTTCCTCAATACCGACGATTCGCCCGTCGTCGGCGACTCCCACCACCAGCGTCCCGCCGTGCGAGTTCATGTACCCAGCCAGCGACTTCACGACGTTGTACTCCATAGCGGGGTCCTTCTCGCCGGTCCGTAGATTCTTGCGCCCGGTCGACTTAAACTCGACCACCTTGCTCTCGCCTGCGTGAATCACGTCGGTGATTCGCCTCGCCGCCGCACCAGGATCGGTATCGACGGGGGCGTACGGGCTCGCGGAGTCCGCGGATCGGTTCACCGGCTTCCCAGTCGCTTCTTCGATCTGGCGGAGCAGTCGCTCGTAGCGCGCGTTGAAGAAGGCAGGGAAATCGTCTCGTCGCAAAGAAAGCGGATCGATATCGTGACTACTGAGGATCTGGTCGACATCCTGTGCGGTTGTCTTTTCCACGGATTCGATCGTCGCAAGATAAGAAGTCGGTGCGTTGCCGCCGATGCGCCTGTTCGTTTTCGCATCGATCGCAGTCTTGTTGACGATGCTGTTGGCGATCCCCTCCGGGATGTTGTGCTCGCTGCACCACTTCTGCGGGAAAATGTGGTGCACATCGATTGCGTCATCGAGATAGGCGTGGACATCGATGGTGAGCCCGGTCCGGAAGTCACGGCCACCCCGCTTCATCTGCAAGGCATACATGCCCTTATAAGCGGCGCTGTTTCGGGTGCGCAGAGTTAAGAGCCGTTCGGCCTGGAACTGCGAATCGCGAACTGTCCGTGGCTCCTCCTCGGGTGTGTCGCCGGTAATCCAGGCAGTGAGGTCCTGTAGGTCATTGGCAAAGCGAGTCTCGGTGGCGCCCCCGTAAAGCTCGCCGAACACGCCGGACCAAAACCATTGCCGCAACTTGGTTGCGACGCCGTGACTCTCCGCCTGACCACCGAGCGCGGTCATGATCGCCGCGAGCGGGACCAGTTGAGTTGTGTAAGGAAGGTCTCGCGCGGCATAGATGTGCTCGCCGTGCAGGAACCGGACGACCGATGCCATCGCCTTCTTGGTCGGGTCCGCCCACTCCTGGTACTCATCCAGAGGTAGGCGGAGCATGTCGCGCCGCTTCGCCGACACCGCTGGCGCTCGCTCGTCGTCTGATCTCGCCTGCAAATGAGCGGCCCGTTTGGCTCTGGTTGCAAGCAGTGTGATCGCCTGCAGGAACGAGGTAGCGTCGAACTCGTCGAGCACCTTGTGAACTGCGAGGGTTTTGCGCCGTTCGTCCCAGTCTTCACGGAGGTTGAAGCCCTCTGCAGCGTAGGTGGCCGTCACCAGCTCGAATACTGTCAGCCCAACCCCGCCAGTGTTCACCTTCTCGAACACCTGACAGACGGCCTCCTTTGGCGTTTCCTTCAACAGCTGGATAGTGGGCACCTGATAACCGGTGAAGGGTTTTATGACGGCGTCGTTGAAAGCCTTCCACGTGGCCAGTTGCCCCTTAGTCTCACCCGCGGCCAGATATTCTATTTGCCAGTTCATCGTCTCGTCAGAATCAAGGACGATGTCGAGGGGGAACATCCCTGCACGGCCCCCTGTCAACTGCGCAACGCGGGTGGACACATCAAGTATGACGTCACCTCGGAAGGTCTTGACGAGCCCGTCGGCGGGTACGGACACAATCGCTTCCTCGCGGTCGCCGTCGTGGTCGATGCTGGCGGCTATGTCGACGAAGTAGCGTCGCTTCATGGGGTTCTTCCGCGCGTCGCGAGTCGCCACCGGTTTCCCCGACCTCAGCGCGAGGAATAGTGAGGTAGCGCGCTGTTGTCCATCGAGCAATAGGTACTTCGGTTCCTCATGCGCCCCGGCCGAGACGCCCTCCAGGGTCCGAGGCTTGAACCGCACATCCGGGTTACCGGTTTCCAATGTCATCACCGCCCCGATCGGATAGGAAAGAGACACGGAAGCGAGCAGGCTCGTGATGTGGTTGTCGTCCCACACCCAGCTGCGTTGAAAATCGGGCAGTTGGAGGTCTCCGCTCCCGGCCAAGTCCAGCAGGTCGCTGAGCGGGGTGTCTCCGCTCGTAAACTTCTTCTCCATGACAGTTCCCCCTTGACACGTTCAACCCCAGGACCCCAGGCAACGCAACACGAACGTCAGATTACGGTGCCGCAACCGCAGAAGGTCTCGATGCGGGCACCCAACAGAGTAGGCGGTGCGCAGCCACGGCACGGGTCAAAGCTGGCCATGGACACCTCACCCAGGTGCCGTCACCACCGCCCCGGAGGAGGCCGGCGAACGAGATCGCCTCGGAGTCATGGGATCAGCAGGTTTCGTTAGTCGCCGGTAGTGCGGCGATAGTTGCATGCATAAGCCTGCATAAGCCTGTCTGTGGCGTTGTGCTCGGCAGGACAGTTCATAGGCTTTTCGAGAGGGTCAACCTGATTGATCCCTTCGAGGGTGCTCGCGCATTCTTCTCTTTTGGGTGAAGATCCCGTTCTGGCTCATGGGTGTGAAGGCTGTTTTCAACAGCCGTTATGAATTAGGCAGAGGCACGGCGCACCACGGCCAGCTCATCACTGGCCCGGGTGGCTGCCACGTACACCAGGGACCGGGCCCGCAGTTCGGCATCCTGCCGCTCTGCCGGGTCGAGGGCGGCCAGCCGGCGCTGCTCGGCGTCGCTGGTCCACCCGACACCGGCCAGGACCACCTTGGAGAACTCCGTGCCCTTTGCCCGGTGCATGGTCAGCACCGACACCCGGCCCGGAACGGGACGGTCGCGATCGATCTCCCGCGCCGGGAGTCCAGCCTGAGTGAGCGCGCCGGCCACGCGTTGGCGCTGGTAGCGGTCGTG
>JADGOX010000280.1 GCA_017882745.1 Mycobacteriaceae bacterium | reverse complement strand
GCGGCCGGAGGTCAGCTCATCGATGTGCACAGGCTCGAGTTGTGCCCACACCTCGTCGAGTTGCTGAGCATCGATCTGGCCTTCGCTGGTTCGGAGGGTCTGGAAGTCTTCTGCTGCAGTCATCGTGGTTCTCCTGTTTGTGGAAGGTCAGTGCTGGCTTCCGAGCAGCGTCGCGAGCATCAGCCGCTGCACGCGACGTTGAGCGCCGGCGTTCGTGCTGAAACGGACGAGTCGGCCGATGTCGACCACCAGGCCGAACGCGGCGTGGACCAGGAACCGGGCTTCTGCCGGAGCCAGATCGCTGCGGACCTCGCCCAGCAGATGGGCCCACTCCTCGACGTTGAGTCGCTGGATGTTGCGCAGCGCCGTGCGTTGGTCCTTCGGCAGGTTGCCGATCTCGGCGAAGTACACCGACATGAGCTCGCTCTGCTTGAACGAGAGATCTACGTACACCTCGACCAGGCGCGCCAGCGCCGTCTCCGGCGTTTCCGACTCTGCCAGCGCCGAGGTGACGGCGACGGTCAGCCGGTCCGAGGCCCGGTGAAATGCCGCAGCCAGCAGCTCGGACTTGCTCGTGAAATGCCGATAGACCCCCGAGGCATTCATGCCGGCGGCCGCCGCGATCTCCTCGATGCTCACCTCGTGGTAGCCGCGCTGATGAAAGAGCGACACCGACTCGTGCAGCAGGACCTCGCGTTTGGAGGTCATCGTCATGCCGGAGTGCACCGAGGCCTCGGCTTCCGAGGAACTTGCCTCGCACATCGCGGGCAGCTCGCATTGCAGCACCGACCAGCAGGCAACCAGGAGGAGGCTCTCGATCCGTTTGACGGGCAAGGCGGCCCGGTGTGCGGTGATGCTTCCGATGACGCTGAGCGCAGCGGCGCTCAGCATGACAGCGTCCGGTTCGGGAAGCTCGGGGCGCAGCTCGGACAGCGGATCGATGATGCGCTGGTTGACCAGGTCGATCTTCTCGCGCAGCCGGGCCCTGTCCTCGGGCTGGAGATAGCGGCCCTCCCAACGGTAGAGCCCGCCGGTCCTGCGGTTGTCGATGGTGGTCCGGATGAGCTCCGTGAGTGCCTGGCGCAGCTGGCTCTCGGCGTCGAGGCTCGTGTCCCTCTCGGCCTCGTCCGTGGCGGTGATCAAGGCGTCCGCCAGGCTCGTCACAGCATGCAGGAACAGGGCGTACTTGTTCGGAAAGTGCCGGTACAGCGCCGGTCCGGAGATGCCGAGCCTGGCGGCGATGTCGTCGATGCCGGTGGCGTGGTAGCCGCGCTCACTGAACGCCTCTGCCGCGGTGGCTGCGATCTGCGCCTTGCGGTTCTTCGGCCGCCGCTGCGGAGGTGCGGCCACGGGAGCCGACTCATCCGCGTGCAGCTGTTCGGTCACGGCACTCCATAGTGAGGTTGGGGTGGTCAATGCCTGCCCGTAGCCGGGTTCGGCCGCCCAGGCACTGCCTCAGCGTATCGGTCGATCGTCCAATAGTAACTCATCATTTCCCAGTGCTGCGTTGGAGCATCGTTCCACAGTTCGCCTGGAAATGCCTGGTCGTCGCCTCTTGACAAGGCTGGGCGCACAGGTGCATGTTAACAACAATTCGCACGACTTCTCACGAACGAAGGGCTTTCCATGGGGCATTCCGAAGCGCTCATCTTCGACGCGGTCCGAACTCCACGTGGCCGGGGCAAGGCCTCCGGGTCGTTGTACTCGGTGAAGCCGATCGACCTGGTGGTCGGGCTCATCGACGCGGTGCGTGAGCGGCTCCCGAGTCTGGACCCCAACGCGATCGACGATCTGGTACTCGGCATCGTTTCGCCGGTGGGTGAGCAGGGTGCGGTGCTGCCCCGCGTGGCGGCCATGGCCGCCGGGCTTCCGGAGACCGTGGCCGGGGTCCAGCTCAACCGCTTCTGCGCCTCCGGGCTCGAGGCTGTGAACCTGGCCGCACAGAAGATCCGCTCCGGTTGGGAGGATGTGGTGCTCGCCGGCGGGGTCGAGTCGATGTCCCGCGTCAAGATGGGCTCGGATGGCGGCGCTTGGGCGATGGATCCGCACACCAACTACACGACGTCCTTCGTGCCACAGGGTATCGGTGCGGACCTGATCGCGACGCTCGAGGGGTTCAGCCGTGAGGACGTCGACGGGTTCGCGGCTCGTTCCCAGACCCTCGCGGCCAAGGCCTGGGCCGACGGGCGGTTCGCCGGTTCGGTCATCCCCGTCCGGGACCGCAACGGCGTCACCGTGCTCGAGGGCGATGAGCACATGCGTCCCGAGGCGACGGTGGAGAGTCTCGGTCAGCTGAAGCCCTCGTTCGCTGCGCTCGGGGACCAGGGCGGATTTGACGCTGTGGCGCTCCAGAAGTACCACTGGGTCGAGCGCATCAACCACGTGCACCACGCGGGCAACTCCTCGGGCATCGTCGACGGTGCCTCGCTGATGGTCATCGGCAGTGAGACCGCCGGGCGGAACTTCGGACTGACCCCGCGCGGGCGGATCGTCTCCACCGCGGTCGTCGGTTCGGAACCGACGATCATGCTCACCGGACCCGCCCCGGCCGCGCGCAAGGCACTGGCCAGGGCCGGCCTCGACGCCACCGACATCGACCTGTTCGAGATCAACGAGGCCTTCGCTTCCGTTGCACTGAAGTTCGCCAAGGACTTGGTGATTCCCCTGGAGAAGGTGAACGTCAATGGTGGCGCCATCGCAATGGGACACCCGCTCGGAGCCACCGGGGCCATGATTCTGGGCACCCTGCTCGACGAGCTGGAACGTCGCGGCGAGCGGTACGGCCTGGCCACGCTTTGCGTCGGCGCCGGAATGGGTATCGCCACCATCGTCGAGCGACTCTGAGAACGCTGTCCACCCCTAGAACTGGAGCACGAATCCCCATGACCGAGAGCACTATTCGCTTTGACAGGGACGCTGACGGCATCGTCACCCTGACTCTCGACGACCCCACTCAGTCCGCGAACACCATGAACGAGGGCTTCATCGCGTCTCTTGCCGCGACGGTCGACCGTCTGGAGGCCCAGCGCGAGGACATCGCCGGCGTCATCCTGACCTCGGCGAAGAAGACCTTCTTTGCCGGTGGCGACCTCAACGACATCCTGCGTTCGGAGCCCGGACAGGCCGAGGCCGTGATGGCGAACGTCACGCGCATCAAGGGGCCGTTGCGCCGCTTGGAGACCCTGGGCAAGCCTGTGGTCGCGGCCATCAACGGCGCGGCACTCGGCGGTGGCCTCGAGCTTGCGCTCGCCTGCCACCACCGGGTCGCGGTGAACGCCAACAGCGTCCAGATCGGACTTCCCGAAGCGACGCTCGGACTGCTGCCCGGAGGTGGCGGAGTCGTGCGCACCGTCCGGCTGCTCGGAATCGTGACTGCGCTGACCCAGGTGCTCCTGCAGGGGCAACGCCACCGGCCGGAGCAGGCACTCGCGCTCGGGCTGGTCGACGAACTCGTCGACTCGACTGAGGACCTGGTGCCGGCGGCGAAGACGTGGATTGCCGCGAACCCCTCGCCCGTGCAGCCCTGGGACACCAAGGGCTACCGGATCCCCGGTGGCACCCCGGCTACCCCGGCCCTGGCTGCGAACCTCCCTGCTTTCCCGGCGAACCTGCGCAAGCAGCTCAAGGGTGCCCCTTACCCCGCGCCGATCGCGATCATGAGCGCAGCCGTCGAAGGAGCGTTGGTCGACTTCGACAACGCCCAGACCATCGAGACCCGCTACTTCGCCGAGCTCGCCACCGGGCAGATCTCCAAGAACATGATCCGGGCCTTCTTCTTCGACATGCAGAAGGCCAACTCGCTGTTCAAGAGCTACGGCGGCGGGGAGCGGGAGCCGGTCAAGAAGGTTGCCGTCCTCGGAGCCGGGATGATGGGCGCGGCGATCGCCTACGTCTGTGCGAAGTCCGGCATGGAGGTTGTGCTCAAGGACGTATCCCTCGAGGCCGCCGAGCGGGGCAAGGGCTACTCGAAGGCCATCCTCGACAAGGCCGTCGCACGCGGAAAGAGCACAGACGAGAAGGCTGCGCGGATCCTCGGACGCATCCTCCCCACGGGCAGGCCCGAGGACACCGCCGGCGCCGAACTGGTGATCGAGGCCGTGTTCGAGGACCCTGCGGTCAAGAACGCGGTGTTCGCCGAGATCGATGGCTTCATTGCCCCTGACGCCCTCCTGTGCTCGAACACCTCGACGCTGCCCATCACCCTGCTCGGCGAAGGCGTCTCCCGTACCGAGGACTTCATCGGACTGCACTTCTTCTCCCCAGTCGACAAGATGCCGCTGGTGGAGATCATCAAGGGGGAAAAGACCGGCGAGGAGGCCCTTGGCCGGGCACTTGCCGTGGTCAAGCAGATCGGCAAGACGCCGATCGTGGTCAACGACAGCCGAGGTTTCTTCACCAGCCGCGTTATCGGCACCTTCACCAACGAGGGCATCGCAATGCTCGGAGAAGGCATCCCCGCAGCTTCGATCGAGCAGGCCACCTCCCAGGCCGGCTACCCCGCTCCCGTGCTTGCGCTGATGGACGAGCTGACTCTGACGCTTCCACGCAAGATCCGCGAGGAGACCAGGGCCGGCATCCTCGCCGAGGGCAAGACCTGGGAGCCGCATCCCGCGGACGCTGTCGTCGACAAGATGATCGACGACTTCGGGCGCAAGGGCCGCTCGACGGGGTCGGGTTTCTACGACTACGTCAACGGCAAGCGCGTCGGGCTGTGGCCCGGGCTCGCCGATGCTTTCGGAGGTGACCAGCAGATCCCGTTCGAGGACATGAAGGAACGGATGCTGTTCATCGAGGCCATCGAGACCGTCCGCTGCCTCGAAGAGGGTGTTCTGGATACCGCCACCGACGCCAACGTGGGCTCGATCCTCGGCATCGGGTACCCCGGCTGGACCGGGGGTGTGGCGCGATATATGGACCAGTACCACGGGGCGAGCGGAGCGACGGGAGAGGAGCACGGGGCGAGCGGAGCGACGGGAGAGGAGCACGGGGCGAGCGGAGCGACGGGAGAGGAGCACGGGGCGAGCGGAGCGACGGGAGATGAGCGCCGCGGGCTGCCGGGGTTCATCGCTCGGGCGGAGGAACTTGCACAGCGTTACGGCGCGCGCTTCACTCCGCCGCCGCTGCTGCGGGACAAGGCCGCCAACGGCGGCACTTTCGAGGAGGTCCGCTGACGTGCTGACTACCAGGTTCACCGAGATGTTCGGGGTGGAGCACCCGATCGTGCAGGGCGGGATGATGTGGGTCGGGCGGGCCGAGTTGGTGGCGGCGGTCGCGAACTCGGGTGCGCTCGGGTTCCTTACCGCGCTCACGCAGCCGACGCCGGAGGACCTGGTGCGTGAGATCGCGCGGTGCAGGGAGCTGACCGACCGGCCCTTCGGCGTCAATCTCACGATCTTGCCTTCGATCACTCCGCCGCCCTATGCCGAGTACCGGCAGGCGATCATCGAGTCCGGCATCAAGGTTGTGGAGACTGCGGGAGCGAATCCGGTTGATCACCTTCCGCACTTCAAGGACGCCGGTATCAAGGTGATCCACAAGTGCACGAGCGTGCGCCATGCCGCGAAGGCCGAGCGGATCGGCGTGGACGCCGTGAGCATCGACGGTTTCGAGTGCGCTGGGCATCCGGGTGAGGACGATGTGCCGGGGCTGGTCCTGATTCCGGCGGCGACGAGGGTGTTGAGCATCCCGGTGATCGCCTCGGGCGGGATTGCCGATGCGCGTGGCCTGGTTGCGGCCCTCGCACTCGGTGCGGACGGGGTGAACATGGGTACCCGATTCATGTGCACGGTCGAGTCTCCGGTGGCTCAGGCGGTGAAGGAGCAGATCGTGGCCAACACCGAGCGGGACACGAGGCTGATCTTCCGGACACTGGGCAACACCGCGCGGGTGGCGAAGAATGCGGTGAGCGGTGAGGTGGTGGATCTTGAGGCCAAGGGCTGCGAGTTTTCCGACATTCAGCACCTCGTGGCGGGGGCCCGCGGCCGCAAGGTCTTCGAGGAGGGCGACGTCGACGCGGGGATCTGGAGCACGGGGCAGAGCCAGGGGCTGATCGAGGACATCCCGACCGTCGAGGAGTTGGTCTCGCGGATGGTCACGGAGGCGGAGTCGTTGATCGGTGAGCGTCTCAGCGGGTTTCTTGGCAGCAGGGCGCCGGTCGGAGTGGGGTCATGACAGGGCTTCGGATCGGTCTTGACGAGGGGATCCTGCGCCTGACCATCGACCGACCCGAGCGGATGAACGCGCTCGACGGGGCCACCGCCACCGCGTTCAGTGAGGCGCTCACCAAGGACGCGCTGGACCCGCAGGTACGGGTGGTGGTCATCGGTGGGACCGGGGGTGCGTTCAGCACGGGAGCCGACGTCGTGGATATCGCCGCGGCCCCGCCGCCCGCCAACCAGGCCGAGGCCGACGCTCGGGCCCAGCAGACAATGGACGGGGCCAACCGGCTGGTCCGGGCGATCATTGAGCTTCCCGTCCCGGTCGTCGCCGCGGTGAGCGGTCCGGCGGCCGGGCTCGGGGTCTCGATCGCCTTGGCCTGCGACCTGGTGTACGCCGCGGAGGATGCCTACTTCCTGTTGGCGTTCACGAACGTCGGACTGATGCCGGACGGTGGTTCCAGCCTGCTGGTACCCGCGGCGGTCGGCCGCGCGCGGGCGAATGCGATGGCACTGCTCGCGGAACCGATGAGCGCCGCAGAGGCGTTCGCGGCCGGGCTGATCAACGAGGTGTTGCCGGCCGGCGCGCTCGGCGAGCGAGTGGACAAGGTGGCGCGTCGGCTGGCTCGTGGACCGCGGCGGGCGCTCGAGCTGACCAAGCGGGCGCTGACCGCGTCGACCTTGTCGCTGCTCGACGAGGCGCTCGAACGGGAAGCGGTAGGGCAGCGCGAGCTGCTGAACGCTCCCGACTTCGCGGAAGGTATCGCGGCGGTACTCGCCCGGCGACGACCCGAGTTCAGCTGAGCTGGACCTGGTCTCGCACTCTGTGAACAGTTGCATACTTTCAGGTATCTGGCCAGGGTATGAATGGACACCGAGTGCGGAATAGCTGTTAACAAGACTGTCGACCTCAGCGTGTAGTTGTGTAATACTCATCACAAGTTCTCCGGGTGCGGGGCGCTCGCACCGGTTACCTCAACGAGAGGAATCTTCGATGGCCGTTCTTGTCGATCCGACCACCGAGCCCTTGCGCTCCCGCCGCAACAACTGGAACAACCAACTCGTCAGGCACGCCCTGATGAATCCCGCGGGGATCGCCCTTCGCTTCCAGGGGTCCGCGCTCTCCTGGGCGGAGCTGGACCGACGCGTCACTGCGTTCGCGGACGCGCTGAGCCGTCGTGGGGTCGGCTTCGGCGACCGGGTCCTGATCGTGATGCTCAACCGTCCCGAGTACCTCGAGGTGGTGCTCGCCACGAACCTGCTCGGCGCCATCGCCGTGCCGGTGAACTTCCGGATGACTCCGCCCGAGATCGCCTTTCTCGCCCAGGACAGCGGCGCGCGAGTGGTGATCAGCGACGCACCGCTGGACGCGCTCGTCGTGAAGGTCCGCGAACAGGTCAGCGGCCTCGGGGTCAGTGTTTCTGTCGGGGGTGTGGCTGAGGGTGATGTGCTGGAGTACGAGGGGCTCCTGGTGGAAGCGGGCGAGAAGCACGCGCCGGTCGACGTGCCGGACGACACCCCGGCGCTCATCATGTACACCTCGGGCACCACCGGCCGGCCGAAGGGCGCCGTGCTGACGCACGCCAACATGCAGGCGCAGGCTTTCACGTGCATCCGCGCACTGCAGATGCACGGGAAGGACGAGGTCGGCTTCTGCGCCTCGCCGATGTTCCACATCGCGGCGTTGGGCAGCGTGGCACCGTCCATCCTGCTCGGCGTGCCCACGGTGGTCTACCCGACCGGCGCCTTCGATGCGGGCGTGCTGCTCGACGTGCTCGAGGCGGAGGGCGTCACCACCCTGTTCCTCGTCCCGGTGCAGTGGCAGGCGGTGTGTGCCGAGCAGAAGGCACGGCCCCGAGACGTGAAGCTGCGGGTGATCTCGTGGGGTGCGGCTCCGGCCTCGGACACCGTGCTGCGGGCGATGGCCCAGACCTTCCCCGAGGCGCTGAATGTCGCGGTGTTCGGGCAGACCGAGATGTCGCCGATCACCTGTGTACTCGACGGTGAGGATGCGCTGCGCAAGCTCGGCTCGGTCGGCAAGATCATCCCCACCATCCAAGCTCGCGTCGTCGACGAGGACATGAACGACGTGGCCCCCGGAGCTGTCGGCGAGATCGTCTACCGCGGACCGACGCTCATGCAGGGCTACTGGCAGAACCCGCAGGAGACGGCGAACGCGTTCTACGGCGGATGGTTCCACTCCGGTGACGTGGTGCGCCAGGACGAGGAGGGTTTTGTCTTCGTCGTCGACCGCAAGAAAGACATGATCATCTCCGGCGGCGAGAACATCTACTGCGCCGAGGTGGAGAACGTGCTCTACGGCCATCCCCAGTTGGTCGAGGTGGCGGTGATCGGTCGGCCCGACGACAGGTGGGGCGAGGTGCCGGTGGCCGTCGCGGCGCTCAAGGACGGCGAACTGACCGTCGACCAGCTGTCCGAGTGGCTCGACGGGAAGCTGGCGCGTTTCAAGCACCCCAAGGACCTCGTCGTCGTGGATTCGCTGCCGCGAAACGCCAGCGGCAAGGTCGTCAAGGGGGAGTTGCGATCCGCATATGAGCTTCCAGCTACCTGTAGCTAGAGGACCATTCAGCGACCAGCGCCGGTTCGACCTGTTCATCGCGCTGGTTCGCTTCACCTATCCCAAGGTTCCCCGGCAGCTGAGGCAGCTACCCAAGACCATCTACCTCTGGGACATGCGCAGGCGCATGGCGAAAACCGGCTCCTTCGCTGCCTGACGGCATGCCGCTGACCGAGGCGGGCTGAGCTGGTCAACGCACCGCCCAGGTGGGCAACCCCGCTCTCAGGCGCGGTAGCGCTGCACCAGTGGGCAGGTGAACGGGTCGCGTTCTTTCAGTCCCACCCGGTTGAGGTAGCGCACGACGATCCCGTAGGACTGCAACAACGAGGTCTCGGTGTACGCCACCCCGTGGGCAGCGCAGTGCGCACGGACGATCGGTTGGGCCCGCTTCAGGTTCGGTCGAGGCATGCTCGGGAACAGATGGTGCTCGATCTGGTAGTTCAGCCCGCCCATCATCCAGTCGGTGACGCGGCCGCCCCGGATGTTGCGCGACATCACTACCTGGCGTCGCAGGAAGTCGACTTTCATGTTCGCCGGAACCAGGGGCATGCCCTTGTGGTTGGGGGCGAACGAGCCGCCCAGAAGAACGCCGAAGACCGCCAGCTGCACCGCGATGAACGCGGCGGCCAAGCCCGGCGGCAGCAGCACGAAAAGTACGGCGACGAAGGCACCGAGCCGCAGCGCGATGAACGCCAACTCCAGCCACCGGTGCTTGATCGTCTTCTGCTGCAGCAGCGTCTGCACGCTGGCGACATGCAGGGCGATGCCTTCCAAGGTGAGGAGCGGGAAGAATGCCCAGCCCTGGCGGCGGGTGAACCACGCGGCGAGACCGGTGCGGGTGCTTGCCACCTCGGGGGTGAACGCCAGCACGCCGGGGGCGATGTCGGGGTCCTTGCCCTCCTGGTTGGGGGCGTTGTGGTGCTTGTTGTGCTTCTTGTTCCACCAGCCGTAGCTCAGCCCGGCGAACAGGCCCGATATGACCCGTGAGGTCCATGCGTTCCAGGTGTGCGAGGCGAACACCTGCCGATGGGCGGTGTCGTGGCCGAGAAACCCGAACTGGGTGCTTATCACCGCGAGCGCAGCGGCGAGCGCGAGCTGCCACCAAGAGTCTCCCAGCAGCACCACACCTGCCCAGACCGCGAAGAACGCCGTCACCGTGGCGATGATCGTCGCTACGTAGTAGCCGCGACGGCGATTCAGCAGTCCGGCTGCCCGCACCTGCTGGGTGAGGTCGGCGTACACGCTGACGTAGCGCTCGCGCGGTCCGGGTGCGGTGAGAGTGGACGACGGCAAAGTGGAGGCCCCTGTTCGGCGAGGATCGGTGGCACGACCGCACTGCAGCGGGACTGGACTGTCCACGATCACAGGGCTTCTGTTATCCACGGTACGCGACAGCCGCACCCCGCAGTAATGACGAGCCAAGGGGGATGGCCGGCTCCAAGGTGGTGCACACCAGCCGCGGAGCGCCCGACCTGCGCTGACGGCAACGCGAGACTGCGTTCGATTGATGGCTGCGGCTCCGGAATCCTCACCACGTCGACTGACGCGATGAGGGTGAGGTGATCTCCGGGCGGGTCCAGCAGCGGAAGGTCGTGCTCGCCGACCGCGTGTGACGCGCTGAAATCGGAAGCTACTGACTGGGTAGTTGGTCGCCCGACCTGTCACTGCAAGTAATTGCTTGCCTCAGTGGAATTACTTAGCGTAACCTGATGCCACGGATGGTAACTACTACGGACAGTAACCAACCGGCTTGTGAATGAGCACCAGCAACTCCCTGCGGGCGCATCTGCTCTCGGTCAGGGTCGCCATCTAGCTGTTCGATGCGTCGCCTAGTGGCGCCCAGTGTTCCCTGAACATGGAGTATTGCCTTGCGTAAGACTGCGCTGATCGCCTGCCTTCTCACCACCCTTCCGCTGGGTGCCGGAGCCCTCGCTGCGGCCCCGGTGTCGGCGGCCCCGTCCGCCACCACTGTTGGTGTTTCCGCTGGTTACTCGATTTTCG
>JADGOX010000279.1 GCA_017882745.1 Mycobacteriaceae bacterium | reverse complement strand
CTGGAGCGCTACCGGCCCGACATCGTGATCGACCCGGGACGGCAGCGGCTCGGGCTGCTGCAGGACGGCCCCACGGCCCGCGATGGCCGGGCGCTGGTCCCCGGCGTCTGGTACGCCTCCGAGTTCGACCCGGCGCCCCACCCGGACCTCGCGGTGCTGCTGACGACGTCCGGGTCCACCGGAAGCCCGAAGTTCGTCCGGCTGTCCCGGGCGAACATCCGCGCCAACGCCGAGCAGATCGTGCGGTCGCTGGGGATCACGTCGGACGACCGGGGGCTCGCGTCCCTGCCGTTGTTCTACTCGTTCGGGATGTCGATCCTGACGTCCCACGCCCTGGCCGCGTCCCCCGTGGTGCTGCCTGGCGGGAGCGTGATCGAGCCCTCGTTCTGGTCCGACATCGAGCGCTGCGGCGTGACCATCATGCCCGGGGTGCCGACCACGTACTCGATGCTCAAGCGGCTGGGTTTCGAGCGGCGCCGGTTGCCGGCGTTGCGGGCCCTCATCCAGGCCGGCGGGCGGCTCTCGGTCGACCTGATCGACCACTTTCACTCCGTCATGACGTCCCGCGGCGGCCGGTTCTTCGTCATGTACGGGCAGACGGAGGCGTCCCCGCGCATCTCGTGCCTGCCGTCCGAGCGGCTGCCGGAGAAGCTGGGCTCGGTCGGACCCGCGCTGTCCGGAGGGGTGCTGACCATTCGCGGTGCGGACGGCACGGACCTCCCCGCGGGGGAGACGGGAGAGATCCACTACCGCGGTCCCAACGTCATGATGGGCTACGCGGAGTCCCGCGCGGACCTCGAGCTCGGCGCCACCCACGGCGACGTGCTGGCCACCGGCGACCTCGGCTACCTGGACGACGAGGGCTTCCTGTTCATCACCGGCCGGTCCAAGCGGATCTGCAAGCTCGCCGGCAGCCGCGTGTCCCTGGACGAGATCGAGATCATGGCCTTGAAGCGGCTCGACATGCACGCCCAGGCGGCCGCCGTAGACGCGGACGACAAGGTGGCCCTCGTCCTGACCCACGTCGATCCGGAGCGGGCCAAGGAGCTGCGCCGCGAGCTGGCCAACCAGCTGCACGTGCCCCCCAACCTGGTGCGGGTCCACGTCCTCGACGCCATGCCCCTGCTGCCGACCGGCAAGCCCGACTACGCGTCCATCACCCAGTCATTGAAGGAGGCCGCACGCCGATGATCCCCACCACCCCGGGTGCCCCACCCCGGACGAGCTCATCGCAGGTCGCCATGTCCGCGGTGCTCGCCGACCTGTTCGCGCGGCCGCAGTTCTCGATCCCGCAGCAGGAGAAGGACCGGCTGCTGCTGACCGAGCTCACGGACCTCGTCGACCACCACCGCGCCAGCTGCGAGCCCTACCGCAGGATCACCGACGGGCTGGGGTGGTCACGCGACCGCGTCCGCTCGATCGAGGACCTGCCCTACCTGCCGGTGTCGCTGTTCAAGACCCACGAGCTGTCCAGCGTGCCTCCCGCCGACGTCTTCAAGGTGATGACCTCGTCCGGGACGACCGGGCAGGCGGTGTCCCGCGTGATCCTGGACCGCGGCACCGCAGACCTCCAGTCCCGAGCCCTGTCCGCGGTGATGGCGCGGATCCTCGGCAACCAGCGGCTGCCGATGCTCATCATCGACACCAAGAACGTCGTCAGGGACCGCAACACCTTCTCGGCTCGCGGCGCCGGGGTTCTGGGCATGCTCCCGTTCGGGCGGCGCCACTTCTACGCCCTGAACGACGACATGCAGCTGGACGTCGACGGCCTGCGCGAGTTCCTGGCGCGGTACGACGGCCAGCCCATCCTGCTCTTCGGCTTCACCTTCATGGTGTGGAAGTACTTCCTCCAGGCCATCCGGGACCTCGGCATCACCGCCGACCTGTCGGGCGGCATCCTGGTGCACTCCGGAGGGTGGAAGAAGCTCGCCGAGGAGGCGGTCGGCAACACGGAATTCAAGGCTGCGCTGCGGGACGCGACGGGGCTTGCCCGCGTTCACAACTTCTACGGCATGGTGGAGCAGGTGGGCTCGGTGTTCCTCGAGGGGGACGACGGCTTCCTGTACCCGCCGAACTTCGCCGATGTCGTGATCCGCGACCCGGCCACCTGGGAGCCCGCGCCCGACGGCACGCCCGGGGTGGTGGAGGTGTTGTCGGTGCTGCCGCACTCGTACCCTGGCCACATCATTCTCACCGAGGACCTCGGCGTCGTCCACGGGGTCGGCGACGCATCCTCGGGATGGTCGGGCAAACAACTCGAAATCCTGGGGCGCATCCCGCGCTCCGAGCTGCGCGGCTGCTCCGACACCCACGCATTCGACGGAGGACGCCGATGACCACCTCCATGCCCGTCATCCAGTTCCTGCCCACCAGAGGGACGGTGGACCTCGGCGACGTCCTGCGGGACCTGAGGGAAGCACCGGTGACCGCGCCGTTCGACCAGTCCCGGATCGACTACATCTCGGACCTGGCGACCCGGCTGCGGCGCAAGGGCCGCGGCCTGCCTGAGACCCAGGCGCTGGCGTACTGGATGCGGAAGGCCGAGCTGCACCGCCTCGAGGACTCGTTCGCGGAGCTGGGCAACGACCGGTGCCTGCTGATGCCGCGCGGGACCGTCTTCCACGTCCCCCCCGCCAACGTCGACACGCTCTTCGTCTACTCGTGGGTGCTGTCCACCCTCGTCGGCAACCGAAACATCGTACGGCTCTCGTCCCGGGCGACCGACCAGTCGAACCTCATCCTCGACACGATGCGCGAGACGGTGGTCGACCACCCGGAGGTGGCCGGCTCGACCACGATGCTGTCGTACGGCCACGACGACCGGCTGACCGCCGCGATCTCCGCGGAGTGCGACGTGCGCGTGATCTGGGGCGGCGACGGCACGGTGAACCGCATCAGGACCACCGCCATCCCGCCGCACGCCACCGAGCTGGTCTTCGCGGACCGGTTCTCCATGGCGGCCGTCGCCACGGACGCCTACCGGGAGCTGGACGACGCCAAGCGCGACCAGCTGGCCGAGCTCTTCTTCAACGACGCCTACTGGTTCGACCAGCTCGGCTGCTCGTCGGCGAGGCTCGTGCTGTGGGCCGGCGCTCAGGACCCGCAGCCCCTCGCCGAGGACTTCTACGGCCGCGTCCGGGCGGTCGCGCGGGCCAAGGGCTACCAGGTCGACCCCTCCGCCGCCATCGCCAAGTTCTCGCAGGCGTGCCGGACGATGATCGAGGCCGACGTGTCGGCCTACAGCGCCCCGGACAACACGATGAGCGTGCTCACGATGGACGGCTTCCCCGACGTACGCGGCGAGTTCTGTGGCGCCGGGCTGTTCTACCAGCTGCACGTCACCGCCCTGGCCGAGATCGTCCCCCACATCCGCCGCGCGGACCAGACGCTGACCGCCTTCGGCTTCGGCGAGGACGAGCTGCGTGACCTCGTCCGAGCACTCCGCGGCCGCGGGATCGACCGCATCGTCCCGTTCGGGCAAGCGCTGCAGTTCAATCGCTTCTGGGACGGCTACGACCTGCTCGCGGAGCTCACGCGGAAGGTGACGCTGTCCGCCGGCAACCCGCTGGCATGACGCAGGCAGTGGGCGGATCCCCCGTGGACGTCGCCGCGCTCACCGCCCTGCTGGTCGACCTCCGGGTGCCGGACATCGGGGTGGACGTCGAGCCGGTCGCTCGGTTCGCGACCCCAGACCCCCGCATCTTCACGGCCGCGGAACTGGCCTATTGCGACGCCCAGGCCGAGCCCGCCGAGAGCCGGGCGGGCCGGTGGTGCGCGAAGGAGGCAGTCTGCAAGGCCTGCTCGAACCATCTGCAACTGACCCTGCGCGAGATCGAGATCGGCGTGGGCCCTCATGGGCGGCCGGTGGTGCTGCTGCCCGAGCGGGCCGTCGTGCTCGGGCTGCGGGCCGACGTCTCGATCGCCCACACCGGTGGCGTCGCCGTGGCCGTGGCGGTCGCGGGCATCGCCCCCGCGTCATCGGATACGCCCGGGGAGCCGGTCCCGACAGGCTAGGGTTCCTGGTGAGCGCAGCCCGCGGCGTGGCTGCCAGGGGGAGGCCGGTGTGTCTAGGGGTCTGGTCATCGTCGGTGCAGGGTCCATGGGCCGGGAGGCTTACGCCTACGCGAGCGAGCTGATCGCCGCAGGGCGGGCCCAGGGCTACGACCGTGTCAGCGGTTTCGTCGACCTCAGCGACACCCCCGGGACGTACCTGAGCAGGTTCTCGCTGGAGTACGACTTCATCGACACGCTGGCCACCCACCAACACCGGGACGACTTCGTGTACGTCACCGCCAGCGGCAGCGTCTCCGAGAAGCG
>JADGOX010000278.1 GCA_017882745.1 Mycobacteriaceae bacterium | reverse complement strand
GTTCTTGGCCCCGCTCACGGTGATCTCGCCGACAAGGCGTCCGCCACCGGTCACCCGGAAATGCTCACTCACAGGAACTGACCCTATCGGTTCCGCTGCCCGGGCTTTTCGTAGGCGAGTCTTTGGTCGTCGCCAAGGCAGGTACCGTGCGGGCATGGCTGTGCACCTCACTCGCATCTACACCCGGACCGGCGACGACGGAACGTCCGGACTCAGCGACTTCTCTCGTGTGTCCAAGACCGACCCACGCCTCGTCGCCTATGCCGACACAGAAGAAGCCAATGCAGCAATTGGGGCCGTGCTCGCGCTCGCGGCGCCGGTCACGGAGATCGCCGATGTCCTCCGGCAGGTCCAGAACGACCTGTTCGACGTAGGCGCGGACTTGGCAACGCCAGTCGTGTCCGACCCGAAATATCCCCCGCTACGCGTGACACAGAGCTACGTCGACCGGCTGGAGCGGTGGTGCGATGAGTTCAACGAGCGCTTGCAGCCCTTGGATTCCTTCATCTTGCCCGGCGGCACGCCGACTGCAGCCTTGTTGCACACAGCCCGGACGGTGGCTCGGCGCGCTGAGCGCAGCGCCTGGGCGCAGATTCAGGCAAGCCCGGCAGACACCAACAAGCTGCCAGCCACTTACCTCAACCGCGCATCTGACCTTCTGTTCATCCTGTGCCGGCTCGCCAATCCAGACGGCGACATCTTGTGGAAGCCGGGCGCGGGCGCGTAGGAACCGCTTACGTGGGATCTAGCGCTTGATGCGCTGGGCCCTGCCCGGAGGGCACGATTCGATCCAAGACATCAACGCGGTGAGGGCTCCCCCGCTGAGTGCGATCTCCGACTCTGTCGTGTCGTGACGCAAGTGGATCACTGTGGCGCCGGGTGGGACGACGTCGCGTTCAGAGACATCGGCCTGACGACGACCAAGCACCACCAGGCTGTGGCGGAGAACCCCTCGGTCGGGCCCGGGCCGGAGGCTGGACACACGAAAGAAGACCAGATCTTCCTCGCGGTACCGGACCACGCCGTGACGCCAGCCTTTGCCGGGGGCGGCCGGCAGCTCACGGAACACGACGTGCGTGCCACCGCGACGAAGCAACTGGACACGGTGCGCAGCGAAAAGCGCGAGGAGTACCAGCAGAGCAAATAGGGCGATCAACGCCACTGTCTCCGCCAGGTACACCTCGCGCCGCCTTTGCTACCGGTGAACGATTAGCTGCGCTCGACCGCGCGAATGCGGCCTCTGGCCCTCAGAGCGGCCTTTTCGTCCGCCGTAGCCTCCGCGCTCCAGTGGTGCAGCGCTTCGCGAGCTTCCTCGATGTCGATGTCCGTGGACCAGTCCGCGGACTCAGCAAGCACCGTGACGGTTTCCGCGGTCACCGAGAGGAAACCCCCATGCACTGCGGCAACCATGCGTTCGTCGTCGACAGTGGTGATGGCGATGATCCCGCCCTCGACCAGCTGGCCGAGCAGGGGTTCATGTCCGGCCATGACGCCGATCTCGCCCTCCGTGGTCTGGGCAATGACGAGCTTCGCCCTACCCGACCACAGCCGCTCTTCCACGGCGACGACCTCAACGTTGAGTTCAGCCACGACCTGACTACTTTCCGCTGATCTTCTTGGCTGCGGCCTCGACGTCATCAAGTCCACCGCAGCTGTTGAATGCCTGCTCGGGCAGGTGGTCGTACTCGCCCTTGGTGACCTTGTCGAACGCCTCGATAGTGTCCGCAAGCGGGACGACCGAGCCCTTCTGGCCGGTGAACTTTTCGGCGACGATGAAGTTCTGACCGAGGAACTTCTGCAGACGCCGGGCCCGGTAGACGAGAACCTTGTCCTCTTCGGAGAGCTCGTCCATACCGAGGATGGCGATGATGTCCTGCAGCTCCTTGTACTTCTGCAGGATCCGCTTGACCTCGTTGGCGACGCGGAAGTGCTCGTCACCGACAATCGATGCCTCAAGGATGCGCGAGGTCGACGTCAGCGGGTCGACAGCCGGGTAGATACCGAGCTGCGAGATCGGGCGGGACAGCTCGGTGGTGGCATCGAGGTGCGCGAACGTCGTCGCCGGTGCGGGGTCGGTGTAGTCGTCCGCGGGCACGTAGATCGCCTGGAGCGAGGTGATGGAACGACCGCGCGTCGAGGTGATCCGCTCCTGCAGCTCGCCCATCTCGTCCGCCAGCGTGGGCTGGTAACCCACGGCTGAGGGCATCCGGCCAAGCAGGGTCGAGACCTCAGAGCCGGCCTGGGTGAACCGGAAGATGTTGTCGATGAAGAGCAGAACGTCCTGCTCCTTCACGTCACGGAAGTACTCCGCCATCGTCAGCGCGGACAAGGCAACGCGCATGCGCGTGCCCGGCGGCTCATCCATCTGGCCGAAGACGAGTGCCGTGTCCTGCAGCACCCCCATCTCCGCCATCTCGAGGTGGAGGTCCGTGCCCTCACGGGTGCGCTCGCCGACACCGGCGAACACCGAAGTCCCGGAGAACTCGCGGGCAATGCGGGTGATCATCTCCTGAATCAGCACGGTCTTACCGACACCGGCGCCACCGAACAGGCCGATCTTGCCACCCTTGACGTACGGGGTGAGCAGGTCGATGACCTTGATGCCAGTCTCGAGGATCTCGGTCTTGCCCTCAAGCTGGTCAAACGCTGGGGGCTTGCGGTGGATACCCCACTGCTCGCCGTCACGACCCGTTCCCGGCGCATCGAGGCAGTCGCCGAGGGCGTTGAACACGTGCCCCTTGACGACATCGCCGACGGGAACCGAGATCGGCTTGCCCGTGTCGGCGACCGCGGTTCCACGAACCAGGCCGTCCGTCGGTTGCATCGAGATGGTGCGGACCAGGTTGTCGCCGAGGTGCTGCGCGACCTCCAAGGTCAGAGTCTTGGCGACCGAGGGCAAGGTCACCTCCGCGTGGCAGGCGTTGAACAGCCGGGGAACCGCGCCACGCGGGAACTCGACATCCACGACGGGACCGATGACCCGCACCACGCGGCCAGCGGTTGCACTGTCCTCGCTGGTCTTGCTTTCGGTAACTGCTGCGGTCATTGTTTAGTCACTTCCTGCGCTTGCGGCCAACGCGTTTGCGCCACCGACGATTTCGCTGATTTCCTGCGTGATCTGTGCCTGGCGAGCTTGGTTGGCCTGACGGCTGAGTGTGTTCACCAGGTCGTTGGCGTTGTCCGTCGCCGCCTTCATCGCGGTACGTCGCGCAGCCGACTCCGAGGCGGCAGCGTCCAGCAACGACGCATAGATACGCGTACCGATGTACTTCGGTAGCAGTGCACCCAACAACGCATCCGCCTCCGGCTCGAACTCGTAGTCCGGGGTGGGACCGTCCGCGTACTCGACGGCGAGAGGTGCCATCCGCCGAACCTCGGGAGTCTGGGTCAGCATCGAGACGAAACCCGTGTACACGATGTGCAGCTCGTCAACGCCCTCTGTGGTGCCCTCGCCGTTGTAGGCCTCGACCTCGGTCCCCGAACCGGCGAGAAACAACTCCACCAGGTGTCGACTGGCCTTGGCGGCGTCCGAGTAAGCCGGCTGCTGCGAAAAACCAGTCCATGCTCCGGACACCTTGCGGTCGCGGAAGGTGTAGTAGGCCAGCCCCTTTTGACCGAGGACGAAGATAACCGGCTCTTTGCCCTCGCTGCGCAAGAGCAACAACAACGCCTCCGCCTCGCGGAGAACGTTGGCGTTGTAGCCACCGCACATGCCGCGGTCGCTCGTCACCACCAGAACGGCAGCCCGCCTGGGCTCCGCCCGCTCGGAAAGCAACGGATGATCGAGCGACGACGAGGCGCTCGCCAAGGCGGTGAGAACCCTGGTGATCTCCTCCGCATAGGGCTTCGACGCCGCCACCCGGGCCTGAGCCTTGGTGATCCGCGAAGTGGCAATCAGCTCCTGCGCCTTGGTGATCTTCTTGGTCGAGTTGACCGATTTGATGCGCGAGCGCAGCTCACGAATGGTTGCCATCCGTCAGTCACACTCCCTTCACTCGGCTGGTCGGCGGTGTGTTGCTCACTTGTGCGTGGTCTTCTTCTTCACGACGACCGTCTCCTGGCCGACCTCGTCGGCGACGAGTGGGTCGGGCTTAGGTTCGTTCACGACCCGGCTGCCGTCAGTAGCGGTGAATCCTTCTTTGAAGTTGTTCGTTGCTGCGACGAGAGCCGTGATGTTCTCCTTGGAGAGCGCCCCACCGCCGGCGATGTCCGTGTAGACCCCGGACGCCTTTCGGTGCAGGTCCTCGAGCAGCTCAGCCTCGAAGCGCCGGATGTCGGCGACCGGTACCGAGTCGTAGTGACCCTCTCCCGCGAGGAAGATCGACACGATCTGGTCCTCGACCGCGACCGGCGAGAACTGGTCCTGCTTGAGCAGCTCGACCCAGCGGGCGCCACGCTCAAGCTGCGCCTTGGAGGCCGCATCCAGGTCGGAGGCGAACGCCGCGAACGCTTCGAGTTCACGGTACTGCGCCAACTCCAGACGCAGCGACCCGGACACCTTCTTCAGGCCCTTGGTCTGGGCGGCCCCACCGACACGGGACACCGAGATACCGACGTTGATGGCGGGACGCACACCCTTGTTGAACAGGTCCGACTCGAGGAAGACCTGGCCATCGGTGATCGAGATGACGTTGGTCGGGATGAACGCGGAGACGTCGTTGGCCTTCGTCTCAATGATCGGCAGTGCGGTCATCGACCCTCCGCCGAGTGCGTCGGACAGCTTCGCGCAACGCTCGAGCAGACGGGAGTGCAGGTAGAAGACGTCACCGGGGTACGCCTCGCGGCCCGGTGGGCGCCGCAGCAGCAGCGAGATGGTGCGGTAGGCCTCGGCCTGCTTGGTCAGGTCATCGAAGACGATGAGGACGTGCTTGCCCTGGTACATCCAGTGCTGACCGATGGCCGAGCCGGTGTACGGGGCAAGCCACTTGAAGCCGGCAGAGTCCGAGGCGGGGGCTGCGACGATGGTTGTGTACTCCATCGCCCCAGCCTCGTCGAGCGCGGTCTTGACGCCGGCGATGGTCGAGCCCTTCTGACCGATTGCCACGTAGATGCAGCGGACCTGCTTGTCGGGGTCACCGGTCGCCCAGTTCGCCTTCTGGTTCAGGATCGCATCGATGCACACGGCGGTCTTGCCGGTCTTGCGGTCGCCGATGATCAACTGGCGCTGTCCGCGACCGATCGCAGTCATTGCGTCGATGGCCTTGATACCCGTCGCCAACGACTCCTCGACCGGCTGGCGCTCGAGGACCGAGGCGGCCTGCAGCTCCAGGACGCGGTTCTCGTTCGACTCGATGTCGCCCAGGCCGTCGATTGGCTTGCCGAGGGGGTTGACAACACGGCCGAGGAAAGCGTCCCCGACGGGGACCGAGAGCACGTCACCGGTGCGCTTGACCTCCTGGCCTTCCTGGATGTCCTCGTAGTTACCGAGGACGACGGCCCCGATCTCCCGAGCATCCAGGTTGAGCGCGACACCAAGAATTCCGCCGGGGAACTCCAGCAGCTCGTTGCTCATCGCGGAAGGGAGTCCGGAAATGTGCGCGATGCCATCCGCGGTGTCTATCACCGCGCCGACCTCCTCGCGGGAGGCCTCCGGGGAGTAGCTCGAGGTGTAGGTCTCGATCGCACTACGAATCTCGTCGGAGGAGATCGTCAGCTCCGCCATGTCACTGTCCTGCTCTCAGTCGGTGGTGCCAGTTCGCACAGAATGTCCACAAAAGTCTCCGTCAGCCGGCTCAGCCGGCCAGCTTGCCGCGCAGCTCATCCAGCCGCCCCGCGATGCTGCCGTCGATCACCTCGTCGCCGACCTGAATTACCAGTCCGCCGGTCAGCATGGTGTCCACCTCAACGTGCAAGGTGACCTCGCGGCCGTAGGTACGGCTCAGGGTTGCCGCCAGGCGCTCTTCCTGCGGCGCGGTGAGTACGACGGCAGTGTGCACATGCGCCACCGACTTCTCGCGTTGCGTCGCAGCCAGCGACGCAAGCCGGTTGAGGCCGTCGACCAGCTCCTCGCGCTGCCGTCCGACCAGTTGGTCCGCCAATGCTGCTGTCACATCAGTGGACTTTCCGGACAACAGCGCCTTCAGAAGCTCGCGCTTGCGGGTGGTGTCCGCCGTACTGTCCCCCAGCGCTCGGTCGAGAGTGGGGCTGCCGGCCACGATTCGCCCGAGCCTGAAGAGCTCGTCCTCCACGGCGCTCAGCTGCCCAGCGTCCTGCGCGCTGCGCAGCAACGCCTCTCTCCCGACGAGCTCGAGGGAGTTCACCAGGTCTGCCGGTGAGGACCACTGCTGTTCAACGGCCGAAGCAACGACGTCGAGCGCCTGCCCGCTGATCTTGCCGCCCAGCACTGCCCTGAGCAGCGCTGCACGTTCGGCCGGTTCGGTGGATCCGTCGGCAAGCGCGCGACGAAGCACACGCTCACCGTCGAGCAGGGCGACGACAGAGAAGAGGTCGGCACCCGCCGTCCGGCCAGCCTCTCCAGTCATGGACGAGGCGTTTTCCCGCACCGCGGTGAGCGCATCGCGACTAGTGGCGTGCATCGGTCCTCCGTTCGCAGCCATCATCGCGATGGGCTCATCGCATCGAGCTCGTCGAGGAAACGGTCGACCGTGGCAGACCGCTTTGCATCGTCAGCAAGCGACTCGCCAACCAGACGCTCGGCCAGGTTCACCGAGGTGCGGCCAAGGTCGCTGCGGAGTTCAGCAACGATCTGCTGACGCTGCGCCACCAGCTGGCTGTGACCGGCTGCGACGATGCGCTCGCTCTCCTGTTGCGCCTTCGCCTTCAACTCCTCGATGATCTGCTGGCCCTGGGCCCGCGCGTCATCTCGGATGCGAGCCGCTTCGCCACGGGCTTCAGCCAGTTGAGCGTTGTATTGCTCCAACGCCGCTCTGGCCTCGGCCTGCGCCTCCTCGGCCCGCAGAATGCCACCCTCGATCTTCTCGGTGCGTTCGGTCAACACCGCCTGGAACCTGGGCAGCACATATTTCCAGAAGAGGACACCGATGATGGCCAGGCATACCGCCGACCAGACGATGTCGTAGATCTCTGGAAGCAGTGGGTTTCGGTCCACTGTCCCTTCGGCCAACACTGCAGTGAGCGTCATCGCAATCAGAAGATGAAGCCGGCAACGAGACCGATCAGCGCGAGGGCCTCAGTGAAGGCGATACCGAGGAACATCGTGACGCGCAGCTGGCCGGCCATCTCAGGCTGGCGGGCCATGCCCTCGATGGCCTTACCGACGACGATGCCGATGCCGATGCCGGGGCCAATCGCGGCGAGACCGTAGCCGACGGCGCCAAGTCCCTTGATCTTGGTCTCGCCGGCCGCTTGTGCGAGCAGTGTGAGGCTCATGTGGAGTCCCGTTCCCTTTCTGTTGTCCCGGTCCCGGGATTGCACTCCCGGAGCGGGTCGTCTGTGGTGCCGGCGCTGCTGCCCGGCGGATGGAGAGGCTTAGTGTTCGGCAGACATGGCAAGTTCAAGATAGACAGCGGCAAGCAGGGTGAAGATGTAAGCCTGCAGGACGATGACCAGCATCTCGAAAAGTATGAAGATGAAGCCCATGATCAGCGACGGCAGTCCGAAGATCTTCATCCCGCCGGCGGCATCGAAGAGGAAGTAGCTGGTGGCGCCAAAGAACAGCACCAGCAGGATGTGGCCCGCAAGCATGTTGGCCAGGAGACGGACGGTGAGTGTGAACGGCCGGAGGATGAAGGTCGAGACAAACTCGATGGGGATCACGATGAAGTGCAGCGGCGTCGGCAGGTTGGGCACGACCAGACTGCTCTTCATGTGGCCACCGAAGCCCTTGGCCTTGATTCCTGCGTAGTTGAACGTGACGTAGGACAACACCGCCAACACCAACGGGACGCCGATCAGGGCGTTGGTCGAAATATTGAGCAGCGGAATGATGCCGGTGGAGTTCAACGCCAACACCATGAAGAAGATCGTGGTCAGCACAGGAAGGAACCGGCGCCCGTTCACCTTGCCGAGAATCTCGTCCGCGATCTGGACCCGGACGAAGTCCAGCGCCATCTCACCGAGGTTCTGGATGCCGCGCGGCACGATCTTCGGGCTGCGCATGGCGAGGTAGAAGAACAGGACCAGAAGTGCCGTAACGAGCAGCCGGATGAGCATGAGCCGGTTCAGCTCGAACGGAGTGCCCCCGAAGAAAACCGCATCGGGATAGAAGTCTTCCAGCGTCGGCGGGTGATATTCGCTGCCGGACACGGCCGTGACGATGACGCTCAGCGGTCTCTCCCGTTGTCGGGCCGGGGCCTCGTGACCCCGGTGCTTACAGATGTGGATGGTGCAGCCCTGTACATACGTCTCCGCATGTCGAGCCGTAGCCCTGGGTGCCTTAGGGACCTTACCAAGTCATGGGAGTTGCCCTCACCGGCGGGTGCTCACGGTAGCGCGGGTCCGCTCGGCACCGGGTCGACGTAGGGAGCCTTCGACCGCAACACGGCCCGGGTCTCCAACGTCAGCAAACCGACGACCGCCAGAGCGATGACCGCGACAAACGTTTCCCGGCTGTAGAAGTCCATGCCTCGTAGCACCACCATGACGACGATGACGAGAATCAGCTTGAGCAACCACGAACCGAGCAGCACCGCAGCCAGGGTCGTGGGCTCCGACTTGGCAGTTGCCAGCACCACCACAGCCGTGAAGAGCACGAACCCCCCACCCACGGCCGCACCCAACAGCGCACCCCACACGCCGGGCACGCCAACGATGAGGAAAGAGACCCCTGCCGAAATGGCAGTGAGCAGGAACAGTCCGAGGACACCATGGCGCACAGCGGTCCGCAATGCACTGGTTTGGTCCGGTGCCTCGGGGCTGGGCGGGGCAGCAGAATCTGAGAGGCTCACGGCGCCCAGGATACGGCCCCCTCTGCACTCGCAGGACGGGACTCTCACCGACTGCCTGGTTCGTTCTACTTGTTCAGCGACCGCTGAGGATCGCGAAGCCGCGGAATCGCCGAACCGAGCAACGCGAGGAGCAACCCTGCCGCCATGACCAGTGCGACCACCCGCAGGTCGAACAGCGTGGTCGCTACTGCCCCGAACGCGATCACGGCTGTCCAGAAGTAGATCAGCAGCACCGAACGGCGATGGGAGTGCCCCAGCTCGAGCAGTCGATGGTGCAGGTGCAACTTGTCCGCACTGAACGGGCTGCGGCCAGCCCGGGTGCGGCGCACGACCGCCATCAGCAGGTCGAGGACCGGAACGAAGCTCACCGCGCCGACCACCAGCAGCGGCGTGAGCAGTGCCACCAGATCACGCCCGCCGTAGGCGATCGGAGAGACCTTGCCCGAAGCGCTCGTCGACACCGCCGCGAGCATCAACCCGATCAGCATGGAGCCGGAGTCGCCCATGAAGATCCTCGCCGGTTCGAAGTTGTGCGGTAGAAAACCGAGGCACACCCCCGCGAGCACAGCAGCGATGAGGGCGGGCGGGTGGTTGCTGACGTCCCCGCCGGAACGATTGAGCAGCCCCAGAGAGAAGGCACACATCGCCAGTGCCGCGATCAAGCCGATACCTGCCGCCAGACCGTCGAGCCCGTCGACAAAGTTCATGGCATTCACCAGCAGGACGGTGACACCCACTGTGACCAAGCCCGCCTGGAGCTGGTCGAAGACAAGAATGTTGCTGTTGCCGCCACCTCCGAAGGGGAAGTAGACCTGCAGCCACTGCAGACCCAGGAGCACCAGCACCCCTGCCGCTGTGACCTGCCCGGCGAACTTGGTCAGCGAGTCGAGCCCGAAGCGGTCGTCCAGCGCACCGACCACCACGATAACCAGACCGGCCCACAGCACGGCTGGCACATCGGAACTGAATGCAAAGCCCCGGGTCAGCGCGGGCAGCTGTGCCGCCATCAGCATCGCCGCGAGCACCCCGATGTACATGCCCACACCCCCCAGTCGGGGCGTTGGCGTGACGTGTACGTCCCGGTCCCGCGGGTAGGCCACTGCGCCGATCCTGATTGCCAGGAGCCGGATGAGACCGGTCGCGAGGAACGTCACCACCGCGGCAGTGAGACCGACCAGCGCCAGCTCCCTGATCGGAATACCCGCGCCGCTCGGCGCGACCGAGGCCGCCGCAACCGCAGGGTGAAGTGACACAGTCCTAGTTGGTCTTTTCGCCGCGGCGTTGACTCATCGGTTCGACACGGGATACGCCGGGTTGGCTGCAACGAGCTCGCTGACCGCGCCGCGCACCTTCGCCAGTTCCGCGTCCCCAGCGGCAGTACCGTGCTCGGCCTTGACGGCACGGGCGATGAGCGCAGCCACCTCGACCATCTCCGACTGCCCCATGCCCTGTGTTGTCAACGCCGCCGAACCGACGCGGATACCTGACGCGGTCATCGGCGGCGCCGGGTCGTACGGAATCGCGTTCTTGTTCAGCGTGATACCCGCCGCATCGCAGCGCGCCTCGGCATCGGCACCCGTGACGCCCAGCTCGCGCAGGTCGAGCAGGGCGAGATGGGTGTCGGTCCCGCCGGAGACCGCGCGCATGCCCTCAGTCTCGAGGGCCTTGGCCAACGCAGCAGCATTCTCGATGACCTGGGCCGCGTAGACCTGATAGTCAGGGCTCGCTGCCTCCTTGTAGGCCACGGCCTTGGCCGCGATGGCATGCATCAACGGGCCGCCCTGGGTGAACGGGAACACTGCCTTGTCCAGCGCCTTGGCGTGCTCTGCCTTCGACAGCAGCATCCCGCCCCTGGGTCCGCGGAGCACCTTGTGGGTGGTGGCTGAGACCACGTCGGCGTACGGCACCGGGGAAGGGATGGCCCTGCCCGCGACCAAGCCGATGAAGTGCGCAGCGTCCACCCAGAGAATGGCTCCGACTTCGTCGGCAATCTCACGGAAGGCCGCGAAGTCGATCAACCGCGGGTAGGCCGTGGCCCCGGCGACGATCATCTTGGGCTTGTGAGCCCTCGCGAGGTCCCGGATCTCGTCGTAGTCGATCAACTCGGTGTCCTTGCGCACGTGGTACGGCACGGGGTTGAACCACTTGCCAGAAAAGCTCACCTTGGACCCGTGGGTGAGGTGCCCCCCGTGCGGCAGGCTCATCGCGAGCACCGTGTCGCCCGGCTGGCAGAAGGCCGCATAAACTGCGAGGTTCGCGTTGGCCCCGGAGTGGGGCTGCACGTTGGCGTGCTCGGCTCCGAACAGCTCCTTGGCCCGGTCGATGGCGATGATCTCCGCCTTGTCGACCTCAGCGCAGCCACCATAGTAGCGACGCCCGGGGTATCCCTCCGCGTACTTGTTGCTCAGCGTCGACCCCAACGCGGCGAGCACGGCAGGACTGGTGAGGTTCTCGCTGGCGATGAGCTGCAGGCCGCCCCGGAGCCGCTCGAGTTCGGAGAGCAAGACACCGGCGATGTCCGGGTCCTCATGCTGCAGCGCGTCGAAATCGGGTCCCCAGAACGGCGTGCTCACGCTGTGCTCCTCGCTGAGATGTGCTGGGCAGAGTGCTCCTGCCCCTTGTACATGGGCTGATGTGGAGTCTAGGCGACGCCAAGCTCGGGCGAAGCAGGGCTCAGCGCACGAGCAGGTCCATGGCGCTGACGCCCAGGACCTCAGCGATCGCGGCCGTGGAAATGGCCCCCTCTCGAAGCACAAGCGGACACTCACCGGTGACATCGACGATAGTCGAGGGCACAGACGCAGCGCACGGTCCGCCCTCGAGGTACACACTGACCGATGAGCCCAGCTGCTCCCGGGCGAGCGCGGCGGTGGTCGCCGGAAGCTCACCGGAGACATTCGCGCTGGACACCGCCATCGGACCTACCTCGCGCAGCAGCTCGAGGGCGACAGGGTGCATCGGCATCCGCAGCATGACCGTCCCCCGCGCATCGCCCAGGTCCCAGCTCAGCGACGGTGCTTGCTGCACCACGAGGCTGAGAGCGCCCGGCCAGAACGCCTCCACCAAGTTCCGGGCTTGGTTGCTGACCGCGAACACGAGCCCGTCGATGGTCTGCCAGGAGCCCACCAGGACGGGGACGGGCATGTCTCGCCCACGGTTTTTTGCCCGCAGCAGGCTGGTCACCCCAACGCCGTCAAAGGCATCGCACCCCAAGCCGTACACCGTGTCGGTGGGCAGAACCACCAGCTTTCCGCCCCTCAGTGCGGTGAACGCGGCGGTCAAACCGGCGGCGCGGCTGTCAGGTTGGGTGCAGTCATACACAATGCTCACAACCCAATCTTGGCAGGTACGTCCCGCGCCGTGCCGTGCGCCACCAGCTAGCGCGCTGCCGGTCCACCCGTCGAGACCCTGCGTGCGGTGTTGAACCGGGGGCGCCCCGCCAGATCAGGATGGCTCACGACGTCGGCAAAGACTCGCCGGCTGGCGAACAGCTCAGCAACCGCCTCGCTGTGGGTGTCATCGTGCTCCACCCCGATCGAGCCGCCGATCTTCAGCCACTGTGCGGCCGTTGCGACCAGCGGACGGATCACGTCCAAGCCATCCGGACCGGCGAAGACAGCGCGAGCCGGATCGTGCTCGGCGACCTCAGCAGGTACGGCCGTTCCCTCGGGCACGTAGGGCGGGTTGGCGACGATCAAATCGACCTGCCCCTCCAACTGCGCCAGCAGTGCCCGATCGGTCACGTCTCCGTGATGCAGCCGGACCGGGGAGTCCCCCGCCGCGCGGCGTGCCTCAACGTTCCGCCTCGCCCACGCCAATGCGGCGGTGTCGGCTTCCACCGCGTGCACCGTGGCATCTGGGCGAGCGTTGGCGAGCGCCAGCGCCAGCACCCCCGAGCCGGTGCAGAGATCGAGCACCAGCGGGGCGTGCACCCCTTCCAGCTTGGCCAGCGCCCACGCGAGCAACAACTCGGTCTCAGGCCGTGGGATGAACACTCCCGGGCCGACCTCGACGGTGATCGCGCCCATCGCCGACCAGCCGGTGAGGTGCTGCAGCGGAACCCGTTGTGCACGCTGCAGCACGACACGACGGTACGTCTCAATGGTCAAGGGATCGACCAACGGGACCATCGGCAGCCGTGTGCGCTGCACACCAAGGACGTGCGCAGCAAGCATTTCCGCATCTGCCTGCGGGCTGGCGACCCCTGCCTCAGCAAGAACCTTGGCGGCTTCGATGATGGCAAGGCGCAATGGTTGACGGCTCACGAGCCCAGCGTGCCACGTTCAGGCCCCGCAGCGCTCACAAGGGCGTTCACTCGGCCGCCACCCGCTCGACACGGTCCGCGGCGACGAGCGCATCCAGCAGCGCGTCCATGTCGCCGTCGAGCACCGCATCCAGGTTGTAGGCCTTGAAGCCGATGCGGTGATCGGCAATCCGGTTCTCCGGATAGTTGTAGGTGCGGATGCGCTCCGAGCGATCGACGGTACGCACCTGACTGAGCCGGCCCGCCGATGCTTCCGCCGCGGACGATGCCTCGGCAGCCGCCTGCAAGCGCGCGGCGAGTACCTGCATCGCTCTCGCCTTGTTCTGCAGCTGAGAACGCTCGTTCTGGCAGGACACAACTGTATTGGTGGGCAGGTGGGTGATCCGGACGGCCGAGTCAGTCGTGTTCACGCCCTGCCCGCCCTTGCCAGAAGAACGGAAGACGTCAATGCGCAGGTCCTTGTCATCGATCTGCACCGCGCCGACCTCTTCGGGCTCGGGATAGACGAACACTCCGGCTGCGGACGTGTGGACGCGTCCCTGCGACTCCGTCACCGGGACCCGCTGCACGCGGTGCACTCCTGCTTCGAACTTCAGTCGCGCCCACACCCCGTCGGGCGTGTCGCCCCGCGACTTGAAAGAGATCGTCACCTCCTTGAAGCCACCGAGGTCCGAGGTCGCCGAGTCCAGAACCTCGGCACGCCAGCCGTGTCGCTCCGCGTACCGCAGGTACATCCGGGCCAGGTCTGCCGCGAACAGGGCCGACTCCTCCCCGCCCTCCCCGGACTTGACCTCGAGAACGACGTCGTCACCATCATGCGGATCGCGAGGCGCGAGTAGATCGGTAAGCGCCATGTCGAGCCGCTCGACCTCACCGCGGAGGCTGTCGGCCTCGGCGGCGAAGGACGCATCCTCGGCGGCGAGTTCACGAGCAGCGCGAAGGTCGCCCTGCGCCCGTACCAGCTTCGCGTGTGTGGCGACGATGGGGCCGAGTTCCGCAAAGCGCTTCCCGATGCGCCGCGCGGCAGCCGGATCCGTGTGGAGATCCGGATCGGAGAGCTGCTGCTGCAAGCTGCCGTGCTCGGCAAGCACGTCATCAAGCGCTGACGGCTCGTTCATTGAGATTCCAATCGGTGGAACCCCCCGCTGTCGGTGCGTACGAATGACACAACGCCCGCCCCGCACTGTGCAGGACGGGCGTTGTGTTGGAAGCTACTTGGCTGGTTCGGCCTCGGCAGCAGCCTTGACGGGACGCTTGCCGTAGCGGGCCTCGAATCGGGCCACGCGGCCACCAGTGTCCAGAATCTTCTGCTTACCGGTGTAGAACGGGTGGCACTGTGAGCAGACCTCGACGGAGATCTGACCGCTTGCCTCGGCGCTGCGGGTGGTGAACGTCGAGCCGCAACCGCACGTCACGGTGGTCTCGGTGTATACGGGGTGGATTCCTGGCTTCATGGTGCCCTTCCTTCAAGGTCGCCGGGTCGCCCTCAGTCGAGGACGTGAACCGGAACCGGACTCAGCCGCTCAGTGTGCCAGAGTGGCTGTCGTTTGACCTAACCGTGCCTACAGCGAAGTTGTTCCCGCTCAGGACTCCCGCTGGTCACTGGGCGAGCTGGGAGCCGTCTTGGCCACCTGCATGAGGAACTCCGCGTTGGAGCCCGACTTGCGCAACCGGTCGGTCAGCAAGTCGATGGCCTGGTGCGAGTCAAGACCCGACAGCACGCGACGCAGCTTGAGCGCCACCTGGTACTCATCGGGGTTCATGAGCAGCTCGTCCTTCCGGGTACCGGAAGGGTTGACGTCGACAGCGGGGAAGACCCGCCGCTCGGCGATCTTCCGGTCCAGCTTGAGCTCGGCGTTACCGGTGCCCTTGAACTCCTCGAAGATCACCGTATCTCCGGTCGAACCGGTCTCCACCATGGCGGTGGCGATGATCGTCAGCGAGCCGCCGAACTCGATGTTCCGTGCCGCCCCAAGGAAACGCTTGGGGGGGTACAACGCCGTCGAGTCGACACCACCCGAAAGGATCCGGCCCGAAGCCGGCGAGGAGTTGTTGTATGCGCGTCCCAGGCGGGTGATCGAGTCGAGCAGGACGACGACGTCCATTCCCGACTCAACGAGCCGCTTCGCCCGCTCGATGGCCAGCTCCGCGACCGCCGTGTGGTCGCCCGGCGGCCGGTCGAAGGTGGAGGCGATTACCTCACCCTTCACCGAGCGCTGCATGTCGGTGACCTCTTCCGGCCGCTCGTCGACCAGCACGACCATCAGGTGGCATTCGGGGTTGTTCACCGCGATGGCGTTCGCGATGGCCTGCAGCACGCTGGTCTTACCCGCCTTGGGCGGGCTCACGATCAGCGCACGCTGCCCCTTGCCAATGGGCATGACCAGGTCGATGATTCGCGTCGTGATCGCTTGCGGGGTGGTCTCCAAGCGCAGCCGCTGGTTCGGGTACAGCGGAGTGAGCTTGTTGAACTCCGGGCGCTTGCGTGCGGCCTCGGCGTCGCCGCCGTTGATGGTGTCGATCCGCACGAGCGGGTTGAACTTCGCGCGTGGGCCGCTCTGCTCCCCTTCGCGGGCAATGCGGACTGCGCCGGTGATGGCATCGCCTCGCCGCAGCCCGTTCTTGCGGACCAAACTCATCGACACGTACACGTCGTTGGGGCCCGCGAGGTAGCCGGAGGTACGCACAAAGGCGTAGTTGTCCAAGACGTCGAGAATGCCCGCCACCGGCTGCAGGACGTCGTCGTCACGCACCTCGATGTCCCGGTCGTTCTGACCGCCCTGGCTCAGCTCGCCGCCGCGATCACGTCCGCGGCGCCGCTCGCGGAACCGACGTCCTCGTCGCCCGCGGCCGTCACCGTCCTCGTCGTTGCCGCCACGATCGTTGCGCTGGCCCTGCGGCCCGGTGCCGCCGGCCTGGTTGCTGCCACCAGCCTGGCGGCTATTGCCTCTGCCACCTTGCTGACGGTCGCCCTGCTCCCGCTGCTGGCCACCACCGTCGACCTTGGTCGACTTCTCGGGCTGGATGACCGGCTCAGAGACGGCATCCCGCTCTGACGTGCCTCCTGAGGAGGCGCCGTTCGTAGTGGCTTCCGGCGACTTCGGGGACTCTGCGGCCTCCCGGGACTGTCCGCCACCGGTCTCGACCGCACCTGCGGCCCGGGCAGCGCCGCGGCGCTGCCGGGGACGCCGACCATCAGTCTGCGTGTTCTTGGACTCCCCTGAGCCTGCGGTCACCACCTCCGCGG
>JADGOX010000049.1 GCA_017882745.1 Mycobacteriaceae bacterium | reverse complement strand
GTTGGGTTCAGGCCGGGGCGGCCCACGCTGCATGTCCTGCCCCATCGCCCGCGACGAGATTCAGTGACAGTCCGTTCAGGTCGCTTCCGCTGCTGAGCAAGCGGCAGGCTCAGCGGATGGTGACCTGGCGGGTGCGCAGGCCATCGCGGGACCGTCGCTGCTCCGAGGTCAGCGGCTCGTCCACGGCCAAGGCCTCGTCGAGGGCAACGCCCAGCGCCGACGTCGCTTCCGCCCACTCCTGAGCGTGCTTCTCGCGGTCGAGGTCGAACACCGGCACCAACAGCCCGTGGGCGCGGAAGGACCCGGCGTAGCGCGACCCCTCACCGAGGCTGAGCTTCCCGTCGGCATGCACCCTCGCCAGCGCCAACATCAGCGCGTCCTCGTCCTCCGGGCGCACCCAGCGCAGGTGGGCCTTCTCCCCGGCGTCCACCCACCACGCGCTGCGGACGCCCTCGGCCTCCAGCAGTGCGGTGGGCAGGATGGCGTCGTTCGCACGCTCCAGGCTCAGGGCCACCTCACCGGTGGGCGTCTGGCCCTCCGGCAGCCACCAGCCGAAGTCCGAGTGCACCGTGATGTTCAGCTCCGCGGTGGGATCGAGCAGGTCCTGAGCACGCGGGTTGTCAGGATCCGAAATGTCCACCGCCTCCAGCGCCTGGCCGGGCTCTGCCTGCCGTGACCAGGCAATGGCGGCACCCAGGTCGCGGCTGATGTCGTCGGAGCGGGTCTGCACCTGCAGTCCCACGATGCCGATCTCACCGGCGCCCGACTTTCCAGCATCACTGTCCTCGTCACCGGCTCGCACCAGTGCCGCAGAAGCCATCGGCAGCACCGTGGCGAGGAGCACGGGGCGTCCGGACTCGGCGAGGGTGAGCTGAGCGGTGGCCGAGGGGACGAACTCTCGCAGCGCCACGAGGTCACACTCAGCCGCCAGGCCCTCGAACGGCCTGCGGACAACCGCCGTACGGGGTGCCTGCTCGGTGCGAGTACGCCCTACCCGGGGCCCCGCCTTGCGTCCGCTCTTTTTTCCCACGGTGGGTAACCTACCGTGGCCTCAGCTCAGCCACTTCCGGACGCGCTCCGGGTGGTTGGTCGCCACCCAGCGCACGCCCAGCTCCTTGCAGAACAGCGCATCCTCCTCCGTGTCCACCGTCCAGGTGTATGTGGCGCGTCCCTGTTCCGCTGCGCGCCGCACCAGACCCGGGTCCTCACGCAGCAAGGCGAGACCGGGCCCGATCGCCGTCGCTCCGACGGTGGTCGCGGCAATGGGCGCCAGCGCCGCGGCCGAGCGTCCGAGTAACACCGTCGGCAGCATGGGCGCCGAACGCCGCACCCGCCACACAGCGCTCGGCGAGAAGCTCATCATCACCGCCCGGGCATGGGTAGCCGAGGGAGGTGATGCCAGCCCGAAACGATGCAACTCAGCGAGCAGCTTGGCCTCGACCAGACCCCCGTAGCGCACGGGATGCTTGGTCTCGATGAACAACCTGGCGTGGCTGCTGGAGTCGATGATCAGCTCCAGCAGCTGGCTCAGCGTGAGCATGCTCGCCACCAAAGGCTCCTCGGCGGCCTCCTCCGCCGCCTCCCGTTCGTCGATCAGCTCCTCGACCTTGCCCAGCGAAGGGTCGTGCCAGCTGGCGAAGTCGAGCTCTTCCAGGCCCTGCAGCGTCATCTCACTGACCACACCGTGACCGGTGGAGGTGCGGTCCACGCGGCGATCGTGCACGCAGACCAGGTGACCGTCGCGCGTCAGCCGCACATCGCACTCCACTCCGTCAGCCCCGTGCTGCAGCGCCAACTCGTAGGCCGCGAGCGTGTGCTCCGCCCGCTCGCCCGAGGCACCGCGATGGGCCACGACAAGGGGCACGTGCTGCCGGTGTGCGCTGCTGTTCACGTACTAGATCGTGCCTGTTGCCCCGGCGGGCACCGAGGCCACCCACCGCCGCCGCGAAGTACGCTTGGACACTCCCGCCAGGGCCTCTGAGTAACGCTGCACCAACAGCAGGGTGAGCAGCACGGCACCCGCGGCGACCAGATCGGACAGTGCGGCGAGCAACACGCCGTCGGCCCGCGCCTGGACCGTGTCACGCAGGCGCCAGAGCCACACCCCTACCGCCAGCACCACACTCAGCACCCAGCTCACCCACCACGTTCGCAGCAAGCGTGAGGGCCCGGTGCTCGCGGCCCCGTTCGTGTCTCGCTCAAGCCCGGTGTTGATGTCTCGCTCAAGCTCGGTAAGCAGCACGCCGGGCATCAGCAGGTTCCACACCGGCACGAGAATCGCCAGAACAATGCTGTGGGTGCTGCGGGCCTCGCACCGGTCGATGCGGGCCGCGGCGGCCTCTCGGACCCGGAGCAGCCACAGCGTGCAGGTCACCACGGTGACCAGGACAACCATCGGTGCCAACACCCCGGCGGTGATGACCATCGAGTCCGAGATCGCCACCGTGCGGGCGGGCAACAGCTCGCTACGGCTGCGCAGCAACAGCACGTAGCGCCACAGCTCGGCCAAGGCGGCGAGCACCAACACCGTGGCTGCACCGACGAGCAGTGGGCGGGCAGTGCCCTCGTGCGCGATCATCCGCTCCAGCGCGCTCGGTGGGCTCGGCACCGTCGTGCGGGGCAAGGGAGTCCGCGGCAGACCCCACCTGGGCACAGAAGCGTACCGCGGGGTCGGGCCGAGCGCCTGGCGCACACGCACCCGTTTGGGGGCGCGGCGCGGCGGTTCGGCCACCCAACGCAAGGTCGTCGGCCGCTGCGTGGTGGGCGCCGACAGCACACCACCACAACGCGGGCACCACTGCATCGGACGGCCCAGCACGGGCAGCGCGGCCGCGCATCGGTGGCAGAACTGCTGCATCAGACGACGTAGGGCTCGACAACGCCGTCAGAGACCAGTGCCCGACCTGCAGCGAACCAGGACATCATCCCGCCGTCGACGTTCACTGCCCCGCGGCCGGCCTGGCTGAGGTACGCCACGACCTGGGCCGATCGTCCGCCGGCCTTGCACACGACGAGCAACTCGGCGTCCGCCGGGATCGCGTCGAGCGCACCCGGGATCTCGCCCATCGGGATGTGTAGCGCGTTCGGTGCATGACCGGCCGCCCACTCGTGATGCTCGCGGACGTCCAGCAGCACCACACCTTCGGGCAGCACGGCGGGGAGCTCGGCGACAGTTGTACTTGGTACCTGGGTCACTGTCACATGCTCCCACGCCGCACCGTCTTGTTCCCGTGAGCCGGCACCCTTACTAGTGCACCAGCGACTTCTCGACACCGATCCCGGTGAGCGAGCGAACCTCCATCTCCGCGTTCTTGGCCAGGTTGCCCTTGTCCTTGCTGATCAGCGTGCCCACGATTCCCAGGACGAACGCCAGCGGGATGGACACGATGCCAGGGTTGGCCAGCGGGAAGTAGGCGAAGTCCATCGACTTGATCATCGACGTCTTGCTTCCGGAGACCGCCGGCGAGAAGACGATCAGACCGACGGTGCTGATCAGCCCGCCGTAGATGCTCCACAGCGCACCAGCGGTGTTGAAGCGCTTCCAGAACAGCGAGTAGAGGATGGTCGGCAGGTTCGCCGAAGCCGCGATGGCGAAGGCCAACGCCACCAGGAATGCGATGTTCTGGTCCTTGGCCAGAATGCCCAGACCAATGGCGACGATGCCGATCACCACTGCCGTGATGCGGGACACGCGTAGCTTCTTGGCGTCATTCACGACACCGTCCTTGATCACGTTCGCGTAGATGTCGTGCGCAAACGAGGCCGAGGCGGTAATGGTCAGACCCGCCACCACCGCCAGAATCGTTGCGAACGCCACTGCAGCGATAATGCCCAGCAGAATTGTCCCGCCGAGCTCGAAGGCAAGCAACGGTGCCGCCGAGTTGACCCCACCTGGCGCCTTGAGGATTCGGTCCGAGCCCACCATCGCGGCCGCGCCGTAACCGAGGGCCAGGGTCAGCAGGTAGAACAGCCCGATGATGCCGATCGACCAGACCACGGAGCGGCGGGCCTCCTTGGCTGTGGGCACTGTGTAGAAGCGCATCAGCACGTGCGGCAGACCCGCTGTGCCCAGGACGAGCGCCAGGGCCAGTGACAGGAAGTTCAGCCTGGACATGCTGGTGCCGCCGTACTGCGCGCCTGGGGCGAGGACGTTCTTGGGGCTCTTCATGGTCGAGGCCTTGTCCTGGGCCGCGCCCAGGAGGTCGGAGAAGTTGAAGTGGAAGTGGGAGAACACCAAGACGGTCATCACGACGGTGCCGACGATCAACAGCGAGGCCTTGATGATCTGCACCCAGGTGGTTCCCTTCATCCCCCCGATGAGCACGTAGGCGATCATCACGATGCCGACGACAGAGATCACGATGGCCTGCGCGGTGCTGCCGGAAACCCCGAGGAGCAGGGAAACCAGGCCACCGGCACCTGCCATCTGGGCCAGCAGGTAGAACAGCGACACCATCAACGTGGAGATCGCGGCCGCAGTGCGCACCTGTTTCTGGTGCAGCCGGAAACTGAGCACGTCGGCCATCGTGAAGCGCCCGGTGTTGCGCAGCAGCTCAGCCACCAGGAGCAGCGCCACCAGCCACGCGACCAGGAAGCCGATGGAGTAGAGGAAGCCGTCGTAGCCGTATACCGCGATGGCGCCGGCGATGCCCAGGAAGCTTGCCGCCGAGAGGTAGTCGCCGGAGATGGCAATACCGTTCTGCATGCCGGAGAACGAACTGCCCCCGGTGTAGTAGTCGGCGGTGGTCTTGTTCTTGGAGCTGGCGCGGAACACCACGACCAAGGTGATCACGATGAACGCCGCGAAGATCGCGATGTTGACGATCGGCTCGCCCACCTTGTCGGTGGCGGCCGCGGCAAGAAGCTTCATTTCAGGCCTCCTTCGGCGCCCTCGAGCTGCTCACGAAGTGCCGCGGACCTGGGGTCGAGCTCCCGGTTGGCGAAGTGGACGTAGATGCCGGTGATCACGAAGGTGGAGACGAACTGCAGCAGCCCGAGCACCAGACCGACATTGACGTTTCCGAGGAGCTTGTGCGCCATGAACTCGTGGGCGTAGTCAGCCAACAGCACGTAGAGCAGGTACCAGGCGAGGAACAGCCCGGTCATGGGAAACACGAACTTGCGCAGACGGCTGCGCAACTCTTGAAACTCCGGGCTGGCCTGCATGTCGATGTAGGCCTGAGCATCCGGTGGCGGCGGGGACGCGGCGGTCCGTTCCTCGACGGTGGTCACAGTATTTCCCTCATCAGTGCTTCTCCTCGTCAGCTGTCATCTCTCGTGCCTTGCGCTGACGGTAAAGAGACGTGCATCACAAGAGCGACAATGGCGGGCGCCGGCGCGCTGGGCTGCGCCGAGCTGCGCCGAGCGGTCAAGCGGGAGCGACGAGTGGCAACGGTCAGGGCAGGCACGAGGTCAAGCAGCGTGTCCGCCCACATGCTCCAGCCGAGCTCGGTTGGCCCTCCCTCACGCACCCCAGCGCTCGACGTCGCGGTCCACACTCAT
>JADGOX010000277.1 GCA_017882745.1 Mycobacteriaceae bacterium | reverse complement strand
GTTGGCGACCCTCTCGATGGGAGTGCTCGGGGCCATCCACCAATTCACGCCGGTGATCACCCAACGGCCGTTACGCTCAGTGCGGCTTTCCCGCGCCACATTCCTGACCTGGCTAGCTGGTGCGTGGTTGCTGCCATTCGGTTTTGCCACCCAGCAGGAGTACGTTGTCGAGACCGGAGGGGCGTTCGCAGCGTTGGCTGTCACCTTGTTCGTGGTCAATAGTGCCCAGCCATTGTCGGTGCAGGGTAAAGGTGCCCCGGTAGCAGGCCTGCGTTTTGCCATCGCCGGATTTGTGGTGACTGCCTGTTTCGGGGTCGTCTACGTCATCGACCGGCGGGGAAACTGGTTCGACCTCACCGGGCATGTGGTCTTGGCCCACGCCTGCGTCGGACTGTTTGCCTGGTTGGGACTCGCCTACGTCAGCGTGTCGGAGAAGCTCTGGCCGATGTTCCTTCTCGCCCATGTTCCGGGTCGACGCCGTTCGGCGTGGCTTGCCGTCTGGGCAGTTCCGAGTGGGGCACTCCTGCTTGCGCCCGGGCTGCTCTTCGGCGTGGTTTGGCTCGGGTGGTGTGGAGCGGCGATTCTGGCGGTTGGGCTCGGTGCGCACCTCTTCTCCTTGATGATGCACATCCGATATCGCCGACGAAAGGCCGATCTGCACCTGCTGTTCGTGGTCACGTCGGCGTTCTGGTTGGCCGTCGGTTCCGCCCTCGCCCTTGCGGCAGGGCTGACCGTCGGGCGACATCACCATGTCGGCGTCGCATTGGTGGCAGCAGCGGTGGCGGCCTTCAGTGGTTGGCTGCTCATCGCCCTGGTGGGCCACGCGCACAAGGTCGTACCTTTCATCCTGTGGTCAGCGCTTCGCGGGCGCGGTGTCGCGAAGAAGGCGGACGGGACGCCGCTCATGTTCGCCGATCTCTACGACCATCGTTGGGCCGCCATTGTCTACGGGCTCGTGACCGCAGGCGTTGCCGCCGTCTGCCTGGGTTTCGCCGCGTCCCTTGCGATCGCCATCGCAGTCGGAGGGGGTTTGTTCATCGCCACTGGGCTCTGCGTTGCAGCGAACCTCTCTGCCGCACCAATTCGACTGCTGTCTGCCCCGGGCGCCGACCGCCTCGTCAGCGCGGAGGAGCGGATGGCTCCATGATCTCTCTGCCCGGAGCGAGGAACCGGGGAACCTCGCCACGGCACTTGGGAGATTGGGTCCTGTGGTCGACCGCGGGTCTACGCTCGACGATCCTCGGACAGCCAGGATGCGGCCCCGGCCCCGTGTCGCGTGTCGCGTCCTCATGCAGAACCAGCCTACGTCGATGATTCCCTCCGTAGATCGCGTGGCACAGCGCTGGGTCCCCACCCTCATGCGTCCGCAGGGTTGCCGCGGTCAGCCTGCCGCTCGAATGAGGGGCCTTCCGATACGCACCCGCCACAACTCGGGCCCCGACTCGAGATAGTCCCAGGTGAACTCACCGGCGTGCTCGGCCTCGAACTGGTATTGGAGCGGTCTGGGATCGTGGTCGTTGACGATCACGAATCCACTCCCGGCCACAAGGTCGTCATAGGTGGCGAAGATCACATCATGGCGCTGTCCGTGGGGGAGAACGCGCACATCCAGCTCCTGGTCCCCCGGATCCTCGGAATCGTATGGCCCATCGGCGGTTGCACCGTCGAGCGCTGGCCTTCCGATGCGCACCCGCCACACCTCGGGTCCGGACTCGATGGTGTCCCAGGTGAACTCACCAGCGTGCTCAGCTTCGAACTGGTAACGGAGCGGCTTGGGATCGTGGTCGTTGACGAGCACATAACCAGTTTCGGGGGCGAGGCCGTGGTACGCGGCGAAGATCGTCTCGTGGCGCTGTGCCGGCGCCAGATGGCGCACGTCGAGTTGACGATCCGTAGCAGTACCACTGCCCTTCTCCGACGAGTGGAACGCGACCGGCTCACTGGCCACCAGCCTCACCAGCCGATGCAGGCTTGCCGTGGTCCTGACGGCAAGCGCCGGCCTGGGGGTCCTGAGAGCGGCCCATGCCGATGCGACGAGCCGGCACGCCCGGTCGCCGTGGCCCGCTTGTGCCAGCTCATTGGCCGCCTCCAAGAGGAGCGACAACACCACCGCTTCGGAATCAGGCGACGACGCATCCTCGACGAATGGGGCATCCTGGGCCGCTTCGGTCAGTCGGTGCATCTGCACCAACAGCTGTGTCAGGTCGACATCGTCATCCTCCAGAAGGACTGGGAGCAGAAGATCGTTCTCCTTGTTGACGTGAGCGGTGAAGAGGGTACCGATCTGCGTGGCCTGCTCAAGTGCCGCAGGGGCCGTTGCCGCATTGGCCAGCGACTCGGTGGCGGCGGTGAGGACACGGTGCTCGGCAGTCATCTTGTTCACCGTGTCGGCAAGGTCGGCACGGACCTCGGCGACACGGTAGATGCTGTCTTCTTCCGCCACCGCGTGGGGAAGCACTTCCTCCGCGAGGTAGGCGACCAGTGCGGCCACCGCCGGCTCGTAGGCGATGCCGCTCTCCACGGCCCCAACGAGGGCGGCGATCCGAACAGCCACGTGCTCGTCCAGGGCGCGGTGGTGCTGGAGCATCGCATCGAAGGCTTCGGTTTGAGTGATCGTCATGGCGTCCAACTCCTCTTTTCGGTTCCTACCGCGACCGGTCTGGGTACCGGGACACTCTTCACCTTTGTTCTAGTACCAATTAGAATATTGTCACGACGGACAAGGGAGAAGCAAGATGTTGGCGACAAGTGCACCGCTAGTAGCCGTCGAGTTGATCGCCGCGTCCATCTGGGTGGGCAGCATGGTCTGCGTTGCCATCGTTGCCAAAACGGCGCGAGGTGTCCTCGACGAGTCGTCTCAGGTGGCATTCTTCCGTGCGGTCGGCCGTCGGTACGGAATGGTCGGCACGGCATCACTGCTCATCGCCATCGCTGCTGGCCTGGCGCTCTCCTGGCCACCATCGTCGTGGTCGAGAACCACTGATGCCGCAGCCGTACTGGCTGGTGTCCTCGTTGTGGCGACGATTGCCGGGCTGATGCAGGCTCGGGCGATGACCGCCCTCCGCCGCAAGTTGATCGCAAACCCGAGAGACAGTTCGACAGCCAAGGCGCTGCGCCGGGGTCGGCTGCTGGCCAATGGCATCCGTGGCCTGATGTGACTGTTGACTCTCGCCATTGTCATCCTCGGGGCATTCGCCGTCGCTCACTGACGGTTCGACAGCGAACACAGTGCGTCTCGCTGCGTTCAGGAGCCTCGACGGCATGACCGGATCAGATCGATGGCGGCCTGATGCACAATTCGGTGTCGTCGAAGACGGGTGATCCGTCAGTGGTCCCAGCCTGATGTCAGCTTGTTGCCGGCCGGTGGTCCTCGGTCCTCCCCCGCTTCTGAGTTCCTGGCGGCAATGACGCGGTCATTGAGTAGTGGCACCGTCGAGACCGAAGTCGGCGAGCCGCTTCAGGGCGCCCAGACCTCGCGAAACGGTGCCGCTCGGGAGCACCAACATGGGCACCACTGGCCGATCAAAGCCGAGCCACTCGCTGCGCCATTGCTCGGCAGCAGGAGACAGAGTCGGAACCGGGCAGTCCAGCCCACGCAGTACGTG
>JADGOX010000276.1 GCA_017882745.1 Mycobacteriaceae bacterium | reverse complement strand
CGGCTCCCGCGTCACCCTAACTTGGACCGCGACGGCTGCTGCGCAGAGCGCAGCGCTCGACGCCGATCTCGCGACCGGACGCGCGACGCTCGTGTGGACCGGCCCCGACGGCGAGGCCCACACGTGCCACGACCTACTCGCGATTCATCACAGGTATTGATCCAAGAGACCAACTCCGCGCCATCGGCTACGACGTCACCCTGATCCCACGGCAGCCCTCAAACCCGCTGCAACAGTGAATCTTCGCGTCAGACCCCGAACACCTCGAAGCGATTGCGGCCGTGCTGCTTCGCCTGGTACATCGCAAAGTCCGCGCTGCGCAGCAGTGCTGACGAGTCCGCGTGCGGATCGCTCGTCACCACCACGCCGACGCTCGCCGACAGCCGGAACGCGACGGCTCCTTCACCGAAGGGCCTGGCCAGGGCGTGCACGATGCGGTCTGCAATGCGGTCGCCGTCGTCCGGCATGACATGGTCGTACAAGACGACGAACTCGTCCCCACCCAGGCGGGCGACGGTGTCCTCGCGACGGGCAACTTGCTCCAACCGGCGCGCGACCTCGACCAGTACCTCGTCGCCGACCTCGTGACTGAGCTTCCCCTCGAATCGTGGAGACTTCTTCAATGATGGACGGGCGTGCTGGCCACGGGCAAGGGTTGGCTCGCGGCGGTGTTTTCGGTGAGTTTCTCGATGGTGATCATCTCCTCGCAGCAGGGGCAGATACCCGGCGCCAAGGCGTTGGCAGGGGGGTTGAGCAGTCTGGGCACCATTGCTCAGCCAGGTAGCGGGTCTCGCACTTGGGGCATTGGTAGAGGGTGCCTTCCAACCGTGAGCGGCGGCCCGGCAAGGGGGCTTCAGCCGCAACGCTGTGGTGGCGTCGACGGTAGGCCGCTTGCCGACAAGCTGAGGAGCAGAAGCGCCGGGAGCGGCCAAAACGGGAACGGTCCACGCAGATGGAACGAGATGGTGGCGTAACGGAAACGTCACCTGGCGGGGGTGGCGTGCTCATCAGGTGGCCTCCTTCCCGTCGGCGCGCTGGGCAGCGCTCTGTTCGTAGTCAGCTGGCGTCGTCATCGCTGCCGAGCTGTGCCGCCGGGTGGTGTTGTAGAACTCGTGGCACCAGGCCAAGACGACACTGCGTGTTTGGGCCTTGGTGGTGAAGTGATGCCGGGACAGAACCTCGTGCTCCAGGGTGGAGAAAGACTTTGATGCGTCAGTTCGCAGAAACGGTCGCTGTGGTGAGGTACACGGCTGACCACCCTACGTACGTCGACGCGATAGCTCGACACCCCAGCGATCTGAAGCCCGGTATGCCCGCGGGCTACTGCTTGTCTGCCCCGGCGTCCGGGTGAGGCCAGCAGAACGCGACCTTCCTGAGGATGAGCCGCCTGCAGCGGCAGCGGACTGGCTCGCCGCCGTCCCAGCCGAGCTGCGCGCCCACCTCGACCTCGCGCTCGGTCATCGCACGGCCGCGGTCGTCGCAACGGTGCTCGAAGCGCTGGACGCCGGTGGCCCCGGCGACGAGCATTACTAGGACAAGCTGTTCGCCGGCCCCGGCTACGCATTGCCCGACGAAGGCTCTGACTTCTCCTTCGGTGGCCCCGTCACCGTGATCACCGGTCGTCATGACCGGGTCGTGGGCTACGCCGACCAGTTCCGCTCCATGCGCGCCTACCCGCGTGGCACCTACACCGTGGTCGACGCTGCCGGCCATTACCTGCCCTTCGAGCAGCCCGACCTGCTACGGGCACTGACTCAAGGACTGGGTGCACCGCTGCAGCACCTGCCCACGAGCCGTTGAACGCCTCAAGCATGACCCACCAACTCGGTGGTCCACCAAAAGACCGCGCGTCTGCCACCTACCGTTGGCGGGCTATCGGTGGTCCCCGGTTGCCGTTGGTCTTTCGGTGATGGCCCCAATGCGCAGATTTCATCGGATGAAGGATGTCTTCACCCGATGCAGGAAGGATCTGATCGTGCACCCGCGGCCGTTGGTCCCCAAGAGCTGAGCCCGGTCGCGCGTCGGTCCGGGTCAGGGCCTTTCAGTCGCGAACGTCCGCTCGGTCTGCTCGAGTGTGGCCGCCCAGCTGGCCAGCAGGGTGAGTCGTGAGCGACCCGACCGGCGGTCCCGGCAACTCGCCCCTGATCGTCAACAACGGCCGCCCCGAACACGTCCGCAAGTCGATCGACGACAGCCTGCGCCGGCTCGGCACCGACCATGTGGACCTCGACCAGCTGCACCGGGCCTGATGACCCGAAGGTGCCGGTGGAGGAGACTTGGGGTGCGATGGCCGAAACCGTGGCGGCCGGCAAGGCAGGCCATCTCGGCCTCTCGGAGGTCACGGTCGAGGACATCAAGCGCGGGCAGGCGGTGCATCCGGTGACCTCGGTGCAGTCCGAGCTGTCGCTGTGGACCCGAGACAGACTCACCGACGTGCTGCCGTACTGCCGGGAACAAGACATTGCCTTCCTGGCCTACGCGCCGCTGGGACGGGGATTCCTCGCCGGTCGGTTCTCCTCCTTCGACGACCTGCCCGAAGACGACTTCCGGCGTAGGCAGCCGCGCTTCCAACAGGACGCACTACGCACCAACCTGGCCATCGCCGCACGGGTGCGGGAGATCGCCGAGCGGGCCGGCGTCACCCCGGCCCAATTGGCGCTGGCATGGGTGGTCGCCCAGGGCGAGCACGTGGTCCCCATCCCCGGGACCAAGACCCCGAAATACCTCATCGACAACGCCGGTGCCGCGGATGCCGAGGTGACCCCGCCAGACCTGGCCGACCTCGATGCCCTGCCCGCGCCGCAGGGGTCCCGGTACTGACTCGCCCGGGTGCGCCCTGGTCTCGTTTTCCCCGGCGAGACCAGGCGCACCCGAGGCACCCGGGCACGCGGACGCTCAGCCCCAGTCCCCGCCCGGCGCGGAGTCGGAATGGGGCGATCTCGTCCACCGACGACGCAAAATGAACCACGGCAGCACGCCGGGGCCGCGAGAGCCCCGACTCCCGGTGTCGTTCCTCCCACGACTGCCAGTTCACAAGACGGCGGCAGTGCTCTACGAAGGGCTACTCGTCCCTCCGGGCGAAGTATCGCTGGCTCGAACGTCCGGATCAGCCGCGACGGTGTGCATCCTGTCCGGGGGAGGATCCTCATACGGAATGGGTGAGCTGGGCGGCGCAAGGCTGCGACGGACAGGTGGCACGACTCGCCAACCCAGGGTGCGGTTTAGGGTGTGCTATGGAATTGACCAGCGAAGAGGGTCGGGTGCTGGGCTGCCTTGTCGAGAAGCAACTCACTACCCCACAGCTGTACCCGCTCACGGAGAGCGCGTTGATCG
>JADGOX010000275.1 GCA_017882745.1 Mycobacteriaceae bacterium | reverse complement strand
GACCAGTCACCTCAAGGCCAGCCTGAACCGCAGTCGCCGCAGGGGGTGCCGCCGCAGGGCCAGTACCCGCAGGGGCCGCCGCCGCAGGGCTACTACCCCCAGGGGATGCCGCCGCAAGGCCAGTACCCGCAGCCTCCCAAGAAGAAGACGAAGTGGCCGTGGATCCTCGGCGGCATCCTCTTGGTCATTCTCCTGATCGTGGGTGGGTGTATTGCCGTCCTCGCCGGCGTGGTCAAGTCAGTGGATGACGAGAGCAAGAGTGTCGTCGACGTCCACTATGAAGTCACCGGAACAGGGTTGGCCAGCAGCGTCATCTACACCGGAGACAACATGAACTCCGCCCAAGACACTGGTGTTCCGCTGCCGTGGATCAGGGACGTGAAGATTTCTGGCCTCCTGAAGTTCGTATCGCTGACGGCAAGCAACGGCGCGGAGGGCGGCACCATCACGTGCAAGATCACACGTGGTGTGACCGTCATCTCAACACAGACAGCCAACGGCCCGTACGCGTCGGTGAGTTGCAGCGGAAACGCCGGGAAGTAGTTGCAGGCTGTGCCCGTCGAGGACACTCGACCTGCGCCGTCTCCCTGCCGGGGCAGCACGTTCTCTGGGGGTACCCGGACAGTTGTGTGCGCGCCAACAATGAGGGTGAGCCTGCTGTAGAGGTGCTCGCCCTCGGCAATGAACGTCGGCAGTTCGGCGCGGCGAAAATGGTGCGGTCGGGGTCTGACCCAGAACCTCTGGTTGTTGACAAGCCGCGCCGATGGGCTGGGTCTTCGGCCACCAGAACGAGGTCGGGGGCGTGGTTTGGGCGCGCACTGGCAGACGTGGCGGGACGCAGACGAGTCCACCCGCATTGCGATCGGGGGGAGTGATCGCGGAGCGGATGGACTCGTCAGTCGAAGCTGCTGCGTACTGCCTGCGTACCGAGAGCGGATCGAAAATGCTCAAGTGCAGGTCAGAGCCCTAGCGGGCTCAGCAGTCGTAGTACAGGCTGAACTCGTACGGGTGCGGACGGAGCCGGATCGGGTCGATCTCGTTGGTTCGCTTCATGTCGATCCACGTCTCGATGAGATCCGAGGTGAAGACGCCACCCTCGAGCAGATAGTCGTGGTCCTTCTCCAAGCGGTCGATCACCGCGGGCAGCGACGACGGAGCCTGTGCGATGCCCTTGGCTTCCTCGGGCGGCAGCTCGTAGAGGTCCTTGTCCACCGGCGCCGCAGGCTCGATCTTGTTCTTCACACCGTCGATACCGGCCATCATCATGGCGGCGAACGCGAGGTAAGGGTTGCCGGAGGAGTCGGGGGAGCGGAACTCGATGCGCTTGGCCTTGGGGTTGTTGCCGGTGATGGGGATCCGGACGCAGGCCGAACGGTTGCGCTGGGAGTACACCAGGTTGATCGGCGCCTCGTAGCCCGGAACCAGGCGATGGTAGGAGTTCACGGTCGGGTTCGTGAAGGCCAGCAAGCTCGGGGCGTGGTGCAGGATGCCGCCGATGTAGTGCCTGGCGATGTCGGACAGTCCCGCGTAGCCGGCCTCGTCGTGGAACAGCGGCTTGCCGTCCTTCCACAGCGACTGGTGGCAGTGCATGCCGGAGCCATTGTCACCGAACAGCGGCTTGGGCATGAACGTCACGGTCTTGCCCGCAGCCTTGGCGGTGTTCTTGATGATGTACTTGAACCGCATCACGTCGTCGGCGGCGTGCAGGAGAGTGTTGAACTTGTAGTTGATCTCCTGCTGGCCGCCGGACCCCACCTCGCTGTGCAGGCGCTCGAGCTCGAAGCCGGCGTTCTGCAGGTTGGTCGACATCTGGTCGCGCAGATCCACAAAGTGGTCCGCGGGCGCGACGGGGAAGTAACCACCCTTGTAACGCGTCTTGTGCCCGAGGTTCGGGGAGCCGTCGAGCTCCGTCGCCTTGCCCGTGTTCCACCAGCCAGCCTCGGAGTCCAGGTGGTAAAAGGTGCCGTTGGGCTCGGAGTCGAACCGCACGGAGTCGAAGACGTAGAACTCGGCCTCCGCACCGAAGAAGCAGGTGTCGGCGATGCCCGTGCTGGTGAGGTACTCCTCAGCCTTGCGGGCGACGTTGCGGGGATCGCGGCTGTAGGACTCGCGAGTGAGCGGATCGTGCACGAAGAAGCTCATGTTGAGCGTCTTCGCGGCACGGAAGGGATCGAGGTGTGCGGTCGCCACGTCGGGCAGCAGCATCATGTCCGACTCGTGGATGGACTGGAACCCGCGTACCGAGGAGCCGTCGAAGGCCAGACCGTCATCGAAGACATCCTGTGTGAAGGCCTTGGCGGGCAGCGAGAAGTGCTGCATGACGCCGGGTAGGTCACAGAAGCGGATGTCGACGTACTCGATGTTCTCATCAGCCAGGTACTTGATGACCTCATCGGAATTGGTGAACAACCTCATCGGCTCCTTCGCTCGGTTCCACGCAGCATGGGGTGCTGTGGGCAATCAGGATCTGATGCTAAGCAGGCGGTGTTGCTTGGCCGTCACCCGAATGTTTCACCGATGTTACGGATCGGGACAATCCGCCCTGTGTCGCCCCCGGCGGTGCCGCGTACGCACGGTGCGGTACTCCGGGTGTACGGCGGGCCTACTCTGGTAGCCATGGCGAGAATGACCGGGTCGTGGCTGTCCGGACCGCGTGCGGCACTTCCGCGCAACTCCGACGGGAAAGAGCAGCGTTATCGAGGTGAGCGGCTCGGGCTTCCCGAAGCTGGCGTCGGCTCGCTCGCGTCGACCTTGCGCCGTGCCGCGGCGTTCATCCTCGACATCGGACTTGCGGCGCTGACTGCCTTTGCCTTCACTGCGCCGCACGCGCCAGGAAACTGGAGCCTCTTGGTGTGGTTCGTCATGTCGTTCGTCACCGTCGCCTTGTTCTCGGTGACGCCCGGACAGGCAATGGTTGGGATCGGTGTGGCAAGGGTGGACGCAACTGCGCCGGTCGGTCTCTGGCGGGCCCTGGCCAGAGTGCTTCTGACCTTTGTGATCGTCCCGGTCGTCGTCTGGGACGCGGACACGCGCGGACTGCACGACAGGGTCACGAGCACAGCCGTGATTCGTTCGCGCTGACGACGCCTACCTGCGTCGAGCGGTGCGCTGCGGATTGCGCACCTTTGCTCCTGCCGGCGTCGGTCCCTTCGGGATCGCGGCACCGCCTCCGCGCGAGCTCAACGCGGAAAGACGGGCGTCGATGGTGTCCATCCGCTTGACGTCGATGTTGCGCGGCAGCTTGGTCATGTGCCGTTGCAGCTTCTTCAGCGGCACCTGGCCCTCGTCGTTGCCCACCACGATGTCGTAGATGGGGGTGTCGCCGACGAGCCTGGCGACCTTCTTCTTCTCCTGTGCGAGCAGGCCCTTCACACGGTGGGGTGCGCCCTCGGCGACGAGAATCACGCCGGGCCGTCCCACGACACGGTGCACCGCGTCGAACTGCGTTGTTGCCGCGACGGCAGTCTTCACCCGCCAGGAGCCGCGCATGTTGTCCAGCGCCCATCCTGCGGCCCCGGGCTGTCCGTCCGCCTTGGTGTATACGCTGCCCTGCAATCTGCGGCCAAAGACGATGACGGCCAGCAGGATGCCCAAGACGAATCCGAAGGGCAGCGCGAACCACTGCAGGTGCGCGAGGAACCCCAGACCGAACAGCGCGAGCGTGGTGCCCAGTACCGTCGCCACGAGGATCGGTAGCAGCGCCTTGTCTTCCTTGCGCTGCATCTGGAACGCCTGCCACATCTGGCCGCGCCGTTCCTTCGATGCCTGTCTCTTCGCGGTTCGTGCCTGCGCTCTTGCTGCCTTGTCGGGCTTGCCCTTAGCCATGGTCCACAGGATACGGCTGTGGGTCGGGGTTGTTCGCCCCCGTCCTCCCTACCTGGCGCGTGCGAGCACGGCGCTGGCCTCTTGCGAGGCTGTCCCGGCCTCGGCGAGATGACGCAGGTTCTCCGCAACCTTGTCACCACGGTGGGCCACCGCCTGGGTGTACAGGCGGCCCGCGCGGTAGCTCGACCGGACCAGCGGCCCGGCCATCACCCCGGCGAAGCCCATCTCCTCGGCGATCCCGGAGTGCTCGACGAACTCCTCAGGCTTGACCCACCGGTCGACCGGGTGGTGGCGCGGGCTAGGCCGCAGGTACTGGGTGATGGTGAGGATCTCGCACCCTGCATCGTGCAAGTCATGCATCGCCGCAGTGACCTCGTCCGGTGTCTCACCCATGCCGAGGATGAGGTTGGACTTGGTGACCAGGCCATCGGCGCGCGCGGCGGCGATGACGTCCAGCGAACGCTGGTAACGGAAGCCGGGTCGAATGCGCTTGAAGATCCTCGGCACGGTCTCGACATTGTGTGCCAACACCTCCGGCCGGGAGGAGAACACCTCGGCCAGCTGCGCGGGTTCAGCGTTGAAGTCAGGGATGAGCAGCTCGACGCCAGTTCCCGGGTTGAGGGTGTGGATGCGGCGCACGGTCTCCGCGTACAGCCAGGCGCCCCCATCGTCGAGGTCATCACGTGCGACGCCGGTGACCGTGGAGTAGCGCAATCCCATCGCTTGCACGCTCTCGGCAACCCGCCGGGGCTCATCACGGTCAAGGGCCGCAGGCTTCCCGGTATCGATCTGGCAGAAGTCGCAACGCCGCGTGCACTGCTCGCCGCCGATGAGGAAAGTCGCCTCGCGGTCTTCCCAGCACTCGTAGATGTTCGGGCAGCCGGCCTCTTCGCAGACCGTGTGCAGACCTTCGCGCTTGACCAGCGACTTGAGCTCGGTGAACTGCGGGCCCATCCTTGCGGTGGTCTTGATCCAACTGGGCTTGCGTTCAATCGGGGTCTCGGAATTGCGCGTCTCGATACGGAGCAGCTTGCGTCCCTCTGGTGCCACAGTCACGGCGACGATGCTACGCCCGGCAAAGGGACTGCCCCGGTCGCCTCAGGTGGCGGAGGGAACGGTGAGGTGGAGATCCAATCCAGGCGCTGATGCCTGCTCACGGACGAGCTGGCGGTCAGTGACAGGCAACCGTCCGTCGAGCGCATCGAGCACGGCGCCGGTGACGCCGCTGAGCACCTCTGTGGTGCGGACCTCGCGGCCGAGTTCCACACTCAACGAGGTCACCCCGGCGTCGGTGATGCCGCACGGGATGATGCTGTCGAAGCCACTGAGGTCAGGATTGCAGTTGAGGGCAAAACCGTGCAGCGTGACGCCGCGCTGAACGCGGACACCGATCGCGGCGACCTTGCGTTCGGGACGCCCACCACCGGCGGCAAGCCAGACCCCCGACCGACCGTCAATGCGGCCCGTGGGCACGCCGAGCGTGTCGCACACCGTGATGATTGCCTGCTCGAGACGACGGACGTAGTCCACGACGTCCAACGGTTCGGCCAGGCCGACGAGGGGATATCCGACCAGCTGCCCGGGCCCGTGCCAGGTGATCTTGCCGCCCCGGTCGACGTCGATGACCGGGGTGCCGTCGTCTGGGCGCTCGGCCTCAGTGGTGCGTCGCCCGGCTGTGTAGACGGCAGGGTGCTCCAGGAGCATCAGAGTGTCGCCCTCGGTACCCGCGGCGCGGGCCTGGGCGTGGGCCCGTTGGATGCCGAGCGCGACCTCGTAGTCAATCAGACCGTGGTCTACCACCTGCACAGGATCGGTACTGGCTCGCGCCGTACGGACCGCTCGTGCTGAACGAGTCATAGGCTGCACGCTACGCCGGGGCCGCGCGTCGCTCAGGGGCAGGCGTAGCGCAGCGCTGCAGCCACCGTCTGGTGTTGGAAGGTGTACCCGGACGCCTCGAGAACTGCGGGAACAGCGCGCTGACCCGCCAGCAGGCACTCCTGGGCGAACTCGCCGATGAGGGCCCTGATGGCGAAGCCGGGGACAACCCACGGCGCTGGACGTCTCATGGCAGCGCCGAGCGCCCGGTTGAACTCGGCGTTGGTCACCGGGTCCGGGCCTGTGAGGTTCACCGGACCAGAGATCGACGGGTTGTCCAGGACGAACGTGATTGCTCCGAGCTCGTCGGCGAGGGAGATCCAGGGGAAGTACTGCCTGCCGTCGCCGAGTCGTCCACCCAGGGCCAGGGCATACAGCGGTTTGAGCTTGCCGAGCAGGCCGCCGGTGGGGGACAGCACCAGCCCCGTCCGCAGCAGGGCGACCCGAGCTCCCGCTTCTGCAGCTGGGGCAGTGGCTGCCTCCCAGTCGGCGCACGCTTCGGCGAGAAATCCCGTTCCCATCGGCGAGATCTCGGTCACCTCGGCGTCACCAGTGTCTCCGTAGAAACCGACCGCACTGGCACTGAGGAAAGTGGGGACACAGTGCCGGGCTACCGCGCGGGCGAGCACGTCGGTGGGCGCAATCCGACTGTCCCTGATCTCCTGCTTGCGGGATCCGGACCAGCGCTTGTCGCCGATTCCCGCCCCACCGAGGTTCACCACCGCGTCCGCGCCCGCAAAGGCGCCGTCGTCCGCGGTCCCGGCCGCCGGGTCCCATTGCCGCTCGTCGGCACCGCTCGGCGGCCGACGCACCAGACGAAGCACGTCGTGACCGGCCGAGCGCAGTGCTGCGACCAGGGCGGTGCCGATCATGCCGGAGGCGCCGGCAACAACCACCCGCATCGTCTGGCTTACAGACCCAGATCCGCGGCGAACGCCGCGTCCTGTAGGCGCTGCTTCACGGTGGTGAGGAAGCGTCCGGCGTCGGCACCGTCGATGAGGCGGTGGTCGTAGGTCAACGGCAGGTAGCACATCGACCGGATGGCCAATGAGTCGTTACCCAGCTCGTCGGTGACCACGACCGGACGTTTGACGATTGCCCCGGTGCCGAGCATTGCTGCCTGCGGAGGTACCAGAATCGGCGTGTCGAACAGGGCGCCCTGGCTGCCGATGTTGGTGAGGGTGAAGGTGCCGCCAGACAGCTCGTCCGGCTTGAGCTTGTTATTGCGCGTTCGATCGGCCAACTCGGCGATCGCGCGTGCCAGCCCGGCCAGCGAGAGATCTCCGGCATTGTGGATCACCGGGGACAGCAGACCCTGCGGCGTGTCCACGGCGATGGCGAGGTGCTCAGCCCCGTGGTAGGTGATCTCCTTGCTGTCTTCGTTGTAGGAGGCGTTGACGTTCGGGTGCGCCTTGAGCGCCTCCACAACTGCCTTCGCGAAGAAGGGCAGGAACGTCAAGTTCACACCCTCCCGCTCCGCGAAGGATGCCTTCGCCCGGCTGCGTAGGGCGGCGATCCGACTCATGTCGACCTCGAAGGTCTGGGTGAGCTGGGCCGAGTTCTGCAGCGACTCGCGAGTCTTCGTTGCGGTGATCTGCCGGATCCGGCTCGCCTTCTTGGTGGTTCCGCGCAACGCGGCAAGCTCCGGACGCACTCCGGCGGTCGCTGCGGGCGAAGTGCTCACGCCGGCTCCGGAGGTCTGGTGGATCGCGGACTGGGTGGCGGCGGGCTGCGCTGCTGACGCCTTGGCTTCAGCGGCGGCGATCACGTCCTGCTTGCGAACACGTCCTCCCACCCCGGTGCCGGTCAGGGCGTCGAGGTCGACGCCCTTCTGGCCGGCGAGCTTGCGCACCAGAGGGGTGACGTAGGCGGCGGAACCCGACGAGCTGCTGCCGAACTCAGCACCTTGGTTCCGGTGCCTTCCCTGCAGAGAGGGACTGCTGGATTCCGAGGCGGGCTCTTGCGCGGTCGGCGCGGCGGGCCGGGGCTCGGGTTTGGCTTCGACGTCCGGGGTCGACTCCACGTCCTGCACAGGCTCCTCGGCCGGGGAGCCTGAGGCGTCTTCGGCCGAGCCGATCTTCCCCAGGACTCCGCCGACCTCAACCGTGTCGTCCTCGGCTGCGGTCTGCTCGAGGAGGGTCCCGGCGACGGGAGAAGGGATCTCGGTATCGACCTTGTCGGTGGAGATCTCCACCAGCGGCTCGTCTACAGCAACGTCGTCACCGACCTGCTTGAGCCAGCGGGTGACTGTGCCCTCGGTGACGCTTTCCCCGAGCTCGGGCATGGTGACCGCGGTTCCGGAGCCGCCGTTCTTGGGACGCTCGCCGGCCCGGGGAGCGGCCTCTGCCGCGGGGGGAGCGACCGGCGCCTCGGCGGCGGCGGTCTCTTCGGCGCGGTCGACGTCGGCTGTGCCGCTCTCATCTGCGCCGGTCGAGCTGTCGTCACCGGCCCCGGCCGGACCGTCACCGATCACGGCCAGCTCCGCGCCGATTTCCACGGTCTCGTCCTCGGCCGCCACAATGCGCTGCAGCACACCGGCGACTGGCGACGGGATCTCGGTGTCGACCTTGTCGGTGGAAACCTCGAGCAAGGGCTCGTCGACGGCGACGGTGTCGCCCTCTTGCTTGAGCCATCGGGTGACAGTTCCTTCGGTGACGCTCTCACCTAGGGCCGGCATCTGGACGGAGAAGGCCATCTCGTCTGACTCCTCGTCAGTCGTAGCGGATCGGAGCTAAATCAGTAGAGCGTGCTCAGCCGTGCGCGTGCAAGGGCTTGCCGGCCAGCGCCAGGTGCGCCTCACCGAACGCCTCAGTCTGAGTGGGATGCGCGTGAATGAGTTTGGCGACGTCGTCGGCGTGGGCCTCCCAGTTGTAGACCAGCTGTGCCTCACCCACCAGCTCGCCGACTCGTGCGCCCACCATGTGTATCCCCACGACGGGGCCTCGATCGTCCTTGCCGCCCACGCAGATCAGCTTGATACCCCCGGCGGTCCTGAGGATCTGGCTCTTGCCGTTCCCGGCGAGGTCGTAGACCACGGTGCTGACCTCGCCGTACTTCTCCTTGGCCTGCGGCTCGGTGAGGCCGACCGAGGCGATCTCCGGGTTGCAGTAGGTGACCTTCGGGATGCCGGTCTCGTCGATCGGTGTCGGGTCGAGGCCAGCCAGCTGCTCGGCAACGAAGATCCCTTGCCCGAAGCCGCGGTGAGCGAGCTGGAGACCGGGAACAATGTCGCCGACCGCGTAGACGCCGTCCAGGTTGGTGCGCAGCTGCTCGTTGGTGATGACGAAGCCTCGGTCCATGGTGATCCCAGCTTCTTCGTACCCGACGTCGGAGGTGCGCGGGCCACGCCCGACAGCGACGAGAAGCAGGTCCGCGTCGATCGTGTCGCCGTTCTCCAGGCTTACCTTCACGCCGCTGTCGTTCTGCTCGACGCTGGCGAACTTGACCCCGGTCTTGAAGGCGATTCCGCGCTTGCGGAAGGCGCGCTCAAGCTGCTTGGACGACCATTCGTCCTCGAGGGCCGCCAGCCGAGGCAGGGCCTCCACGATGGTGACTTCGGCGCCGAAGGAACGCCAGACGCTCGCGAACTCCACGCCGATGACGCCCCCGCCGAGCACGACGACGCGTCCAGGGACGTAGTCCATGGTGAGGGCCTGGTCGCTGGTGATTACCTTGCCGCCGATCTCCAACCCGGGCAGCGTTCGAGCGTACGAGCCGGTCGCCAGGACAACTGCCTTGCTGGCGGTGTAGCGCTGCCCGTCCACTTCGACCGTCTTGCCGCCGACGAAGCGGCCCGTGCCCTCGACGACTGTGATCTTGCGGGACTTCACGAGTCCCTGCAGTCCCTTGTAGAGCTTCGCGACGACGCCGTCCTTGTACGAGTTGACCCCGTTCATGTCGATGCCCTCGAGCGAGGTCTTCACGCCGAAGGACTCGCCCTCGCGGGCCGAGTCGGCGACCTCGGCTGCATGTAGGAGCGCCTTGGTGGGGATGCAACCCTTGTGGAGACAGGTACCGCCCACCTTGTCGTTCTCGATCATCGTGACGGTCAGGCCCAGCTGTGCGGCGCGAAGTGCACACGCATAGCCGCCGGAACCGCCGCCAAGGATCACCAGGTCAGTGGTTTCGCTCAACGTCATCTCCTCTTCGTCGTCCCCGCCGTTGCGCTGCTCAGACACCGGATAGGTGCGGCATGCCGCCAGCAGGACGTGTCGTTCAGAACGTGTGCGACCATCCTTCCACCTATCGCTCGAGGGCGGGCATCGAGGTGCCCCAGGGCGCAAGGAGTGTGTTCGATGAGCAGTTGTCGATGCGCGGCGGCCTACGGCGATGGCACGATCGGTGCCATCGCGACAGCAGGGAGCAACGACGGTGGGCATTCTCGATAGGTTCAAGCGGCGCCGAGCGGGCGGTAGCGCCGGACGCGGTCCGGACGCCGCCGACGCTGAGCACCTACGTGCGTGGGCCGTGCAGCACCACGGCGTCGAGGCTTACGTCGAGCCGTCGACCCCCATGACCGGACTGACGGTGGTGCTGGTGGCGCACGACGGTGAGTGGACGAGACGGCGCGTCGAGGGTGAGCACGGTGTCCGCCGCCTCGGCAAGGACCTGGCGATCCCGGTATACGACGTTCAGAAGGTCGGTTATCCGCAGCGCATGCGCGACCACGATGCCCGCGCCCGGATCCTGCGCGAACGCGAACGCCCCTGAACGCCCCGCGAAGGTGGGGTCAGCCGTTGAGCGCGATGTCCTCGAGCACGGCGATCATCGTGCGGACGGGAACTCCAGTGCCACCCTTGCCGGTGTATCCGTGCGGCGAGCCGGTGTTGTACGCGGGGCCGGCGACGTCGATGTGCGCCCACTGCACGCCGTCGGCGACGAACTCGCGCAGGTAGACAGCGGCGGCGAGCATCCCCCCCCATCGGTTTCCGGTGATGTTCGCGAGGTCGGCGATGGGGGAGTCGAAGCCGGCACGCAACTCCTCGGGCAGCGGCATGGCCCATCCGCCCTCACCCACGGTCTGGGAGATGGTGGCCACCCGGTCGCGGAAGGCGTGGGTGCCCATTACACCTGGGGTGCGGTTGCCCAGCGCGATCACCTGAGCGCCGGTCAGCGTCGCGGTGTCGATGAGGTAGTCAGGGGAGTCCTCGCAGGCCCGCACGATGGCATCGGCCAGTATCAACCGACCTTCCGCGTCGGTGTTGAGCACCTCGACCGTGGTGCCGCCGTACTGGGTGAGCACGTCTCCAGGGCGCTGCGCGGTACCCGAAGGCATGTTCTCCGCCATGGGCACGGTCGCGGTGACGTTGATGGGCAGTTTGAGGGTGGCCGCGAGCACCACGGTGGCCACGACGGCGGCCGCACCGGCCATGTCGCAGGTCATCGCCTCCATGCCCGCTGCGGGCTTGATCGAGATGCCGCCGGTGTCGAAGGTGACGCCTTTGCCTACCAGCGCCACGGTGGTATTCCCCCCAGCGGCCTTGGTCTCAGCGGACCCCGCATAGGTCATCCGGACCAGCCGCGGCGGCCGCGAGGACCCCATACCCACGCCGAGAATTCCTCCGTAACCACCCTTGGCCAGCGCCTTCTCGTCGAGCACCTCCACCTTGAGGCCAGCACCCCTGCCCAAGGTCGCGGCCCGCTCCGCGAAGGACGCGGGGAACAGGTCGTTCGGTGGCGTGTTCACCAGCTCTCGGGCGGTGGCGACGGCGGTGCCGATGGCGGAGGAACGGGTCAGGGTGACCTGGGCGTCGGAATCACTGTGGTCGGCAACCAGTAGGTCCATCCGGCCCAGCGGCGGCTTTCCGGCGTCGGACTTGTAGGTGGTGAAGACATAGCTGCCGAGCACAGTGCCCTCGACTGCAGCCGCAAGATCCACCGTGGACAGCGTCGTGGCGGCGTGGACCGTTCCTGCGAGTGCTCGGGCCGCGACACCAGCCGCACGACGAACCTGTTCGGCGCTGGGAGCGTCGCCTTCGTCGATCACGCCGAGACCGACGGCCAGCAGCGTCTTCGCGCTCAGCGCACCGCGGCTCGGCACCTTGGTGATCTCGCCCGCCGCACCGGTCGCACCGAGCAGAGCGAGTTCCTCGAGCAGTTCTGAGCCGACGAGGGTGTCATCGCCGACGAGGGCGGGTCCGTCGGCGCCTTTGACCAAGCCGACGACCAGGACGTCGACCTCGGTCGCCGCCGAATCCGTGAGGTTCAGCTCCGGGCTGTCGGGCTGGATCTTGCCTGGCTGAGCGCTCACGGTGATGACTCCCACACATTGGATGGCCGGAAACGGGTGCTGTTGCCAGATGCTAACGGTTGACGCACTGCTGCTGGCCGGCCCGACCGCGATACCGTCTTGCTGTGACCGAACAATCGAGCGAGATCCGTCCCAGTCTCATCCGCAAGGGCCCGCTGCACAGCCGCCATGCCGCGCTCGGCGCCACGTTCGCGCCGTTCGGGGGTTGGGAGATGCCCGTCTCCTACGCCGGCGTCATCGCCGAGCACACGAGCGTGCGGGAAAGCGTCGGCGTGTTCGACGTGAGCCATCTGGGCAAGGCATCGGTCACTGGTCTCGGGGCCGCGGCGTTCGTCAACCGCTGCCTCACCAATGACCTGGACCGCATCACGCCTGGTCAGGCGCAGTACACGCTGTGCTGTGCGCCCGACGGTGGCGTGGTCGACGACCTGATCGCCTACCTCGTGGGGCCTGAGGAAATCTTCTTGGTGCCCAATGCGGCCAATACCGCCGCCGTGTGCGCTGCCCTCGACGCCGTTGCCCCAGCTGAGATATCGGTGATCGACAGACACACCGAGTACGCGGTCCTCGCGGTACAGGGCCCACGGTCCGTCGAGTTGATGGCCGCCCTCGGCCTGCCGCACGAGATGGACTACATGGCCTTCGGCGACACCCGCTGGCGTGACAACCCGGTGCGCGTGTGCCGCACCGGGTACACAGGGGAACTCGGGTACGAGCTGTTGCCGCGCTGGGACGACGCCGATGCACTGTTCGTCGCTCTGCTCGACGCAGCGGAGCCGTTGGGTGGACAGGCGTGCGGCCTCGGCGCACGGGACACGCTTCGCACCGAGATGGGGTATCCGCTGCACGGGCACGAGCTCTCCCTGGACATCACCCCGGTGCAGGCGCGTGCGGGGTGGGCCGTGGGCTGGAAGAAAGCCGAATTCTGGGGCAAGGAAGCGCTCAGTGCAGAGAAAGCCGCGGGGCCGGCCCGCCAACTGTGGGGCCTGCGGGCTCTCGATCGGGGAGTGCCCCGTGCGGGCATGCCGGTTCTGCTCGATGGCGTAGGAGTCGGAGAGACCACCTCGGGCACGTTCTCGCCGTCGCTGAAGACCGGGATTGCGCTGGCGTTGTTAGACACCGCGGCCGGACTGGCCGCGGGCGCGGAAGTGGCTGTCGACGTCCGCGGGCGACCACTTCGCTGCGAGGTCGTCTCGCCGCCCTTCGTCCCGACCCACACGCGCTGAACCCGCTGGTACTACCGTGCAGGGTATGAGCGATCCCGACACCTTCACCCGTTTCCCGCATCCCTCGCCCGCCTCGGACGCGGCACGCGGGGAAGTAATGGCCGCGCCGGGCTTCGGCAAGTACTTCACCGACCACATGGTCAGCGTCAGCTACACAGAGGGCAGGGGCTGGCACGACGCGCACGTGCTGCCCTACGGGCTGATCGAGCTCGACCCCTCGGCGATGGTGTTGCACTACGGGCAAGCCATCTTCGAGGGTCTCAAGGCCTACCGGCAGGCCGACGGCACGATCAGCTCGTTCCGCCCAAGCTCCAACGCCGAACGGTTCCGCATGTCGGCGCGGCGGCTGGCGATGCCGGAGCTGCCCGACGCGCTGTTCATCGGGTCGATCTGGGCTCTGCTCGACATCGACGAGAGGTGGGTTCCCGCCGCGGGTGGCGAGGACTCGCTGTACCTGCGGCCGTTCATGTTCTCCACAGAAGCCGGGCTGGGCGTGCGGCCGGCGAAGGAGTACAGGTACCTGCTCATCGCGTCGCCGGCGGGGGCCTACTTCAAGGGTGGGCTGCAGCCGGTGAGCGTGTGGCTGTCCACGGAGTACGTCCGCGCGGCACCGGGCGGCACCGGGGCGACGAAGTTTGCCGGCAACTACGCGGCGTCGTTGCTCGCGCAGGCTCAGGCTGCGGACGAGGGCTGTGACCAGGTGGTCTGGCTGGATGCGCTCGAGCGCCGGTACGTCGAGGAGATGGGCGGCATGAACCTCTTCTTCGTCTTCGGGTCGGGCGAGGACGCGCACCTGGTCACGCCGGAGCTTTCGGGTTCCCTGCTGCCGGGAATCACCAGGAACTCGTTGTTGCAGCTGGCCCGCGATGGGGGACTTACGGTGCAGGAGCGGCGGATCTCTAAGGAAGAGTGGGAGAAGAAGGCCGAGGCTGGTGAAATCACCGAGGTGTTCGCTTGTGGCACCGCGGCGGTGATCACGCCGGTCGGCAGGGTGAAGCACGCCGAGGGGGAGTTCCTGATCGCAGGCGGAGTGCCCGGACCGGTGACGATGAAGCTGCGTGCGACGCTCACCGGCATCCAGCGGGGCGACGTCTCGGACACCCACGGCTGGATGGAGACGGTGCACGACTAGCCGTCACGTCGGTCGAGCGAAAGCCGCATCGCGCGACCGGAAGACCTCAGCCCAGGGCGAGTACCACCACGGCCGTCGTCACGGCGGCCTCCGAGCAGGCCCCGAGCACGTCACCGGTGACTCCACCGAAGCGTCGTGTCGTGTGAAGCGACAGGATTGCGACAACAAGCGCCGCCAGGGTGACGGCCACGGGTCCCTGCCACCATCGACCCGGCACGGCGGCCGTCGCCAGGCCCAGAAGCAGGAAGAACCATCCCAGCGGCATCCACACGGGCTGGGTGCCGGCGACCAGCGCGCCGAGCCCCTCGGGGCGGCCTGCCGCCACGCCCCGTCGGCAGGCCCAGCCCACGGCCGCCCGACCCGCGGTCACCGCCAGCACCACGGCGAGCCACCGTCCGCTCGCTGCGAGCTGCGCCAGTCCCACTGTCTGAGCCCCGAGCGCAATCACAAGGGCCACAACGGCAAAGGGGCCCGTGCTGCCGTCCCGCATCACCGCCAGTGCCCGCTCCGGTGGCCCGTAACAGCCGAGGCCGTCGACCGTGTCCGCCAAGCCGTCAAGGTGCATACCGCGGGTGGCGCCCGCGAGAAGTGCCACGGCGAGCAAGCCTGCGAGCAACGGTGGTGCCTGCAGGTGCACCAGTGCCCACAGCGCGGCGGCCACGAGCACCCCGAGTGCAGCACCGATCAGCGGTGCAATTGTTATCGCCCGCCCGGCGATGCGACGATCCACGACGGCGGGTCCATGCACCGGAGCGATGCTCAGCCAGGACACAGCGAGGCGGATGGCGTTCACTCCTGGTTGGCCGCCGGCACGGGTGCCGGGTCACCTTCAGGTCCGGTCACCCCGGCGGTGTCGAAGGTCGCCATCTCGGCAAGCACCCGCACGGCAGCGTGGACCAGGGGCAGCGCCACAACGGCGCCGGAGCCCTCACCGAGCCGCATCTCCATATCGACCAGTGGGCGCAGCTGCAAGCGGCTCAACGCAAGGTCGTGCGCGGGCTCCACCGAACGGTGCCCGGCCACCCACCACTCGCGAGCCCCGGGCGCGAGGTCCTCGGCCACGAGTGCGGCGGCAGTGATGACCATGCCGTCGAGGATCACCGGTGTATGGCGCACGGCGGCTTGTGCGAGGAAGCCGGCCATCGCAGCAAGGTCAGCGCCCCCCGCTGTACGGAGCAGCGCTTCCGGCTGGTGAACGAAGGCCATGGCCCGCCGCCGTGCGTCCCGCACGACGGCCGCCTTGCGCATCCAGCCGTTGTCGTCGATTCCGGTGCCTCTGCCGATCACGGCAATCGGTTCTGCACCGGTGAGCGCGGAGATCAGTACCGCGGCGGGGGTCGTGTTCCCGATCCCCATGTCACCGGCGATGAGCAGGTCGGCACCGGAGTCCACCTCCTCGTCGGCGAGGCTGCGGCCCAGCGTGATCGCGGCGGCGCACTCCTCCTCGCTCAACGCGTCCTCGATGTCGATCCGCCCGGAGCTGCGACGAATCTTGCCCCCGGAGATCAGCTCTGGCGTGTCCCCGTCCACAGAGACGTCCACGACGCGAACCGAGGCCCCCGCCACCCGGGCCAGCACGTTCACCGCGGCCCCACCGGCCAGGATGTTGTCCACCATCTGGCGGGTCACTTCGCTGGGGTAGGCGGACACGCCGTGCGCGGCCACGCCGTGGTCACCAGCGAACACGACCACCCGCGCCCTGGCGATGGGCCGTGGTGGACAGCTGCCCTGGCAGGCGGCGATCCACACGCCGAGCTCCTCCAGCCGCCCGAGCGAACCGGCAGGCTTGGTCAGCTGCAGCTGCCTCGCGACAGCCTCGCGGTGGGCTTCCACGTCAGGCGCAGTGATGGCGTCGAACACGATACTCACGGTGTACCCGTCATTGCGGACCTTTCATCTTGAGCGGTATCCCGGCCACAACCAGGAGTACGTTCTCGCACTCGGCGGCAAGGCGGGTGTTGAGCGCGCCGATCTCGTCGCGGAACAGCCGTCCTGCGGGCGTCGCCGGGACGATCCCCATACCCACTTCGGGCGTGACGAGCACGAGCCGAGCGGTGCACGCAGCAACCGCCCGCACCAGCTCGGTGCAGCGCGGGGCAATCGTGCCGCGGGGCTGCTCCCAGGCCCCGGCGTCGTCCAGCTCTGTGGTGAGCCAGGTGCCGAGGTCGTCGACCAGGAGGGGGACTCCGTCGTCGGGCGCGCCGAGCAGGGACACCAGGTCGGTATCTTCCAGCGTTTGCCAGTTGCCAGGTCGCCGGGCGCGGTGCACGGCGATCCGCGCAGCCCAGTCGGCGTCACCGGGATCGTGTCTGGCCGTCGCGACATAGCGCACCATGCCAGGCGGTACCAGCTGTTCAGCGTGCGCGGATTTGCCCGAGCGGGCTCCGCCTAGCACCAGTGTCCGCACGGCCGGAGACGCTACCGTGGCTGCCTGAAGTGCTCGCGTCAGACCTACCGGTAGCAAGAAAGGCACACCCATGGCTCACCGTTGGCGTTACGAAACTTCTGATGGCGCACCGATGAGCGGCCCCGAGGCGGCGTTTGACGATGCCGCCGACGCAGAGGAGTGGTTCGCCACCAACTGGGAGGAGCTGGCGGCGCAGGGCGTTCGGCAAGTCGTCCTGCTCGATGGTGAGGACGTGGTGTACGGCCCGATGGGTCTGGACCCGGCATAACGCTTCCGGCTGCGCCGCGTCAGACTGCGTCGCCGGGTTTCACCTGCGGCCGGGGGGCGCGCAACTTGCGGATCTGCGAGGCGCGGATAAACGCATACCAGCCCAGTTTGACGGTGCCGGCCGCCTCGTCGGGGAAGCGCTCGTGCACCCGGCGTGACACCAGCCGGGCCAGGAAGATGCCTTCGATCGCCATCACCAGCATCATGGCGAACATTGCGAGCGCAACGGCGCCCTGGATCGGCGGGTAGAGGAACGACAGCACCACCAGCAGGGCGAGCGGCATGAACAGCCCGGTGATGTTGCGGCGCGCGTCAACCACGTCGCGGACCAGTGCGCGTGCGGGGCCGCGGTCGCGCGCGAGAACGTACCGGTCGTCGCCCGCCATCATCCGCTCGCGACGTTCCGTGTTGGCCTTGCGTCGTTGCGGTTTCGCGCCCTGCGTTGCCTTGGACCGCTTGTAGGCCTCACGCTGTGTGGTGGGTGGGGGCGCGACGGGTCCGCGACGACGTGACTCGGCCTCGCGACGCGTGGGCGTGGGTCGGCCCTTGCCGACGGCAGGTTCCGGCGGGGGAGCGGATGTGCCGGCACTGGTAGCAGCGTCTGTCGTGCGTCGACGAAGGAGTTTCACGCCACTAGGGTAGGGGAGGAATGTGAACGGGGTTTCTCCGCTGTCCTCCGGTTGCCCCGGAGCGCGGGGGGAATGCCTGCAGTCGGAGTACCGTTATCTGTTGCAAGACCAACAGCACAAGGTAGAGGGAGACCCATGAGCGTCCAGGACGAGACCGCCACCACACATGGTGTGATCATGACTGAGACTGCCGCGGCCAAGGCCAAGGCGCTGCTGGAGCAGGAGGGCCGGGATGACCTGGCGTTGCGCATAGCGGTGCAGCCGGGCGGCTGTGCGGGACTGCGATACCAGTTGTTCTTCGACGACCGTTCCCTCGACGGGGACCTCATCAAGAAGTTCGACGGCATCGACCTCGCTGTCGACCGGATGAGTGCTCCCTACGTCGAGGGCGCCTCCATCGACTTCGTCGACACCATCGAGAAGCAGGGTTTCACGATCGACAACCCGAACGCCGGCGGTTCGTGCGCCTGCGGCGACTCGTTCAACTGAGCTAGTTCTCGCTGCGCAGCAGCAACTGAGGACCGCCATCGGAGCCCGATGGCGGTCCTCAGTCGTACGCAGGCTGCTTTGCCCGTACGGTAGGCAAATTCACCAGTCATCCTCGGAAAGGGCCAGTCACAGTGACGATTGCCGTCGCGGGTTCCATTGCCACCGACCACCTCATGCACTTCCCCGGGCGCTTCGCCGATCAGCTGGTTGCCGACCGGCTGGACAAGGTGTCGCTCAGCTTCCTCGTCGACGACCTCGTCGTCCGGCGTGGCGGCGTGGCAGGGAACATCTGCTTCACCATGGGAGTGCTCGGTGGCAATCCGTTGCTCGTGGGGGCGGTGGGGGCTGACTTCGCCGACTACCGTGCGTGGCTCGAACGGCACGGGGTGAACTGCTCGGCAGTCCATGTGTCCGAGACCGCCCACACTGCGCGTTTCGTCTGCACGACCGACACCGACATGGCCCAGATCGCATCCTTCTACTCCGGCGCGATGTCCGAAGCTCGGGAGATCGAGCTGGCCCCGCTCGTGGCCGTGCACGGTGATCTCGAGCTGGTGCTCATCGGCGCCGACGATCCCGATGCGATGCTGCGCCACAGCGACGGGTGCCGGGCGCTGGGCATTCCCTTTGCTGCAGACCCCTCCCAGCAGCTCGCGCGACTGGACGGCGAGCAGACCGCCAAGCTCATCGCCGGGGCCAAGTACCTCTTCACCAACGACTACGAGTGGGATCTGCTGCTGCGCAAGACCGGCCTCAGCGAGGCCGACGTACTGGCCCAGGTGGGCCTGAGGGTCACCACGTTGGGACACAAGGGTGTGGAGATCGTTGGTGCCGACGGCACGTCGCTGCATGTTGGCGTGGTGCCTGAGCTGGACAGGACCGATCCCACTGGTGTGGGCGATGCGTTTCGTGGCGGGTTCCTCACTGCCCGTAGTGCGGGTTT
>JADGOX010000274.1 GCA_017882745.1 Mycobacteriaceae bacterium | reverse complement strand
GATCGATCTGCGTTCCGACACCGTCACCACACCGGACCAGCACATGCGGGCGGTGATGGCCGGCGCGGCGGTCGGCGACGACGTCCTTGACCGCGACCCGACCATGCGCGCGCTCGAGGAACGGGTCGCCGGCCTGCTCGGCTGCGAGGACGCCCTGTGGACTCCCAGCGGCAGCATGGGGAACCTGATCGCGCTGATGCTGCACCTCAAGCGGGGTGACCGCTTCCTGGCACCGGCCTTCTCCCACGTCCTCGGCTCGGAGCTCGGTACCGCAGCCTGGCTGGCCGGCGGCATGCCCGAGGCGCTGCCGCACGACGCAGGTCCCGGACGCCCCTCGGCGGCCACGGTGCGCAAGGCGGCGGGTGACGCGGGCCCCTACTACGCCCTGCGCACGACCCTGCTGTGCCTGGAGAACACCCACAACTTCGCCGGGGGCGCCGTCACGCCACCGGAGGAACACGTTCAGCTGGTGTCGGCCGCCAAGGACCTGGGCCTCCTGGTGCACCTGGACGGTGCCAGGGTGTGGAACGCAGCCGTGTCCCTCGGCGTTCCCCCCGGCGTGCTCACCGTCGGCGTCGACAGCGTGCAGGTGTGCCTGAGCAAGGGCCTCGGCGCACCGGTGGGCTCGGTGCTGGCCTCCACATCCGCGCGGATCGCAGAGGCACGACGTTTCCGCAAGATGCTCGGCGGCGGGGTGCGCCAGGGCGGGATGCTGGCCGCGGCGGGCATGCTGGCCCTGGACCGGATGGCTGACCTGGCTCAGGACCATGCCAACGCCGTGACCTTGGCCGACGGGCTGCGCGAGCGCGGTTGGACGGTGGACGTGCCGCAGACCAACATCGTGCTCGCGGACGCTCCCGACCCGGCCGTTACGGTGGCCCATCTGGACTCGCTCGGCGTGCGTGCGCTACCGCTGGCCGGGCGGGTGCGCTTCACCACTCACCGCGACGTATCCGCAGCCGACATCACCGATGCCCTGCAGCGGGCGAGCGCATTCGCTCCACACTGCTGACTCAGCTCGGTCGACTCACCCGGCGAGCGCCCGCGAACCCCGCATCCGCTCCAGCGCCTCGGTCACGTCCGCCGTCGACCCCGCAAACGACAGCCGCACGGTGCTGCCGCCGTGCACGGTGTCGAAGTCCACTCCGGGCGCCAGCGCCACCCCGGTCTCGGCGAGCAGTCGGGCACACCAGGCTGTGGAGTCCTCGGTGAGATGGCTGATGTCGGCGTATGCGTAGAACGCTCCGTCGGCTGGGGCCAGGTCGCCCAGCCCGAGCGCGGGCAAGCCCCGCAGCAAGAGGTCGCGGTTGGCGCGGTAGCGGTGGACGTGGCTGTCCAGCTCCACAATGGACTCCGGTGTGAATGCGGCGACCGCCGCGTACTGGGACAGCACGGGGGGACAGATCGTCAGGTTGCCCGCCAGCCGGTCGACGGCACGCAGCAACCGCTCGGGCACCAACATCCAACCCAGCCGCCAGCCGGTCATGCTGAAGTACTTCGACGCCGAACCCATGACCACGGCTTCCCTCGACGTCTCCCAGGCGCTCGCGGTGGCCGGGCCGTAACTGATGCCGTGATAGATCTCGTCGGAGATCAGCAGCGTCCCGTGCTCCTCGCACCACTGCGCCAGCGCGGCCAGCTCCTCGGCAGCCAGGATCGTTCCGGTCGGGTTGGCGGGGCTGGCCACGATCAGTCCGGCCGGTGGCTCGTCGAGCTCGTCCAGCATCGCGACGGTGGGCTGAAAACGTGTGTCGGGCCCGCAGTCCAGCTCGCGGACCCGGCAACCCAGCGCCGTGAGGGTGTTGCGGTAGGCCGGGTACCCGGGGCGCGACATCACCACCGTGTCGCCGGCGTCGAAGGCCGCGAGGAACAGCAGCGGGAAGCCACCCGAGGACCCGGTGGTGACCACGACCTCGGCGGCCTGCACGTCGATGTCGTACCGCTCGCTGTGGTGGCGCGCGATGGCGCTGCGGAGCTCGGGGATGCCGAGGGTGACGGTGTAGCCCAGCAGCTGCGAGTCCAGCGCCTCCCGCGCCGCCCGCAACACCGGGCCCGGGGCCGGGGTGGAGGGTTGGCCGGCCGCCAGGTTGACCACGTCGCCGTGCGTGCGCTGGCGTTTGGCGGCCGCCGCCCACACGTCCATCACATGGAAGGGCTCGACCTGCGAGCGTCGCGACTCGTTCATCACTCGATGCTATCGACGCGACCGATGTCCCGGAACGTCGCCGGGTCGGCATCGAGTACAGCCTCGATGGTTGCCGCGATCTGAGACCGGGTGGTGCTGTCTGCGATCACACCGTCCGCCCCGACCGTGTCGCGGGCGATCGGCACGTGGCGGCACGCGTCCTCGACCACCCTGGCCTGGACGTAGCCCAGAACCGTGGCCAGCGTTGCGTGCGCGCCCTCTCCCCGGCGCTCGTCTGCTGCCACCTTCACCCACGCGACCGGCTTGGCGGTGAGTTCGGTTCCGCCGACGGTCCAGTCGAGCAGGTTCTTGAACGAGCCAGGCAGGGTTCCCGCGTACTCCGGTGTGCAGAACAGCACCGCGTCGGCCGAGGCAATTGCCGAGCGAAGCGCCGCAACGCCAGGCGGCAGCGGGTCGTGATCGTCGTCGGGATCGAAATGCGGCAGGACGGCGACATCGGCGTAGCACTCGACCGTGACCCCAGCCGGTGCGCAGAACTCGGCCGTCCGACACAGCGCGGAGCTCGTCGACGCGGCACGTGTGCTGCCCGAGATGAGTAGCACCCGCCGGGCACCAGTTCGGTCGTTCACGACAGACGCAACCGAACCCACACAAGACTTTGTTCCCGCAGGGGGGTCGGCCGAGTGCTCCGGAATCGGATCGACTGCCAGGACAGGTGTTCCGTACAGCGGCCCAGGGAATCAACGCCTCATCAGGAAATCTGCCGGAGAGCTTGCTAACGTCGCGGGGTGGCTCACCTCCTTGGGTATGCGCGGGTGTCGATCGGTGTGTCTTCCTGATCGCCGACGTGAGTATCCCCACCGACCGCGGTGGGCTGCCGGCCTATCTGGCGGTGCCCTCCGACCCCGGACCGTGGCCCGGGGTCGTCGTCATCCACGACGTGCTGGGAATGACCCACGACTTGCGCAACCAGGCCGACTGGCTGGCCGGTGCGGGCTACCTCG
>JADGOX010000273.1 GCA_017882745.1 Mycobacteriaceae bacterium | reverse complement strand
TCCGGGGTCAGGCGTAGAGCTGCTCCTCGACCCGGTCCGAGGTGAGGTTCAGCTCGGCGCAGGTGCTGGCGTACACATCCTCGAGCAGCTCGGGGTTGTCCGCGAGCTTCTGACCGTAGGAGGGAACTAGCTTGAGCAGCTGCGGGCGCCACTCGTCGATCTTCTCGGGGAAGCACCGGGTGATGAGTTCGATCATCACCGGCACCGCCGTCGAAGCGCCAGGGGAGGCCCCCAGCAATGCGGCGACCGAGCCGTCGGCCGCGTGCACCAGCTCAGTGCCGAACTGGAGGATTCCGCGGGTGTCCGTACCAGGCTTGATCACCTGCACCCGCTGACCTGCGGTGACCAACTCCCAGTCCTCGAGCTTCGCGGCGGGGACGAAGGCCTGCAGCGTCTTGATCCGGGCCTTGGGGGTCTGGATGAGCTGGCCGATCAAGTACAGCACCAGGCCGAGGTTGTGGATGGCGACCGAAAGCATGGGGATCAGGTTCCCGGGCCGTACGGACCCCGGCAGATCCATGAAGGAACCGTTCTTCAAGAACTTGGGTGAGAAGCCGGCGAAAGGACCGAAGAGCAGATCTTGCTCGCCATCGATGATCCGGGTGTCCAGGTGCGGCACCGACATCGGCGGCGCCCCCACGGCCTCCTGCCCGTAGACCTTGGCGTAGTGCTCGGCGACAACCTCAGGGTTGGTGCAGCGGAGGAACCGTCCGCCGACGGGGAAACCGCCGAGGCCCTTTCCCTCCGGGATGCCGGACTTCTGCAGCAGCTTCAACGCGCCGCCGCCAGAGCCGATGAACACAAAGCGGGCCGAGGCAACCTTGCGCTCACCGCTGGCCGCATCCTTGAGGGCGACGTCCCAGTTGCCGTCAGCACGACGTGTCAGGTCGCGGACCTCGTGGCGCAGGTGCACCCGCGCTCCGGATTCCTGTAGGTAGGTGAACAGGTGCCGGGTGAGGGAGCCGAAGTTGACGTCGGTGCCGGCCTCGGACCTGGTCATCGCGATGGGCTCTGCCGGATCGCGGCCGGCGATCATCAATGGCGCCCAGTCGGCAATCTCCGCGTGATCCTCGGTGTACTCCATGCCCTCGAACAACGGGTGGTCGCGCAACAGCTCGTAACGTGCCCGGAGAAAGGCGACACCTTCTTCGCCACGGACGAAACTCATGTGTGGCACGGAGCTGATGAACTCCTGCGGGGACCGGATCAGGCCGTTCTCGACGAGAAAGGCCCAGAACTGCTTGGAGACCTGGAGCTCCTCGTTGATGGAGACTGCCTTTGAGATATCGATGCTGCCATCGGGGAGCTGCGGAGTGTAATTCAACTCACACAGCGCGGAGTGGCCGGTGCCTGCATTGTTCCCGGCATCCGAACTCTCCTGCGCGACAGCGTCCAGGCGCTCGTACGCGGCAATTGACCAGTCCGGTTGCAACTGCTTGAGCATGGTGCCCAACGTCGCACTCATGATCCCGCCACCAATAAGAATGACGTCGTGATCGACGTTTTCGGTCGACGTGCTGGTCTGCATCATGCCCTCCGCAGTATCCAGGCATGGATGCATGACGCATTCCGCGCGCAGTTATGCCCACAGAAAACGCATTAATTACGCCAGCATCCAATACCTGCGTTATGTATACCAATTATCGGCAATGGCCGTATTTCTCCGGGAGAACTGCCTCGTTGCCTAGGCGAAAGACTAGTACAGGCGACGGTGGGAGTTCGCCTCGAGAAGGCATGACTCCTGTCACATCGGCAGTTGTAGTAGCGTCCCGCGGCTCACAGCGACACTGCGCAGTCGGGGTAGCGTCTCCGCAATGAGCACCGCGGACGCGCCGAGCACGGACAAGAGAATCGCATTTGTTGCCGCCTCTTGGCACAAGCAGATCGTCGATCGGGCCAGAGACGCCTTCCTGGAAGAGATCGCGGCCTGCGGCTACCCCTCGAACCAGGTCGACATCTACGACGTACCCGGGGCGTTCGAAATCCCGCTGTACGCAAAGAAACTCGCCGACACCGGTCGCTACTGCGCGATCGTCGGGGCCGCCCTGGTGGTCGACGGTGGCATCTATCGGCACGAGTTCGTCGCCAGCGCCGTCATCGACGGCCTGATGCGGGTACAGCTCGACACCGAGGTCCCGGTGATCTCGGTGGTGCTCACCCCACACCACTTCCACGAGCACCCGGAGCACAACAGCTACTTCGACAGGCACTTCGCCATCAAGGGCGCCGAGGCTGCCCGCACCTGCAGCGCGACCATCGAGGCGCTGAAGCTCGTGAGTGATCGGTAGCGGGCAGCCGCTACCGATCACTCACGAGCAAGACCTTGCTCCTGCGCCCAGGTCAGCAACGCGGCCTCGGCATCATTGCGAGAGAGCGGACCGTGCTCGAGTCGTAGCTCCTTGAGGTGCTTCCAGGCCTTGCCGACGACGGGGCCCGCGGGGACGCCGAGCAGTTCCATGATGGCGTTGCCGTCGAGATCCGGCCGAACCCGCGCCAGGTCTTCCTCGGCGGTGATCCGGGCGACCCGCTGCTCGAGGTCGTCGTAGGTGGCTTGCAGCATCGCCGCCCTGCGCTTGTTGCGGGTGGTGGAGTCGGCCCGCACCAGCTTGTGCAGCCTGCCCAGCAGCGGACCGGCGTCGGTCACATAGCGACGCACCGCGGAGTCGGTCCACTCCCCACGGCCGTAACCGTGGAAGCGCAGGTGCAGGAACACGAGTTGCGCGACGTCGTTGACGACCTGGTTGGAGTGCCGGAGCGTTCGCAGGCGCTTGCGGACCATCTTCGCGCCGACCACCTCGTGGTGGTGAAAGCTCACCCCGCCGGCGGCTTCGTGTTTGCGGGTGGCGGGTTTGCCGATGTCGTGCAACAACGCAGCCCAACGCAGCACCAGGTCGGGGCTCTCGTGCTCGGGGTCGGCGTGCTCCAGGTCGACGGCCTGCTGCAGCACCGTGAGGGAGTGCGCGTAGACGTCCTTGTGCTGGTGGTGCTCGTCGATCTCGAGGCGCATCGCGGGTACCTCGGGGAGGACGAACTCGGCCAGACCCGAGTCCACCAGGAGGTCGATGCCTTCACCCGGATGCTCGCCGAGCAGGGTCTTGTCCAGCTCCACCCGCACCCGCTCGGCCGTGATCCTGGTGATCTGCTCGGCCATGTCCGTCATCGCCGCGCGCACCCGGGGGGCCACGGCGAAGCCCAGCTGGGAGACGAAGCGGGCGGCGCGGAGCATGCGCAGCGGATCGTCGGCGAAGGACTCCTGCGGGGTGCCCGGGGTATCCAGCACTCCCGCGACAAGCGCGTCGAGTCCGTTGAACGGGTCGGTGAACTCCGGGTGCGGTCCCACGCGGACGGCCATGGCGTTGACGGTGAAGTCACGGCGCACCAGGTCGGCCTCCAGCTCGGATCCGTACGCCACCTCGGGGTTTCGGCTCACCCGGTCGTAGTTGTCCGCCCGGTAGGTGGTGATCTCGATCTGCTGGCCGCTCTTCGCCGCACTGATCGTGCCGAAGGCGATGCCGGTGTCCCATTGCGCCTCTGCCCAACCGCGGAGCAGCTCCTGCACCTGCTCCGGCCGGGCGTCCGTGGTGAAGTCCAGATCGGTGCCCAGTCTCCCGAGCACCGCGTCACGGACGCTGCCACCGACGAGGTACAGCTCGTGACCGGCGTCAGTGAAGCGAGCGGCCAGCGGGTCGATGACGTCGCCGAGGCGGCCCAAAGTGATGGCGGCGCCAGCTAGCAAGCGTGCCCGGCGGGCGGCGTCCTGGGAAACGGGATAGTCGGCGTCGGCAAGCACGAGGGTTCATCTTAGAGCGGCCGCGAGATGGCGGCCTTGCGCGGCCGAGATGGCATCGACAGCGCGGTCGCGGCGATCCCATCCGACGGTCTTGGCGCAAGCGCCCGGTTCGAGCTGCTGGTACACGTCGAAAAAATGGCTGATCTCATCCAGGGTGTAGTGGTCGACGTCGCCGATATCCTGCACGTGGGAGAAGCGCGGGTCCGTTGCCGGCACCGCGAGAATCGTCGCCTGCCGCTCCCCGCCTTCGGTCACCCAGAGCACTCCGACTGGCCGCACGGTGATGTGGCAGCCAGGAAAAGTCGACTCCTCGAGGAGGACGAGAACGCGCAACGGCGCACCGTCCTCGGTCACGGTGCCCGGCAGGAAGCCGTAGTCGACGGGATAGCAGGTGGCGGTGAACAGAGAGTGCTCGAGCCTGATCCGGCCGCTGACCTGGTCGAACAGGTAGGTGTTTCGCGATCCCTTGGGGCTTTCCACGACCGCGTCCCAGGACGTGCTGTCGCTTTCCGTGTTCACTCCCATGGGTGCGGCTCGCCGAGGGAGCTGGGGTCAGTGGGTACGACAAGCACCGGCAGCGGCTGGCCGTGGGCGAGATGTACCGCGACCGAGCCGGTGAAGAATTCCTCCACCCGTCGGCGGACGCCCCTCTTGCGGGTACCGACCACGATCATCCGGGCATGCACCAGGGAGGCGAGCAAGGCCAGCTCGTGGGCCGGCTCCCCTGCGAGCAGGCGAAAGCTCCAGTCGACGTCATAGGTGGCGAGGCTCCGCTGCACCTGCGCGCGCAACCATTGCTCACGCCCAGAATCCGGCTCGTCGTCGAGGTCGGGGTCGATGGGCAGCGAGACCTGACTGCCGTCGGGATCTCGCCGCACCACGTACCGCGAGGCGTCGACGTGCACAGCGTGCAACTCGACTCCCAGCTCGAGCGCCAGCTCAGCCGCGGCCCCCACAACCACCGCGACCGTCTCCGGCACGATCCCCACCACGATTGGATCGGTACTCGGAATGCGGCCGACATCCCCCGCCGCGCTCACCAACGGACGGCACCGCAGGGGTCATGATTGCGTCGTCGCATGCCCACCTGCCCGTCGCTGACGATCTCTGGACGATTTTGACGTTACGCCCCGCTGGATCGCTCCCCGACAGGCCGCACTCGACTCTCACCCATGTTCTACTCTTCACTCGGCGATGGGGCTCGCCCGTCAACCGCCCACCCACGGGCTGACGGCTCCTGCTTCCACACCCGCAGGAGCAGCAATGTCCGCAGAACGCAGGACCACAGAACAGCCCGCACATCACCGCTTGTCCTTGGTTGCCCTCGTTGCCCTGGGCGGTCTGATCGGAACGACGGGCCGATATGCGGTCTCCGGTTGGCTGGGTACGTCCGTGAGCGGGTGGCCTACGGCCACTTTCACGGTCAATATCGTCGGTTCGCTGGCCCTGGGTGCGCTGCTCGAGGCGCTTGCCCGCCGGGGTGCGGAGACGAGCCGAGCACAGGCGGTGCGCCTGCTCGTCGGTACCGGGGTCATCGGTTCGTTCACCACCTTCAGCAGCCTGGCCGAGGAGACCGACCTCCTGGTGCGCGGCAGCAGCACCGGCCTGGCGGTCGGGTATGCCGTCGCCAGCCTCGCCGTGGGGCTGGTCGCTACCGTTCTGGGGATAGCGGCTGCCGCGCGAGCAGGTGCCCGGTGATCGCCCTGGTCGTCGGGATGACGGGTGCGTTGGGGGCGACGGTGCGTTTCGTCCTCGACGGAGAAATCCGCCGCCGGCTGCCCAGCACGTTCCCCTTCGCCACAGCGTTCATCAACATCAGTGGGTCGTTCCTGCTCGGTGTGGTGGCCGGTCTGGTGTTGTTCCACCAGCTGCCGGACACGCTGCGCCTGCTCGTCGGTGTGGGTTTCTGCGGCGGCTACACCACGTTCAGCACAGCCAACGCGGAGACCGTTCGCCTGGCTCAGCAGGGTCGCGTCCTGCTCGCGGTGGCCAACGCACTCGGACCTCTGGTGCTGTCCTTGCTTGCCTGTGGTGCGGGCCTCTTGCTCACCTCCGCGGGCTGAGCGCCCAGCCCCACTACCATCGGTTGCATGTCCCCTCCTGTCGATGCCGCCGGCGGCGCCGACCGTCCTGCATCAGGCCGCGCACGAAGGAAGCCGCAGCGTCCCACGTCCGAACACACAAACGGCGCCGGTCGCCGCGGTGACCGGCCGCGGATGCGCACCGTCGACGAGACCTCGGCAGGCGGCTTGGTGGTCGTCGGCCTGGACGGCCCACCACAGGCCCGCAAGGCTGCTCTGATCGGCCGCACCGACCGTCGCGGCCGGCTGCTGTGGTCATTGCCCAAGGGACACATCGAGGCGGGAGAGACCGCCGAGCAGGCGGCGGAGCGTGAGGTCGCCGAGGAGACCGGAATCAACGGGGGGGTGCTCGCCCCGCTGGGCAGCATCGACTACTGGTTCGTCACCGACGGGCGCCGCGTCCACAAGACGGTGCACCACTACCTTCTTCGCTTCCTTGGTGGCGAGCTGTCGGACGCGGACATGGAAGTGACAGAGGTGGCGTGGGTTCCGCTGGCAGAGATGGACTCCCGTCTTGCCTATGCCGACGAGCGGCGATTGGTCCGGACTGCAGACGCAGTGATCTCCGGCTTGAACGGCCGATGAGCAACGCTCGGCGCACTCTCGCTGCGGCCCTGACCACCCTGCTGCTCGGCGCCGCGGCACTGCTCGGTCTTCCCGGCGTGATCGGCGTGACGGCACTGGCTGCCCCCCCGGCTGACGGTAGTCCCGCGGCAGGGTCATCGAGCCTTCCCGACCCGCACTTCGTGCGGTTGCAGGTCGACACCATCACCCCCGGCACGATCACCAGCAGCAGCCCCGCCCAGGTCAACGTCCGAGGGATGGTGACCAACGACGGCGACCGCGAGGTACGGAACCTGCAGGTACGGATGCAGCGCGGGCCGGCGCTACAGAGCGCGGCCGAACTCCGCAGCGCGTTGCGCTCCAGCCCCGAGGAGTTGTCCACTCTGGGCTCCTTCGTCACGATCTCCGCCGCACTGAGCCCGGGGCAGTCCGCGCCCTTCTCGCTGTACCTCCCGCTCAGTGGCAGCCCGAGCAGCAGCCTCGCGCTGAGCGAGCCAGGGGTGTACCCGTTGCTGGTGAACGTCAACGGGGTGCCGGACTTCGGTGATCGCGCCCGACTCGACGAGGTGCACTTCCTGCTTCCCGTGCTCAGCCTTCCCGCCACTCCGAAAGCAGCCACGGAAACACGCCAAGGCCCGTCCGTGCCGTCGACACCGGCGGGAATCACCGTGCTGTGGCCCCTCGCCGAACGTCCCCGGCTGCTGCCCAGCGCGCTCGGTACCCCGGCACTGCTCAGCGACGACGACCTGGCCCGGTCCTTCGCCGATGGTGGCCGTCTCGACGGGCTGCTCAAGGCGGTGGAGCAGCGCACCCGTCCGTCCGCGGATCCTGCTGGTGCGCTGGCCAACAGCCTCTGCCTCGGTATCGACCCCGACCTGCTGGTCACGGCACAGGCGATGACCCACGGCTACGAGGTGGCGGGCGCCGGGGACGCGGTCACGCCAGGAACCGGAGGCCCCGCTGCCGGAGCGTGGCTGGAACGCCTGAAGGCAGCAAGCAAGCAGCGCTGCGTGGTTGCGCTGCCGTGGGCTCAGGCAGACCTCAACGCGCTGTCCCGGGCGTCCCTCACCGAGCTCGAGGGCGCCGCAGTCGGTTCCGGGGCGGACGTGGTCGCGAAGACGCTCGGACTGCCCACCCTGCCCGAGGTCAGCTGGCCGGCAGGCGGTCTGCTCACCGATCGCACCGCCACCAACCTGCGCACACTGGGGAAAAATGCGGTACTGGTGTCCGCCGACGGTGTTACCACCCCGAGCGGTGCCGCCTTGGCCCCCACCGTCCAGACGGCACAGCTCGCGGCGGGCACGGCATCCTTGGGTGCCGCCCTCATCGATGCTCCCTCGGCGACCGCCTTGGCCGCCACGGGACCTGGCGATCAACGACAGCTTCGCCTGCAGGACGCGCTGGGGGCCATCGCCTGGCCCGCAATCAACGCAGCGTCGGGCGGGACCACAGAAGGCACGCCGGCCAGCTCGGCGCTCCTGGCGCCGCCGCAGGTGTGGGATGTCAGCCCCGACGAAGCCCAGACGCTGCTCGGTGAGGTGAGCACTCTCCTGCAGACCGGCGCCGCCCGGTCCCAGTCGCTGCCCGCTGTCCTCGATGCCGTCAACGCCAGCACGGCGCGGGCAGTGCTGAACTACCCCGTGCAGGCGTCGCTGACCGAGGTGCCCCCCAGCACCACCGCCACGGTCTCCCGCGCCGCCGCCGACATCCGCGAGTTCGGCAGTGCACTGAAGCTGGATCCACAGAGCGGCGTGAGTCCGAACGACCTGCTTGCACCGCTGCAGCTGGGACTGCTGCGCAGCGTGGCAGCGCCCGCCAAGCCCCCGCCCGAGGTCCAGGACGGTGTGCCGGACAACCCCCAGGTCGATGCCGTCCGGTCCGAATTGTCCCGGCTGCGCGACAGCGTCTCCCTGCAGGCTCCCGGCGGGACCTACACCCTGGCGTCCTCGAAAAGCCCCCTGCTGCTGGTCGTGCGCAACGACCTTCCCGTATCGGTCAATGTGCGCATCACCGTGGACGCACCGGCAGGGCTGCGCGCGACCGACATCGGCGTCGAGGAGCTACCTGCCCACAGCGGCCGTCAGCTGCAGGTGCCCACCACGGTGAGTCGCACCGGGCAGTTCGCCGTCGACGTGTCCCTCACCACCGACACCGGCCAGCAGCTCGGTGAACCCACCCGCCTGCAGGTCCGCTCCACCGCGTACGGCTCCGCGACCGCGCTCGCCATCGCCGGCGCGGCCCTCCTCCTGCTCGTGCTGGTGGCGCGTCGACTGTGGCATCGCTTCCGTGGTCAGCCTGACAGGGCGGACGACCCGCCGGTGGACCTGTGACTCCGCGACCAGACGCACGCCCGCCGAGGTCATCCGAACCACAGGACTCGGCCGAGATGAGTGACTCCGGTCTACTCAAGGCGAGTGGCTCGCAAGTCATCCCGACCCTGATCAGCCGCATCACCGGATTCCTCAAAGTGGTGGCCCTGGCCGCGACCGTCGGCCTCGGGGCGGCCGGCAGCTCTTTCACCGTGGCCAACACCCTGCCCAACATCGTCGCCGAGCTGGTGCTGGGTGCCGTGCTCACCAGCATCGTGGTCCCCGTGCTCGTGCGCGCCGAACGGGAGGACCCGGACGGCGGCGTCGAGTTCACCAGACGGTTGCTGACCGTGGCTGGGCTGGTGTTGTTCATCGCCACGGTGATCGCGATGGTCGGTGCCCCGCAGCTGATCCGTTTGTTCATCGATGCCGACGGCCAGGTGGACACGAAGCTGGCCACGCTGTTCGCCTTCTTGCTACTCCCGCAGATCCTGTTCTACGGGCTTGGCGCGCTGTTCGGTGCGATCCTGAACACCCGTGGAATGTTCGGGAAGGTGGCCTGGGCGCCGGTCCTCAACAACGTGGTCACGCTGGCGGTCATCGTTGTGTACTTCCTTGTCCCGGGCGATCTCGAAGTCTCGCTCGCCAACCCGAAGCTGCTCGTCCTCGGCATCGGCACCACGCTGGGCATCGTCGCCCAGGCGGCGTACCTGGTCCCCCCGTTGCGCGAGTTGGGCGTGGATCTGCGGCCCAAGTGGGGCATCGACGCCAGGCTGAAGAACTTCGGCGGCATGGGGATAGCAGTGCTGAGCTACGTGCTGGTGAGCCAGGTGGGTTTCATCATCACGACCAGGGTGGCCTCGCAGTACGACCAGAGCGGGCCGGTGCTCTTCGCCAATGCCTGGCTGCTGCTCCAGGTGCCCTACGGCGTGCTCGGGGTCTCGCTCATCACAGCAATCATGCCGCGCATGAGCCGCTCCGCGGCCGCCGACGACACGCCCGCCGTCGTCGCTGACCTGTCGCTGGCGTCACGGCTGTCCACCGTGGGACTGCTGCCCATCGTCGCATTGTTCACCGTGCACGGGACCACCCTCGGAATCGCGCTCTTCTCCCTGCGCGGCACCGCCTCTGCGGTGGACAATGCCGGCCGACTCGGCACCACGGTGGCGGTGTCGGCGTTCGGCCTGATTCCCTTCGCCATCGGGTTGATCCAGCTGCGGGTGTTCTACGCCAAACAGCAGCCGTGGATACCCACGTACCTCATGGCCTTGACGGTCGCGGTGCGCATCCCCCTCATGCTCTGGATACCGCCGGGGCTGCATGACGACCAGGTCGTCGGGTGGTTGGCTTTCACCAATGGGGTGGGCTTCACCGTGGGTGCTGTTGCCGGGCAACTGCTGCTGCGTCGTCAGCTGGGCCGGCTCGACACCAAGGCGCTGGTGCGGACCCTCGTCACGGTGCTGGCCGCGAGTCTCATCGCCGTCGCGATGGATGCGCTGGTCGGACTTGCGCTGCCGCTGAACAGCTTGGAGCGCGTGTTCGGCGTCCTTGCCGGCTCCGTCGCAGCCATGACCGTGCACACGATCATCGTGCTCGGCATCGGCTACGGGCTGCTTGTGGTCTTCAAGCTGCCGGAGATTGCCGGCATCGTCGACGCCGTCGCGAACCGCCTGCCAAGTCGCTTCACCTCTGCAGCGCGACGGGCGCGAAAACCATTGCTAGGTCCGAACGAACTGGCCGAAACCGAGCTGGACCCATCCATGTTCGAGCAGACAACACTTCTGCCGCGGATACCCGCAGCCGCGTTCCCGTACCCTTACCCGGAAATGGCGAGCCGGTACAACAGTCGAGGTGGAGGTGGGGCGGTGCCCGGGAACACGGGACCAATACGGCCGAGCGCGCCTGGGCCGCGACCGATGGTCCGTGGACCGCGCCTCGTCCCCGGGGCAGCGGTCGCCGGCGGCCGCTACCGACTGCTCGTCGCTCACGGCGGATCCGGTCTGCTCCGGTTCTGGCAGGCCCGCGACACCGTGCTCGAGCGTGATGTCGCGCTGACCTTCGTCGATGCCGACCAGACGGGCCCCGCGCAGCGCCAGCACGGCACAACCGAGCCAGAAGGTCCGCAAACAGTTCTCACCCGTACCCTGCGCCTCGGCCGGATCGACTCACCTGGTCTGGCGCGGGTGCTGGACGTGGTCCGCGGCAGCTCAGGCGGCATCGTGGTGGCCGAATGGACCAACGGCCGCTCGCTCAAGGACGTTGCCGCCACCAACCCGCCGCCGGTGGGTGCCGCCCGCGCCGTACGCGCGCTTGCCGGTGCCGCCGAGGCCGCACACCGCTACGGCGCGGTGCTCGGCCTGGATCACCCCGACCGAATCCGGATCAGCGCAGAGGGCAACGCCGTTCTCGCCTTTCCCGGCGTTCCCGCGGGCACCGACCGCCAAGCCGACGTTCAGGGCCTCGGCGCGATCCTGTACGCCCTGATCACCAACAGCTGGCCGCTGGCTGTGCCTACCGGCACCCCGGCAGGCACAGCCGAGGGCATGCCGGTCGCCGAACGGCGCCCGGACGGTTCGGTCACGCCTGCGCGGGTACTTCGCGCGGGCGTGCCCTTCGAGATTTCCGCCGTCACGGAACGTGCGCTACAGCCGGAGAGTGGCATCCGCACCGCCGCCGCCGTGCAGACCGTGCTCGACCAGGCCGCAGTGCTGGACCAGCACACCGACTTCATACCTCCCTACAGCGAGTCATCCGTTGAGGACTCGAGCCGCACCACCGAGCTCTTCGACCAGTCACCGCTGGACTACGACGTTCCGTCCTCGGACTCGGCTGCGGCGCCGCAGACTGACCGCTTCGGCACCGCCCCGGCCCTGCAGAACAGCCCCAAGACCGCGCGACGCTCGCGGAAGGTGCTCGTCGCCATGGGGGTGCTGGCTCTGGCCGCCGTTCTGGTCATCGCCTTCATCGCCAACCAGGTGGTTTCTGCGCTGGGCGGCAAAGACGCACCGCTGCCCAGCCTGAGCGTGCCCGGAAGCTCCTCGGCGACGGGGAGTGTCACCTCGGCCACCACCGCGCCGCCCACACAACAAGGGTCAGGCCCAGTGATCCCCAGCAGGGCCACCGTGTTCTCGCCCGATGGGACCCTGGACAACGTCGGCGACGCCGGCAAGGCCATTGATGGCAATCCGGTCACCTTCTGGGCAACAGACCGGTACCGCGCCCAATTCCCCAAGTTCAAGAGCGGTGTGGGTCTGCTGGTGACCTTCCCGGACACGGCCAAGCTGAGCTCGGTGGGCGTCGACTCGCCCAGCGACGGCACCGTCGTGGAGATCAGGTCCTCGTCGACCGCAAACCCCACACTGGCCGACACCAGGCTGCTCAATACGGCACAGCTCAAGGCCGGGCACACCGACATCACTCTCTCGGACGTGCCGCCATCGAAGTACGTCCTGGTGTGGGTCACGCGGCTCAGCGGGTCCACAGGGTCGTTCACCAGCAAGATCAACGAGCTGACCTTCCAGCGAGCGGGTTGACCGAACGGTGGGGGACGCAGGGGGGCGCAGCACTACCGGTCAGCACAGCTCGGATGTGGAGTTGGTGCGCGCCCATGCCGTCGGCGATCCCTACGCGTTCGCAGAGCTCGTCCGAAGGCACCGCGATCGCATGTGGGCAGTCGCGCTGCGCACCACGCGCGATCCCGACGAAGCCGCCGACGCTCTGCAGGACGCCTTCCTCTCAGCCCACCGTGCCGCAGCCAGCTTCCGCGCCGAATCCGCCGTCACCACCTGGCTGCACCGAATAGTGGTCAACGCCTGCCTGGACCGAATGCGCAGGCGCCAGGCCCAGCCCGTCGTGACTCTGGCCGAGGACGGGCATGAGGAACCTGCCGCACCCGGTGACGCCATGGCCGACCGAGAACTGCACATCTTGGTGCACCAGGCACTGTTGCAGATACCCGCCGAGCAGCGCGCCGCAGTGGTGGCCGTCGACATCGAGGGTTACTCGGTGGTTGACGCGGCGCATGCACTCGGAGTGGCCGAGGGCACGATCAAGAGCCGGTGTGCACGAGGCAGAACCAAGCTGGCGGTGATCCTCGGGCACTTGCGGACGGACGATGTGGAACTCGCGGGTGAAACTGGCCGCAACGGGAACCATTCCGTCCCGCCGTGCGTCACACCAGCGAACACCTACGCCGGACAGGAGGGCAGATGACGGACCAGCACAAACCGCAGGCCGATGCCTGGCGTTCGTTGCTGGATCCTCCGTACTCGCTCGATCTGCTTGCTGACCTGCATGCGGGCGCTCTCGACGACGCGCTGGCGGCGCGGCTGTCTCCGCTTGCCCACGCCGACCGTGACGCTGCCCGGGTCCTCGACGCACTCGACGCCACCGTTCGCCAGCTCAACGAGCATGCCGCTCACACCCCGTCGGTGCCGG
>JADGOX010000272.1 GCA_017882745.1 Mycobacteriaceae bacterium | reverse complement strand
GCAGTTGCGCTACCCGGTCAAGGCCGTTCTTCTCCCATAGCCCGTGGATCTTCAGCGCCTCTCCGATGATGTCGTTCACCGGCATCTTCGGGTTCAGCGACGCGTAGGGATCCTGGAAGACGATCTGTAGGTTGCGCCGCACACCGCGCAGGTCCTCATTGGACATGGTGGTGAGCTCCTTGCCACGGAGCCTCACCGAGCCGCTGGTCGGCTTGTGCAACTGCAAGATGGCGCGACCGGTGGTGGACTTCCCGCAGCCGGATTCGCCCACCACACCCAGTGTCTCGCCCGGATCCAGGTGCATGGTGACACCGGAGACGGCCTGCACCTTGCCGATCACCTTGCGGAAAACCCCGCCGCCCTTGACCGGGAACTCCATCACCAGGTCCGTGACGTCCAGCAGGTGACTGTAGTCCGACTCGGCCGCCGCGGCCGCTGGTGGCGCGCTCACTGGCGGGCCTCGCTCTCGGTGCGGAAGAACGCTGTCGGGTCCGGCGCGGCGGCCAACGCGTCCCAGTGATGGCAAGCGGCCAGGTGATCCGGGGCGTCGGTCGGGACCAGTTCCGGTTCTGACGTCCGGCAGATATCGGTGGCCAGCGGGCAGCGCGGCGAGAACGGGCAGCCGTCCGGCAGGTTGATCAGCGAGGGCGGCGCCCCGCTGATCGGGCGCAGCCTGCCGGTATCGCCGCTGGACGGAATGGAGCCGAGCAGGCCTGCGGTGTAAGGCATCCGTGGCCGGTAGAAGACGTCATCGGTGTTGCCCAGCTCCACCGGCCTGCCCGCGTACATCACCAGGGTGCGGTGCGCCATGCCGGCCACCACGCCGAGGTCGTGGGTGATCAGCACGATGGCCGCGTTGAACGCGTCCTTGACCTCGATCAGCTTCTCCAGGATCTGTGCCTGCACGGTGACGTCCAGCGCCGTTGTCGGCTCGTCGGCGATGATCACGTCCGGATTGTTGATCACCGCCATCGCGATCATCGCGCGCTGCCGCATGCCGCCGGAGAATTCGTGCGGGTAGGAACTCAGCCGGGCCTTCGGCTGCGGGATGCCGACCAACGCGAGCATCTCCTCGGCGCGGGCCATTGCCGCCTTCTTCGGCATCACCTCGTGGGAGAGCACCGCCTCGGCGAGCTGGCTGCCAATGGTGTAGACGGGGTTCATCGCCGTCATCGGGTCCTGGAAGATCATCGCGATCTTCCGCCCGCGCAGCGACCGTTGCGCCGACTTGGTCATGTCCAGCACGCTCTGCCCGCGGAACGAGATCTTCCCGGTGATCCGCGCGCTCTTGGGCAGCAGGCCCATCACCGCCATCGAGGACACCGACTTGCCCGAGCCGGATTCGCCGACGATGCCGAGCACCTCACGCTCGTGCAAGGTGTACGAGACGCCGCGCACCGCGCGGACCAGGCCGTCCTCGGTCGGAAACCCGACAGTCAGATCCTCAACCCTGAGCACCTCGACATCGCCGATGCTGGACAGGTGCGGCTTGAACAGCTCGGCGCCCTGCGACTGCTCGACGACGTCGAACAGGTCGCTCACTTCACGGGCGGGGCCGTAAATGCTGCCCCCGCCCACATCGTCGGGCGGAGTGGTGGGAGGAACGGTCATCAGGCACGCACCCGGTTCTGCCGAGGATCGAACGCATCGCGCAATCCGTCACCGATGAAGTTGACACACAACGCGATCGTGATGATGAACAGGCCGGGCCACCAGAACAACCACGGCCGGGTCACGAAGGCATTCTGGTATGTCGAGACCAGCAGGCCCAGCGAGGTATCCGGGGCGCGAACACCGAAACCGAGGTACGACAGCGCTGTTTCGAGCAGGATGGCACTGGCCACCGCCAGCGTGGCGGCCACCGTGATCACCCCGACGGTGTTCGGCAAGATGTGCCGGAAGATGATGCGGTTGGGCTTGGCTCCCAGCGCGCGGGCCGCCTCGACGAATTCCTTCTCCCGGAGGGAGAGAAACTCGCCACGGATCAATCTGGCCAAGCCGGTCCAGGTCACCAGCCCGATCACGAAGGCCAACAGCAACGGTCCACCACCGGCGACCTTCTGACCGAGCACAGCGGCGATCACGAGCAGCGGGATGGTGATCATGACGTCGGTGAACCGCATCAGCGTCGCTTCGACCCAACCCCGGTAGAAGCCGGCCAGCGCACCGATCGTCACGCCGATCACCGTGCCGACGACGCCGACGACGAACGCGATGGTGATCGAGATCTGCGCGCCGCGCATGGTCAACGCGAAGTAGTCCCGGCCAAGGTCGTCCTGACCGAACGGGTGCAACCCGATGGCAAAGCCATCACCGCCAAGGAACGTCGGCCACAGGCTCAGCGTCGGGGCTCCGCGGTTGACGACCTTGCCCGGCGTGTAGTAGTTCCAGATCCACCAACCCGGAATTCCGGCAAATCCGATCGACGTGAAGGCCAGCAGGATCACCAGGATGAGCACGGCCATCGCGATCATGGCGCCGCGGTGTCGGAAGAATCGGCGACGGACCAGTTGGGCCTGGGTGCGGGCCACGATGCTCATGCCCTGGGTGGCGGCGGTGGCCTTGGCGTCGTTGATCGAGGGCGGCTCGATTTTCTCGTCTGTGCTCATGACAACCGGATCCTGGGGTCGAGGAAGCCGTAAGTGATGTCGGCCAGCATGTTGAAGATCACGATCGCGGTGCCGGTGATGAGGAAGAAACCCATCACAGCATTGGGGTCTGGGATCTTGAGGGAGTCGTTGAAGAACTTCCCCATTCCAGACCACCCGAAAACCGTCTCCGTGATGATGGCGCCGCCGATGAGACCACCGAGATCGATCGCCATCAGTGTGGTGATCGGGATCAATGCATTGCGGAATCCGTGCCGCACCACCACGGTTCGTTCGGTCAGTCCCTTCGCCCGCGCGGTGCGGATGTAGTCGGCGTTCATCACTTCGAGCATCGAGGCGCGGGTGTAACGGGTGTACGACGCGAAGGAGATCAGTACGATGGCAATCGTTGGCAGGATGAGGTGAGCCAGCTGGTCGAGCGTGACCTCCCAGAACGTTCCCTCGAAATTCGGTGTGCTCGCGCCGATCGTCGCAATCACCACGCCGTTGACCTCAGCCGAGTAGGCGGGGTAGGCGTCCAGCAGGTGGGAAATGAAAACCAGCCCGCTACAACCGAACGCGGTCAGCATGCACACCTTGATCGCCTGAGACCGGAACAGCCCACCCATCGCCGCACCGATCCCCGCACCTATGGCCAGGGCAAGAACCAGCAGCGCCAAGATCAGCAACGTTGACGGGTCGGCCAGCAGAGAATCCAGCGCGAAGTACGAGATGACCCCGACCACCGCGGTGGCCAACGCCGCGTACAGCACCGTCATGGTCCGGAATCCGGCGAGCAGAGCGGTTGCCGCCAACGCGGTGAGGCCCGACAGAACAATCATGGCGACCGGGCCGAGAGTCGGCACTGCGAACCAGTCGGTGAAATTGAGGTAGATCAGGACCACCGCCGTGGCCGCGCCGGCACCGAGAAGTCCGTACAGCCTGCGCTGTCGACTCCCACCGACCACCGCCCAGCCGATCAGACCGACCACAATGGCGGCCACCAAGATGACCCAGGCAGGAATGCTGGGTGACTTGAGCCAGTCATTGAGCTTGATCGCCAGGAACTGCTTCATCAGCACCGCGATCCAAAAGACCGGCAATGAGAAGAACAGGAATGCCACGAAGGTGACCGTGTAGTCAAGGCCCGAGTACTGCCGCAGTGCAGTGATCAAACCGACCGCCACACCGAGAACGACAGCTATGACGGTGGCGAACAGCACCAGCCGGAGCGTCGCTCCGACAGCGGTCGAGAGTTGGCCGCTGACTGGGGCACCGCTTGCCGTATTGCCGAGATTGCACGACCCGACAAAGCAGCCGAGTGCACCTTTCAGCCATGCGAAGTACCGCGGGATGATCGGGACGTCCAGGCTGAGATTCCGCGTCATCGCGTCAATTCTTTGTTGCTTACCGGGCGCGCTCGATTCGTACAGCGCTGACCGCGGGTCTCCCGCGCTGGCAACCAGCAGATAGACCAGGAAAGTCGCGCCCAGCAGCACGAAGAACGAAATGAACAGCCGCCGAACAATGAACGGAGCCATCGCACCTCCGACCCTCTGTCGCGGTTCCGCGGTGCGGCCGGCAGTTCGCCGGCCGTCAGCCGTCCGGGTCGACGCGTCGGGATGCGGCGTCCCGACGCGCCCACCGTGGGGGCTGGCATCAGTGTGATACCGGCCCCCGGGTAGTGCAATTACGGCCAGATCAGCCGGTACGAGCCCAGTCCTGCATGTTCCAGGTGGCCTGGGTCTGGGTCGTGTTGAGCACCGGCCCGGTGATGTTCGACTTCATTGCCACCACACCGGGGAAGGTGAAGATGGGGAAGGAGTAGTAGTTCGCCGCCAGCCGCTGGTCGACCGTGGTGAGCAGCGGAAGCGCTGCGTCCGGGTCGGTCAGCGTGTTGAGCGAGTTCAGCGCCTCGTCTATCTGCGGATCGTTCCAGCCCGAGGTGTTGGACGGACCGGTCGAGAGGTACTGCGGAGCGAGCGAACCCAACAGCCCCGAGCCAAACCACGCGAACAGGGCAATGTCGTAGTCGCCCGCGTCGCGCTGCGGACCGAACTTGTCGCTGGACAGCGGGGTGTCCTGGATGTTGAACCCGACCGGGTCGCAGTTGGCCTTGAGCAGCGCCACCTCGTTCGTGCGCCGAGGGTTCGGATCGATGTGGATCACCCGGATGGTCTTGCCCTGGGCCTCGCCGGAGGCGGCGAATGCCGCCTTGGCGCCTTCGATGTCCGGCTCCGCGTAATTCGCGAAACCGGAGTCCGCGGCGATCTTGTCGTAGTTGGGCTGGAAGTCCATCAGCATCAGCGAGTTGAGCAGCTGGGCGTTCGGGTTCGACGGCACGATCAGGTTGTCGACGATCTGCTGCCGCGGCGCGCACTTGAACAAAGCCTCCCGGAGCTTCTCGTTGGCGAAGGCGGTCTTGACATTCAGGTCCATGTGCTCGTAGCTGAACTGCGAGCCTAAGTCCGCCTTGACCGAATCGCCCAGCGCCGCGAGCGCGGAGTTGGTGTCCGGGTTCGGCTGCGGCTCGATGACATCGACCTCACCGGAGGACAACGCCGAGACCTGCTGGTTCTGGGAGATGAACCGGATGACGACGGTGTCGGCCTTGGCCGGCGCCCCCCACCACTTGTCGTTCTTCTTCAGGGTGACCGATTGACCTGGATCCCAGGCCGAGATGATGAACGGGCCCGACGAGGGGATCAGCGAGGCGTCGGGGAGTCCCTTGGCCTTGTCCAGCACCCAACCCGTGTTCCAGAAATCGGCGACCTTGGTCAGCGTTGCGGCATCGTCGGTCTCGATGGCCTTGATCAGACCGGCCGAGTCGGTGCCGGCCTGCGTCGCGGCCACGTGGGCCGGTACCAGCGGCGCACCGGCCGATGTCGCGATCGCCGCCTGCCAGTCGACGAACGGAGTCTTGTAGACGAGGGTCACCGACTTGTCGCCATCGGCACAGGTCGGCTTCTCGGTCTGGTCGAGCCCTGTGGTGCCCGCGGTGTCGAACAGATCCTTCGCACCTGCGGGCGGCGGACCGCTGGCGTTGGTCGTGCCATCCGCGTTGTAGTAGCCCGAACCGGACGCCCACCCGAGCAGGAAGTCGGCGCAATCGATCGGCGTACCGTCCGACCACACCGCCTTGTCGTTGAACGTGTACTTGACGGTCAAGGGACTGTCTGAGGTCTTCTCGAAGGTACCGAAGTCGGTGTCACGCGTCAGGACCCCCTTGTTGTCAACGTACGAGAAGCCACGCTGCACCTGGTTGAGCACCACCGAATTGGCGGTCGCGTTGGCGGCGGACGTGCCGTTGTTGTAGGAATACCACTCCTGTTCCTGGGCGTAGGTGATGGTGCCACCCTCGGCGCCCGATCCGCCACTGCCGCTCTCAGCGGTCTCGGTTCCGCCGGCATTGGCCGACGACGCAGACGTCGCGCTACTCGACGACGAGGTGTCGCTGCTGCTGCCGCAGGCGGCGAGCACGAGTGCTGCTGCCGCGGCCAGAGCAGTGAGACTCACTGCCCGAGTTCTTTTCATTGACGGTCCTCCTCGAGAAG
>JADGOX010000271.1 GCA_017882745.1 Mycobacteriaceae bacterium | reverse complement strand
GCCTCGTCCTCCGCCCAGCGGTCGGCAGCGCCCTCGTCGGCTGACCAGCCGGCCGTCGTCATCCCGCCCCACATCGTCGACAGCTGGGCGGTCTGGATCGCGAGCGGCGCCCACACGCTGACCACCGCGACGCGGGAGGAACGCAGGAAGCGGGCGGTGTAGGTGATGGCCTGCTTGGCATTGTCGGAGCCGTCATAGGCAATGAGTACGAGGTCGGACTCGGGTGTGGTCATCGCAGGTCTCCTCCGACTGGCGGATGCGGATAATCGTCCTACTCCACCACATCATTCACCGCAGGCTCGCGAAGATGTCGTCCAGTCGATCCCCCGGTGCCCGCCCGGGCTCGACGAACCACTCCCGCCCGAGGACCTGCCGGAAGATCGGGCCGGGCAGGCGCAGCAGCAGGGCCAAGGTGCGCTGGGAGGTGTCGGCGGTTGCCTGGCTGGCATGCGCGGCCATCGCCGCACGTTTGGCGTCGATGTGCGCGCGCACATCCACCCGGTGGGTGACGAACTCGCTGTAGGCCTCGTCGAAGGCCGATGCGCGCACCTCGGGCAGCACGTAGGGGATGGCCTGCACCACCCGCACAGCGCGTTGGATCAGTGCTCGGTCGAGAGTCGCCTCGAGCACCAGCGGGGTACCGACAAGCTTGGCGGCGGCCGCTCCGACGCGGTGGACCTGGACGTGGTCGGGGTGGCCGTAGCCGCCGGCCGGGTCATAGGTGGTCAGGGCGTCTGCCCTCTCCTGGGTCAGCACCCGGGCCAGTTGCCCGGCGGCCTCGGAGACGGCCACGGTGCTGAACCCGCCCGGGCGTGCGCTGTCCTGCCAACCGGAGTCGCGGTAACCGAGCAGCACCAGGCGCGCGCAACCCAGGGCCGCCGCTGAACGTTCCAGCTCAGCCACCCGGCGCCCGCCCAGCCCGCCGTCCGCACGCAGACCCGACGCGGCGAGCCCGGCCTCTCCGTTCGTGGCCACCACCAGCACCACCCGATGGCCCTCTGCGGCCGCTCTTGCCAGGGTTCCTCCGGTGAGCAAGACCTCGTCGTCGGGATGCGCATGGAAGGAGACAAGGGTGAACGCCACGTACACAGCATTGCAGCCCGGACAGTCGCAACTGACTCTCAGCACATTCACAGCGAATTGTTGACTACATTGTGTAGACGTTTCGGACACCAGGACACAGACGAGCCCCACGCGAGGACACAGGACGCACATGACTGCCGACATTGGCGAGGCTGCAGGCACCGTCGCGCCACGCCGTGGTTGGTTCGGACCGCGGAAGTTCGCCTCGGTGGCTGCCGTGGCCACAGTGGTGGGTTTGCTGATGGTGTTGCCGAAGGTGCTGGGCACGTCATGGAACCCCGTCGGCACGGTCCTCAGCCAGGTTCCCCTCAACGGTCTGGTCCTGCTCACCGCCCTCTGGTTCGCCGGTCTCTGGTCCTACGCCTGGGTACTCACAGCCGCGCTGCCCGGTCTCACCCATCGCCAGGCACTGATGCTCAACCTCACCGGCAGTGCGGTAGCGAACGTGGCGCCCTTCGGCGGCGCCGCCGGGGTGGGGATGAACTTCGCGATGGCCCGCTCGTGGCGGTTCACCAAGTCCAACTTCGCCACCTTCACTGCGGTGAGCAACCTCTGGGACTGGCTGGGCAAGCTCGTCGTGGCCGGTGGCGTGCTTGCCTGGCTGCTGGTGAGCGGAACGCTCACCTCGGGGCCGATGGTCTCCGCGGTACGCACCGCCGTGGCCGTGCTGGCCGTGGTGCTGCTCGCGCTGGTGTCCGCATTGACGAGTGACGCCGTGGCCCGCAGTTGCGGCGCACTGACGGATGTTGTTGTCGGTCTCGTCATGCGCGCGGTGCGCTCGCCGCGTCGCTCCGCGTTGGCGGAGAGCCTGCCCCAGTTGCGGGTGGCCGCCATTCAGGTGATCCACGCTCGCTGGTTGCAGATGAGCGTTGCCGTTGGCGGCTATCTCCTGTTGCAGGCCTTGCTGCTCGGGACCTGCCTGCACCTGCTCGGGGCGGACGTGCCTGTCGCTGCCGTCGCTGCGGGCTTCGCCGTCGAGCGGCTGCTGACTTTGGTCCCGATCACTCCCAACGGCGCCGGTTTCGCCGAGACCGCCTGCGCCGGGATGCTGATCGGCCTCGGTGGTGAACCGGTGCAGGTTGCCGCCGCGGTGCTGCTCTACCGGGGTTTCACCTTCCTGCTGGAGATACCCGTCGGTGGTATCGGAATCGCGGCCTGGCTGGTGCAGCAGTCGCGCCGCCGCCGCGCAACTGCGCTGGTGACCGCGACGTGAGGATCGCCCACGTCACCGATTGCTACCTGCCCCGCATGGGTGGGATCGAGATGCAGGTCCACGACCTCGCCCTGCAGCAGCGCAAAGCCGGTCACGACGTCCAGGTCATCACGCGCACGGCACCAGGCGCTGCTGGCGAGGATCCCGACGGCCCCACCGTGCACCGTGTCCCTGGCCTCGTCGACGGTGTACCGGGGGTGAGCATGCGCTTGGCCCTGGGGCGTCTGCTGACTGACGGACAGTTCGACGTCGTGCATGCGCACGCTTCGCTGCTGTCACCTCTCGTGTGGAACGCTGGGGCGCTCGCCTCAGCGGCGGGCCTGCCCACGGTGCTCACCATGCATTCGGTGCCGCCTCCGGGGGTGCTCCTGCGGGCGGTGGGCACGACGGCCGGGTGGACCCGGTGGAAGGTGCGCTGGACGGCGGTCAGCCAGGTGGCGGCCAAGCCGCTGCGCTACATGGTGTCCGGTCAGGAGGTGGCCGTGCTGGGCAACGGGGTGGACGCCGACGCGTGGACCCTGCCCGCCTACCCCACCAACCCTGATGAGCTCACGATCGTCAGTGTCATGCGCCTCGCCCAGCGCAAACGCCCGATGCCGCTGCTACGCACCCTCGCCGCCATCCGCAGGCAGGTGCCGGCGCACGTCCGCGTTCGGGCGATCATCATGGGGGAGGGTCCCCGACGCGCGGACATGGAACGCGCCCTGCGGAGCAGGGGCATGGACCGTTGGGTGAGCCTGCCGGGCAACTGCAGCAGGGAACAGATCCGGGACATCTACCGCACAGCCGACGTGTACCTCGCGCCGGCGAAGCTCGAGTCCTTCGGAATCGCCGCCTTGGAGGCGCGCAGCGCGGGGCTGCCTGTCATCGCGATGTCCTGCGGGGGCGTCCGCGAGTTCGTCCGCCACGGCGTCGAGGGATTCCTGGTCGATTCCGACGCCGAGATGGCCACGGTGACGGCCAAGCTGCTCACGTCGCCGACGCAGCTGCGCACCATCCGGGAGCACAACGCCAGCACGGTGCCTGAGATGACCTGGGACCACATGTTGCAGCGGAGCATGGCGCACTACGCGAGGGCCGCCACGATTGCGGGGACTGTCCTTCCCTCTATGCCGACTCGGCGTCTACCGCCCGAGGAGGCCCCCGAGCGCTCCGCCCATCCCGGACTGCTGCCCGCCGCCGGTTCCGCCGATGACGCCGCCGGGCGGCTCCTCTGAGGGCTGCACCACCACGAAGCCCTGGCCCGAGAAACTGAGCGTGAACCGCTCGCCCGTACTGCGGCCCATCAGTGTGCCGAGATTGAGCTGGTCGTTGCTCTGAACGCCGGTCTGCAGGCCGGCCGACCACGCGACCGCAGCCTGCGGATCGGCGTAGGTGGGTCTGTCGACGTTGAGCACCACCGGGGTGCCCTTGGTGGTGATGGCGATGCGGCCCTGCCCGGTGAACACGCAGTTGAACAGCCCGGCGCCGCCGGCCATGGCCGCTCCTTGCACCCGCTGGATCTTGTACTGCAGCGACGGTTCGAAGGCCAGCACGTTGGCGCCGTTGATGGTGAGACCGTCGTTGCCGTCGAGGTCGATGAGGTGGACGTCGGCGGCAGCGTTGGCCAGGAACAGATCGCCGTTGCCGGAGACCTTCATCAGCGGAACGCCTTCACCGGTCAGCTTCTGCTTGATGACGTTGCCGATGCCGCCGGCTCCGAGTGCCTCGAACTTCATGTCGCCCTGGTAGGCAACCATGGACCCGGAGCGGACCATCACCTCCCCGCTGAGGGCGATCTTGCACATCTTGCTGCCCTGCAGCTGCATGCCTGCGCCGGTCGCTTCGGTGTGGGCGGGTGCGAACAGGTCACTGCGCATGGCGGACATCCCTAGTGAGGTGAGTTCGGTCAGGGAAATCCTCGCGCACGCTCGCGGATACGGCAAGGCACGACGCTCCCGGACAGGGCAAGGCACACTGTGTAGGTGCAGTACGAGACAGCAGGCCAGTCAGTGGCGCGCATGCAGTATGAGATGGCGGCCGATCCGGCAACCTACCCGGAGGCGCTTGAGCGGCTCTGGGAGATGGCTCCGCACCTCCGCCAGGTCATCTCCGACAATCCGTCGTGTCCTCCACATCTGCGGGCGCCCGCTCGGTCGCAGACGGTGGCGTGGGATCCCTCGGAAGACCGGAACACCCCGAGTGCGCCGCCGAATCGGAGTGGGCGTCGGAGCTCGCGCAAGGGTGTCTGGGTGGCACTCAGTGCTCTGGGGCTGGTTGTCGTTGTGGCTGTCACGAGCCTCTTCCTGGTGAGCTGGTTCTCGACCAGCCCACAGAGTGCGGCTGACTCCAGTCCACGGCCCGCCGCTGCTGGTCCCACTGCCGCCGGCGCCACCACCACTGCCGCCGGCGGTCCCGCGGCCGCCGTCCAACCCTCCACGGGCAAGGCGACGTGCGTTGCCCGCCCAGCACAGGACAGCTCCGGTGCGGTGCAGCGCTATGACGTCTCGAACGCCTTCGACGGGGACAACAACACGGCCTGGCGCTGTGACGGCGCCGCCGAGGGAGTGACGCTGGAGTTCGTGTTTCCCGGCCCGGTCCACCTCCGTTCCCTCGGACTCGTCCCGGGATACGACAAGGTCGATCCGGTCGACGGCACGGACCGCTTCACCCAAGGCCGGACGATTCTCCGGGCCAGGTGGGAGTTCGACGGCTCGTCGATGGCGGTCGATCCGAACGGCGCGCGGGGGATGTTCCGTACTCCGGTGGACGTCACCACAACCAAGGTCCGCCTGGTGATCGCGAAGACCGCCAAAGGGGTGGCTGCGCCCAATAAGCGAGGTGTGTCGCAGGGTCCGGTGGACACGACCGCCATCAGCGAAGTGGAGTTTCTCGCCACCAGCTAGTTGATGCGAGATTGCGCCGTGCCACACTGCGAAGAATGACGGACTGGACCACTCCCGGTGTGTACCCGGTTGCGCCCGGTGTGCACCGCATTCCGCTGCCTCTGCCCAACGACGGCCTGCGCGCGGTCAACGTCTACGTCATCTCTGACGGAGACTCTCTGGTGCTCGTCGACTCCGGCTGGGCGATCGTCGAGTCCTTGGACGCGCTGGAGCGCGGACTGGCGACGCTGGGGGCGGGACTCGCGGACATCACGCGCATCCTGGTCACCCACATTCATCGGGACCACTACACACAGGCGGTCACCATCCGTGAACGGGTGGGGTCCACTGTGGCGTTGGGCATCGGCGAGAAGCCCTCGATGGACCTCCTGCTCAACGAGCAGGATCAGCTCACGGGCAGGAACGCGGAGCGCATGGAGCGCTGTGGCGCGGACGACCTTGCCGCGCTGATGCGCAATGCTCCGGCTGGCGCCAACGGCGGTCCGTGGGAGGCGCCGGATGACTGGCTGGAGGCCGGCGACTCGGTGGTGCTGAACTGCAGAACCCTGGATTCCGTGCCTACCCCCGGGCACACCCGTGGACACGTGGTCTTCGTCGACGACGCCGCCGACCTGTTGTTTGCCGGTGACCACGTCCTGCCCACCATCACTCCCTCGATCGCGGTCGAGCCGGGACCGCCCCGCTTGGCCCTGGGTGACTACCTTGACTCGCTGCGCGTGGTCCGAGGAATGCCCGACCGCATGCTGCTCCCCGCGCACGGCGAGGTCACCGACAGTGCGCACAAGCGCATCGACGAGTTGCTCATTCACCACGACACCCGCCTCGCCGACACCCAGGCCGCCGTCACCCAGGGGTGCACGGTCGCAGAGGTGGCGAAGGCCCTTCTGTGGACGAGGCACGGGCGCACCTACGCCGAGCTGGACGCGTTCAATCAGATCCTCGCGGTCGGCGAGACGAGCGCGCACCTGGACCTGCTGGTGCACCAGGGGCTGTTGTCCCGGCAGGAGCTCAGCGGTGTGAGCCGCTTCGGGAGCTGAGGTCGGCGCAGTTCGTGCGAAAATAGGGGGTCGGGAACAGGCAAAGGGGGCGATCACGTGGACACGGGTGGTCATCCTGCTGAGACCGGGTTGCTGCGGTTGCGTCTGCTTTCTGCTGCGGCGACAGTCGCACTGACGGTGACCATGGCTGCGTGTGGGAGTCCCTCGTCGGCTCCCGCTCTGCCCCCGGTCGCCCCCTCGCCCGCTCTCCCCACAGCAACCACCGCCACGCCGGTCCCGCAGCCGAGCGCGCCGGCCACCACCGCGTCGGTGGCCCCTGCGCCGGTACCCACCACGCCCGGTGGGTGCCTCACCGTGGCCGCCCTGCCGGTGCGTCAACAGCTGGCCCAGTTGCTGATGGTCGGCGTAGACCCTGCGGGAAGTGCCCAGGCCATCGACGTGGTGGCGCAGGGGGTCGGCGGGATCTTCATCGGCGGCGATGCCGACGGACTACTGACGAGCGGGGCGCTGGGACGGCTGGGCTCCAGTACGCCACTCGGAGTGATGGTGGCCGTCGACGAGGAGGGCGGCCGCGTCCAGCGCATCGACGCGCTGGCGGGAAGCATGCCCTCTGCGCGGGAGATGGTGGCGGCCGGGAAGACCCCTCAGCAGGTTCACGACACGGCGTTCGCCCGCGGCCAGCAGCTGCTCAAATACGGCGTCACTGTTGACTTCGCCCCGGATGCGGATGTCTCTGGCCAGCCCGACGACACCGTCATCGGGGACCGCTCCTTCAGTGCTGACCCTGCGACAGCCACCCTCTACGCAGGCGCCTTCGCCCAGGGACTACGCGATGCCGGGGTGTTGCCGGTGCTCAAACACTTCCCCGGACACGGCGCGTCCAGTGGCGACTCGCACAAGGGAACGGTCAGCAGCCCGCCCCTCGCAGCCCTGCAAACGCGGGACCTGGTGCCCTTCCGGCAGCTGATCACCGCGGGTTTCGCGCCAGGCGTGATGGTGGGTCACCTGGAGGTGCCGGGACTGACCGAGCCGGGAGTGCCCGCCAGCTTGAGCCCGAAGGCGATCAGCTTGTTGCGCAATGGAACCGGCTACGGAGCGGCACCGTTCGG
>JADGOX010000048.1 GCA_017882745.1 Mycobacteriaceae bacterium | reverse complement strand
TCGGCGGCCCTGGCCGCCATGAGCGAACGGCCGGAGCTTTTCGGCCGGGCCATGGTCATCGTCGGGCTGGCCGAAGGTATCGCGATCTATGGACTGATCGTGTCCGTGATCCTGATCGGCAAGGCATGATGCGAACAGCATCCGTTCACGCCGCGAGCGCGGTGACCCGATGAGCGAGGTCGCGGCGATCGGCGCACAGCCCCAGGTTGCCGGCTTCGCCCTCGCCGGCGCAGACGTGCACGCCGCGGACAACGCCGAACAGGCCCGCGAAGCCTGGCACGCCCTGCCGGACACCGTTGCCATCGTGATCCTCACCCGGGACTCAGCCGATGCGCTTGGCGCCGACCGAACGGCACCGCAGGCCCCGCTCACGGTGGTCCTGCCGACATGAACGAGGTCAAGGATCCGCATGGCGCCGCACTGGAACCCCTGCGGGCCGCGCTCATCGCCCGCGCCCACGCCGAGGCCGACCGGGTCTGCGCGGCCGCCGAGGCGGACGGCCAACGGGTCCTCGCCGCAGCACGCAACAATGCCGCGCAACTGCTGACCGACGCCCGGGCGCAGGGCGAGGCGGACGCCGCTGCACTGCTTGCGGTGGAGACAGCCAGTGCCCGGCGCGCTGCACGCAGTGTTCTGCTCGCCGCGCAGCGCGCCGCGTATGACGAGCTGCGCCAACGCGCGCGCACCGCCGCTCGAGCGCTGCTCGACGATCGGTCACGACGGGCTCGCCTGACGGCCGCCGTCCGCGACCGGCTCGGCGAGCACGCCGTCGTCCGCGAACACCCGGACGGCGGAATCGTCGCCGAGACGCCCGACGGCCGCCGCGTCGACGCCTCCATCGACACACTCGTCGACAGCGCCCTAGCCCAACTCGATCTGGAGCCACTATGGGCAGCGAGCTGAGTGCAACCCACACCCGCGGACGCACTGGCCGCGTGGTGCGGGTGAGTGGCCCCCTGGTGGAGATCGAGGGACTGACTGATGTCGCCATGTCCGAGCTTGTCGGTCTTGGCGAGCAGGGCCTTCCCGGTGAGGTGGTGGCGATCCGGGGAACGACGATCACCGTCCAAGCGTATGAGTACACCGGTGGCCTCGCCGCCGGTGACCCGGCGGCCGCACTCGGACGGCCGCTGTCGGCGCGCCTCGGACCCGAGTTGCTCGGCGGGGTGTTCGACGGGTTGCTTCGTCCGCTCCGCTCAGCGCCCACCTGGCTGGTTCCCGACGCCGACCGGCGGGACGGAAACACCACCTGGACCTGGCGACCCTCCGTCGCCATGGGCGCGACGGTGACCGAGGGCACCGTGTTGGGCACGCTCCCCGACGCGGGCTGCGTCGAGTACCGCATCCTGGTCCCACCCGGGCTGAACGGTCGTGTCGACGGGCTAGCTGAGCCCGGCACGTACCTTCCATCGGACACATTGGCCACCATCGGCGGCACGTCAGTGCGCCTCGGCACGGACTGGCCGGTGCGCCGAGCCCGCCCGGTGCGCCACCGCATCGACGCTCAGGAGCCGCTGCTCACCGGACAGCGCGTGCTCGATGCCGTGTTCCCGTTGGCACGCGGCAGCAGCGCCGCTGTGCCCGGCGGGTTCGGCACCGGAAAGACGCTGCTGTTGCAGCAGATCGCCAAGTGGTGCACAGCGGACGTCATCGTCTACGTGGGCTGTGGTGAGCGCGGCAACGAGATGGCCGACGTACTGGCCGAGCTTGCCGAGCTCAGCGATCCCCGCACCGGCCGACGGCTCGCCGAGCGCACCGTGATCATCGCGAACACGTCGAACATGCCGATGATGGCGCGTGAGACCAGCATCTACACCGGTGTCACCGTCGCCGAGCACTTCCGCGACATGGGGTATCACACCGTGGTCATCGCCGACTCGATCTCCCGTTGGGCGGAGGCATTGCGCGAGTTCGCCTCGCGTTCGGGTGCGTTGCCCGCCGAGGAGGGGTACCCCGCCGCGCTTCCCTCCGCGCTCGCCGCGTTCTACGAGCGCGCGGGACGGGTGGTCACGCTCGGGGGCGCTGAGGCATCCGTCACGATCATCGGCGCGGTGTCCCCGCCGGGCGGCGACACCACCGAACCGGTCACGGCGCACACCCAGCGTTTTGTGCGTGGGCTGTGGAGCCTGGACCGTGATCTCGCCTACGCCCGGCACTACCCCGCTGTCGGCTGGGCGGGGTCTTTCTCCCGCGACGCCGACAAGCTCGGAATCTGGTACACGCACAACGGGGACCCGCAGTGGGCACGGCGCCGAGGCAGAGTGACAACTCTGTTGGCCGAGGCCGACCGTCTCGGAGACCTCGCCGAACTCGTCGGCGCCAGCTCGCTGCCCGGCCATGAACGCGTCGTGCTGCTCGCCGGCCGAGTGTTGCGCGAAGGCGTGCTGCAGCAAAGCTCACTCTCGCCGAACGACGCCCACTGCTCGGCCGCAAAGACGGCGGCGCTCATCGACGCGGTACTCGCCGTCATCGACGCGTGCGATGCGCTGGTCGACGGCGGAACCACCGCCGCCGCCATCGAGGAGCTCGACTTCTCCCCGCTGGTGCGCGCCGCGCGGGAAACGCCCCCGGACGGCGTGGACGGTGTCCGAGCGCGGCGCGAGCAGATGCTGGGCGTCCTGGCAGGCCTGACGTGACCCACCCACGTGTCAGCCCCACCGCACCAGCGACTCTCAACGTCGAGTACTCCGATGTGGTCGAGCTACGCGGACCGCTGCTCGTCGTCGGTGACGTTTCGGGCGTCGGCTGGGATGAGTCTGCAGTCATCCGCACGACAGCGGACGGCGTTCATACCGCCGTTCGGCACGGGCTCGTTCTCGAGGTCGACCGTGGCCTGGCCGTAGTGCAGGTATTCGAGGGCACCGACGAGCTGGCGCCGAGCAGCACCCGCGTGACGTTCTCCGGCAATCCCCTGCGGATTCCGGTCGGCCCGGGCTGGCTGGGCCGGACCTGCAACGGACGCGGCGAGCCGATCGACGGCGGCCCGCCGATCTCCGGAACCGCGACCGCCGCCGTCGCCGGCAACCCGCTCAACCCGACCCGCCGCGACCCTCCGGCCGAACCCGTCCTCACCGGCATCTCCGCCATCGATGCGCTCACCACGCTCGTCCGCGGCCAGAAGCTGCCGATCTTCTCGGTGGCCGGCCTGCCGCACCTCGAGCTCGCCGCGCAGATCGCAGCCCAGTCCACGGCAGGCGACGAACCGTTCAGCGTCGTCTTCGCCGCGATGGGGCTCACGCACGCTGACGCAGACGCCGTGCGCGCGACGCTCGAGGAACGCTCCGCGGCCGGCGAGCTGCTGCTGCTGCTCAACACTGCAGGTGATCCGGTGATCGAACGCATCCTCACCCCGCGGATCGCGCTGACCGTCGCCGAACACCTCGCGTTCGAACTCGGCCACCACGTGCTGGTGGTGCTCGCCGACATGACGAGTTACGCGGAGGCTCTCCGCGAGGTCTCTGCCGCACGCGGGGAGATGCCGGGCCGGCGGGCCTATCCGGGCTACCTCTACAGCGACCTCGCCTCGCTGTACGAGCGTTGCGGGCGAATTCGCGGCACACCGGGTTCGGTCACCGTGCTTCCCGTGCTGACCATGCCCGCCGGTGACATCACCCATCCCGTCCCGGACCTGACCGGCTACATCACCGAAGGTCAGATCGTGCTGGCGCCGGACGTGCACGCGCGCGGCATCTACCCACCCATCGACCCGCTCGCCTCGCTGTCGCGACTCATGCGCCACGGCGCCGGGCCAGGGCGCACCCGTGAGGACCACCTCGAGCTCGCCGATCAGCTCCTCGCCTCGCTCGCCCGCGCTCGGCAGGTCCGCGAGCTCGCCGAGATCGTCGGCACCGCCGCGCTCAACGCCACCGACCAGTGCTACCTGGACTTCGCCACCGAGTTCGAGAAGCTCCTGGTGAACCAGCAGCGCGACGAGCGGCGCGCGCTGGACCAGACCCTCGACCGGTGTTGGGACGTCGCCAACGTGCTTCCCACTCGCGAGCTGACCATGCTGCCGCCCCCGCTCATCGCCGCCCACCCCCGAACCGAGGAGTGAGCCATGGCACTGCTGGCAAGAGTCCCCCCGGGCCGGGCCGGGCGAATGTGGCTACGTCGCCGGCTGGGCACTGCGGAGCGAGGCCGTGACCAGCTCGACCGCAAGCTGCGCATTCTCATCCCCGAGCAGCAGCGACTGCACGCCCAGGCCGAGCACTGCCGCAAGGCGTGGACGGTCGCGTGCGACGACGCCCGCGTCTGGCTGCTGCGTGCGACGCTCCTCGGCGGGCAGGACGTCCTCCGCAAGGCCTCCACACCCCACCTGGTCGACATCGAGGTGGTCTGGACGACCGCCATGGGGTTGCGCTACCCCGTCGACGCCCGACTCGTCGGTCCGCCGGCGGAGCCGCCGGCCGTTGTCGGCAACTCCGCGATCGGGCCGGCGGCTGCGGCGTACCGGTTGGCGCTACTCGCCGGGGTTCGCACTGCAGCGGCGGAGGAAGCGGTACGTCGCATCGAAGCCGAGATCGCCGTCACCCGACGGCGCCTCCGCGCTCTGGAGAAACGGTGGCTGCCATGGCTGCAGGAGGCACTCGCCGAGCTCGAGCTGTCCCTCGAGCAGGCCGAGCAGGATGACGGTATCCGGCTGCGCCGCGCAGCCGCGGCAAGGCCTGAACGGACGTCCCCGCCCTGATCGACCGAGTCGTCGAGGGGTCGGGGACTGTCCCCTGTCTACCGTTGCGAGGTGGGTGGCTTGGGGAGTGCTGCCACGGCGCTTTTCGCGATCACCAAGGCAGCTCTATTGTGGACATCCGAGGCGAGACGGCCTACGTACGAAGAAGGCGAGGTGCGGAATGCTCCGAGGCGCGGTACCACTCGGCCGGATAGCCGGGGTCCGGATCTATGCGCACTGGTCGCTTGTGGCGACTCTGGGGCTCATCGCATCGCTGCTGGCAACAGCCATCCTCCCCCAAGAAGTCAGTGGTTATTCCACAGTGGAGTACTGGCTCACCGGAATCGTGACAGCCACACTCTTCCTGGTTTCTCTGGCTGCCCATGAGCTCGCACACTCCATCGTGGCGCTCCGACACGGCGTTGCGGTCGAACGCATCACGCTGTGGCTTCTCGGCGGCATGTCCGAGCTGAGCGATGAACCACCTGATCCGCGAGCCGACCTGCGCATTGCGATCGTGGGGCCACTCACCAGCTTCGCCATCGGGTTTGCCTCGCTCGGACTGGCCTACGGAATCCACTCCGTCGCTGGTTCGCTGTTCACTGCGGCAATCGCCTGGCTTGGATCCGTCAATGTCATCCTGGCCATCTTCAATCTCCTGCCGGGTGCCCCGTTGGACGGCGGCAGGGTGCTGCGTGCCATCCTGTGGCGCCGATCCGGGGACAGGCTCAGGGCCATGACCAGTGCCGCACGCAGCGGACGCGTCCTCGGCATGGGGCTCATTCTGATCGGACTTGCCGAGGCACTCATGCTCGGCAGTCTGGGCGGACTGTGGTTGATGCTCCTCGGTTGGTTTCTCCGTACCGCCGCGAATGTGGAACTGATGAACGCATCGATGCGACACAAGCTCGGAGACGCCAAGGTCGAGGAAGCGATGACGACCTCGCCCGTCGTCGCACCCGCCGACTGGACGGTGGAGCACTTCCTGCGCGCCACCGTGTCAGGTTCGCACCATCGGCTCTTCCCAGTGGTCGACGGCCAAGGCCTACCCAATGGTGTCGTCTCGCTCGCCGACCTGTCCCGGGTGCCGCCCGAGTCGCGGTCGACCACCTCGGTCGGATCGATTGCACGGGCCTTGCCTGCCCCGGCGTACGCGCACCGTGATGACCTGCTGGCCACAGTGGCGACGAAGGTGATTCTGCGCCCCGGTCTCGATCTGGTCGCGGTGGTGGACGACAGTCGCCTGACCGGCATCGTCACGGCAACTGACCTCGTCCACGCGTGCGATCGCACCGCGCTCGGCCTCTACGTCCGTCGGCGGTCGTCGAACCTCTCCCCCCAGTGGCCGCCACCCGAGGAGCAGGGGCAGTAGGAGCACGGCTGACCGAGCGTGTCAGCCGTGCGGTGAGATGGCCTTGCCCGTGTCGGGTGCGCTGTCCACGGAACGTTCAATCAAGCGTGCGCAGTGGTCAATGAGGACCACCCGCTCGACAGCCACCTGCCCGCCGATCCAGGCCACGATGAGCGCTCCAATGCCAAGGCCCAGCACGGCACCTGTCAACGACCGGCTGGTGTCATCGAGCCCTCGGCCGACGACGTCGGACACAAGGGACCCCAGGAGGGCCGGCGCGGCGAGCAGGCCCCGCTCCGACAATGGCAGTTCTGGCGTGGTATCGCGACGGCGCAACGCATCACCGACCTGCCAACCTCACGGGCCGACATGGCTAGCTGGATGACGTCATTCGAAGAACACGAATACGCGCCGACCGATGCCGGCCGCGAAACCACTGTGGCGCTCGTCGACGACTTTGCCGCGCGGTCTGCCGCCCGGACCTACTTCGCCACGACGCCCCTGCGGGTGGTGTCACGCGACCGCAGCTTCGTCTCCACATTCGGCACCTCGAAGTACGGCCAGCGCACCGCGGACTCCGTTGGATACCAACGCTCCCGCCGCACGTAGGGACCTGTGCGCGAGCCAAGCCGCACTCGCGAAGGCTCTCGGGGACGTTTCGAGCACTCGTCTCCTCGACGTCGCCCGCGCGTCACCGTGCCTTCATCCTGACCGTTGATCCTGGACCGGTGGCAACTACACCCTCACGTCGAAGAGTCCTGCAATCTGCCATCTCGGGCGTCGCCCTCACGCTGGTCCCGATCGGGTTCACCGCCGAAGGCGCAGAGGCGGGCGCAAGCCCCCGCACCGCGTCCACCACAGGGCACCTCGACCCCGGCGCCGCCGACTGGGTGTACCTGCCGGTGCAGGTGCCGCCCGGAGTCAACCGCATTTCTGTCTCGTACAGCTACAGCAAGCCCGCCGTGGCCGCAGGCGAGCTGACCAACTCCTGCGATATCGGCGTGTTCGACGAGCGGGGAGTCGAGCTGGGCGGTGCCGGCTTCCGCGGCTGGTCGGGTGGGTTTCGCACCGAGTTCGAGATCGCGGCGGACCATGCCACGCCCGGCTACCTCCCAGGCCCGATCCGCCCGGGTCTGTGGCACATCATTCTCGGTCCCTACAAGGTCAGCCCAGTGGGGCTCGACTACTCGGTGACTGTCACCCTCGGGTTCGGTCCGGACCCAGCACCGTTCCAACCGGCCTACCCTCCGCAGGCCGTCCCCGGTTCCGGCCAACGCTGGTACCGCGGCGACAGCCACCTGCATACCGTCTACTCCGATGGCAAGCGCCTTCCTGAGCAGGTGGCTGCTGGTGCCCGGGCCGCCGGGCTGAACTTCATCATGACGACCGACCACAACACCTCCTCCTCGCACGGCGTGTGGGGTCCACTCGCGGGACCGGACTTGCTGATCGTCACCGGCGAGGAAATCACCACCCGCAACGGTCACGTCCTCGCGCTCGGCATCCCTCCGGGCCAGTTCGTGGACTGGCGCTACCGTGCGAACGAGGACGTGTTCGCCCACATTGCGGACTCGGTGCGACGCTCCGGCGGCATCGTCGTACCCGCTCACCCCTACTGCCCGTACGTCGGCTGCCGCTGGAAGTTCGGCTACGCCGACGCAGATGCCGTCGAGGTGTGGAACGGACCGTGGACGATCGACGACGAGATCACCGTCGAGACCTGGGACGCCATGCTGGTCTCCTACGGACGGCACGGCGGCCGGTGGCTTCCGGCGGTCGGCAACAGCGACGCCCACAGCGAGCCGCAGGTGATCGGCACGCCTCAGACCGTCGTGCTCGCCGACACGCTATCGAAGGACGCACTCCTTGCGGGTATCACCGCCGGGCGGTCCTACCTGGCCGAGTCGAGCGCGGTGCAACTCGACCTCACTGCGACGGCCGACCGGCGGACCAGTGGGATGGGCGCCCGGCTACCGGCCGATCCGGCGACCCAGGTCACGGTGAGCTTCACGGTCGCCGGAGTGCCGAACGGGGTCACCCGGCTGATCACCGACGAGGGCCAAACCGTGCAGATGTCGCTCCCTGCCGGTGGCTCGGGGACCCTGGCGTGGACGACCACGCCTCAGCTGTCCGCCTACGTGCGAGGTGAGGTCCGCCACCCGCTGGCGGATGGGACGCCGGGCAACGGAACTGCGATGGGCACGACTCCGCAGCTCGGCCCGATGGCCGCGTTGACCAACCCGGTCTGGCTGGGCCATCCCCGCTGAGCCGGCGCGAGGATGGGGCGCCCTGACCATGGCCCTATGTGGTGGGCGCCGGCGAGACGAGGGAACTCGACAGCTGTTTCTCCAGGTCCGCGCGGGCCCGGTTCAGGGTAAGCGGGATCAGATGTGCGGTGATCTTCGCGGTAGACGCCAAGCGCTCGTAGGTTCCGTACACCAGGTCTCGCACGTCTTCGCGGCTACAGGCGAGGAACCGCGCCGACAACGTCGCGACCACAGATTCCAACTCCCGCACGACACTGACGTCCTGCGCACCAACCACCGGAAACTTCACCAGCATTGCGGTGATCATGGGTGCAACTGCCGCGTCGGATGTGTTGTCGCTCATGTCCGGCTCCTGTCTTGACCCGCCCATGATCAGTGTGTGGTCCTGGGCCATGACGAAACAGGGACCTTAGGTACCAGCGACGGTGCCCTCGGTCATCGCATGGCACCCCGACGCCTCACCTCGGTGAACGCACGACCATCAGCGGACACTCCGCCTTGTGCAACAGCGCCCTGCTGGTAGAGCCCAGAACCATGCCCGCGAAACCACCGCGTCCCCGGCTGCCGACGACCAACAGCTGGGCAGTCTCAGCTTGGCGAAGCAGGTTCCGTACCGGCCGGTCCTTGACGACAATCCGGCGGACGGAGACATCGGGATACTGTCCCTTCCAGCCGGCCATGCTCTCGGCGAGGACAACTTCCTCACCGGTCTCGATCGCTGGCCAATAGGGCTCGATGTCAGTGGTGCCCACACCGAGAATCGTGGAGAGGTTGTAGTCGGACCAGGCATGTACCGCAGTCAGGTCCGCCTCGCGCAGGGATGCCTCCTCGAACGCCGCGGCGATGGCCGGCTCGCTGTTCATCGACCCGTCGACACCGACCACCACCGGACCATCGAGGACAGGCGCCTCGGGATCCGGCAGTCCGCGGACGACGACGACCGGGCAGTGCGCGTGCGTCGCAACCGCCGTACTGACCGATCCGAGGAATCCGCCAGTGAACTCCCCCAACCCGCGCGAGCCGAGGACGACCATCTTCGCGGAATGTGAATGCTCGAGGAGACGCGGGATCGGAGGCCCGCTCAGCAACTGGATTTGGATGCTCACCGTCCCGTGTCCCCGCACCGCCTCCGCCCCGATCTTTGCGGCCTCGGACAGCAAGTGCTTGCCCTCGACCTCCCGGTCCACGAAGAAGCTCCTCGGCAGAGGCCCATAGCCGAGGTAGTCGGCCGCTGGAGGGTACGAAGAGACCAACAACAGGGGCACCCGACGCAGCACGGCCTCCGATGCGGCCCAGCGCACCGCGTCATGTGACGACGCTGATCCGTCGACGCCAGCCACGATTGGTGAGATGTCGTTCATTGTGTCCTCCTGAATCGGCGATCCGGTGGGGGGGATTGCCTCAAACGGATGAACTGATCCTCATCACCGGAGCCCCGCAGGCATAGGGACCGAAGTCACCGCTAATCCGGGACTCGCGACGGGAAGCTGCACAAACACACAAGGATCAACTGACCAGCGACCCTCGTTCTACGGTCCTTCGCCCCTGTCGCGTCGAATTCTCTCGGCTGCACGCTGAACAGACCAACACGGAGAGGGACATGATGATGAACCAGAAGTACGGGCGGATAGTGGTGGGTGTCGACGGTTCGGAGGGCTCGAAGGCAGCACTGCGGTGGGCAGTGGGCCAGGCCGAGCTCACCGGCGCAAAGGTAGAAGCCGTCGCCGCCTGGGAATACCCGGCCACCTATGGTTGGGCGCCGATGTACTCCGACGATGAAACCTTGCCAGAACTGACCAAGAAGCAAGTATCGGAAACCGTTCGGGACACGCTCGGCGCCGAAGCGGCTGACCTCATCGGCGTGACCGTCACCGAGGGTCAGTCGGCCCACGTTCTCCTCACGTCCTCGGCAGGTGCGGACCTGCTCGTCGTGGGACGCCGCGGACGCGGCGGCTTCGCCGGTCTCTTGCTCGGTTCCGTCAGCCAGCATTGCGTCCATCACGCGAGTTGCCCTGTCGTGGTGGTCCCCCGCGCGGAGTGACCAGTATCGGGTGCCCGGAATGGGCACCCGGTGCTGGGTGTTTGACAAAGACAACCGGGGAAGCGCTGTGTGACCCCGGACGAGCGACAGAAGCGTACTGGCCATGACAACTACATCCTCACGACCTACCCCGGCCACGGCCTCCACACCACCGCGCGCCGACAGACCGACTCGCACAATGCTCGTCGATCCTCGATTCGTCGGGCTGGCGGAGCAGTTCTTTCACCTCTTCCGTGAGAGCCATGATGGTGGCGGCGCACTTGCCGTGTATCTGCACGGAGAGCCCGTGATCGACGTGTGGGCCGGATGGTCGACGCGCAATGAGCGGTGGCGGGACGACACCGTCGCACTGTCCTTCTCGACCGGAAAGGGCGTAGCGAGCACGGTGCTGCACCGGTTGGCTCAGCGCGGCCTGATCGACTACGACACGCCTGTCGCCGCCTACTGGCCCGAATTCGCCGCCGCCGGCAAGGCTGACATCACCGTCCGCGAACTGATGAGCCACCGCGCAGGGCTGCACCGAGTTCGTGGCCTGGTCCCCGGCCGACTGGGGCTGATGGAACAGGATCGGATGGTCGCCGCGCTGGCCGCCGCCGCACCCGATCGGCGTCGAATGACCACCCCCGGTTACCACGCGGTGACGTACGGCTCACTCGCGGCGGAGCTGGCAACGCGGGCAAGCGGAACGCCGTTCACGGATCTGGTGCGCACGGAAATCGCCGAACCGCTGGGCATCCCGGAATTCTGGTACCAGGTGCCCGCAGAGGAGCGGCACCGAATCGCCAAGGTGTTCCCAAGGATAAATCCCTTCGGAGTACCTTGGGAAGCCACATCATTCGTCCTCTCGCGGCTGCCGAAGCTGAGGGACATCGCCGACGCCGGGATGCCCGAGGGATTCGACCAGCTCGTCCGCAACCCTGCGATCCACGATTGCGTCATGCCGGGATGGAACGGCGTCTTCAGCGCCCGTGCGCTGGCGCGGATGTACGGTGCGCTCGCCAACCGTGGGAACCTGGACGGCGTTCAATTCCTGCAGGAAGACACGCTCGAGCAACTCAGCGAAGTCCAGGTCCACGCCCGCGACTATGTGCTGGGCATCAACATGGACTGGCGCCTCGGCTACCACGCCGCCATGGTCGCGAGCCGGAGCCAGCATCCCCACGCCTTCGGCCACTACGGACTTGGCGGGTCCGGTGCGTTCGCAGATCCGGAGACCGGCCTGTCGTTGGCCTTCGTGACGAACAGGATGGGCAACGCTGTAACGCCTTTCGCGGATCTACGCCTGCCTCGGCTCGGCGCGAACGCCGAGTCGATCGCGCAGCGGCTATAGCGGTCGACCGGGCGATACTTCCCGCTGTCCACCACCGCCGCTCGTCGTGATGTCCGGCGCCACGCTCACGCCCGTGCCTGGTCGAGGAGGATCCGACGTTCGGTGGCGGCAATCACCCGCCGGGTGGCGTCGGCCGAATCCGGGGTCACGGAGACAGAGGTAATCCCGCGACGGATGAGGTGCTCGACGAGCGCAGGGTCGTTGGACACCGCCTGACCGCACAGTGACGTGGTCAAACCGGCGAGCTCGGCGCGCTCAAGAATCCTGTCGATGGCATCGAGGACGGCCGGATCTTGCGTGTCGAACACGTCCTTGCACAACTCCGAGTCTCGGTCCACGCCGAGCGTCAGCTGAGTGAGATCGTTGGTACCTATCGACACTCCGTGGATCCCCATCCGCGCATACTCGGGAATCCAGTACGCGACCGACGGCACCTCGGCCATGATCCACCGGAGCATCCGACGATCGTGTCCCAGAGGATGCGCGTCGAGTTGCGCCAGACACTGTTCGAGTTCCCACCGGGTCCGCACGAAGGGGATCATCAGGTGCACGTTGTCGAGCCGTTCCCGGACGCGGTGCAATACATCGAGATCAAGGCTGAAGAGCTCCGGATCGCGGACATAGCGGAAGCAACCGCGGTATCCGATCATCGGGTTGTCCTCCACCGGTTCGACCTCGCCTCCGATCAGACCGGCGAACTCGTTGCTGCGTAGGTCGATTGCCCGGTAGACGACCGGACGTGGCGCAAACGCGGCCGCGATCCGGCCCACCCCGTCCGCCATCTGAGCGACATACTCCTCCCGGCGTCCCTGCGCGATCATGTACGTGGGGTGCTGGCCCTTCAGGGCCTCGGTGACCATGAACTCGGCGCGCAGCAGACCCACGCCGTCAACGTCCATCGCTGCCACGCGCTCGGCGGCGTCGGGCGAGGCGAGGTTCACGTAGAGCGAGGTAGCCGTCGGCTCCGTGACCCGACGGGCCCCTTGCCGCGCTTCGACGACGCTGCTGGCAGCAACGGGCTTCGCGGCAGGCGCGCCAACACCATCGAGTACGGCCCCGGAGTCTCCGTCCACCGTGACGAGCTGCCCGTCCTTGAGATCGACGGTGGCGGTGCGGGCTCCCACAACCACCGGGCGGCCCAGCTCTCGGCCCACGATCGCCGCGTGACAGGTGATTCCGCCACCGTCGGTGACGATCGCCGCTGCGCGTCGAAGCACCGGAAGCCAGTCTGGGCGCGTCATCGGGGCGACGAGCACCTCGCCCTCGGAAAGCTTTGAGCTGTCCTCGAGAGAACGCAATACCCGCACGCGCCCGGTCACTGAACCCGGCCCCGCCCCCAGTCCCTGGACGAGGATTTCCTGCTTCCTCGCCGGCTCTTGCTCAGTGACCACCGGCTGCGGCTCGGCGACCGATGGAGTGTGCATGTCGAGGGTCGTGATCGGCCGGGTCTGCACGACCCACAGGCGCTCTCCGGAAATCGCGAACTCGAGATCCTGAGGAGTGCCGTAGTGGTTCTCAATCGAACAGGCCATCAGTGCAATTCGCGACAGCTGACTGTCGTCGAGAACCCTGCGACTTCTGTCGTCATCGGTCAGCTCGACTCTCTTGTCCCCAGAGTCGCCGGACGTGATCTCGAACGACTGCGCGCCGAGGTGCACGGCAAGAACGCGGAAGTCGGCCTTGGCCACCTCATACACGTCGGGCTCGACCTGTCCCCCGACGACGACCTCACCGAGACCGCGCGCAGCTTCGATGACCACGTGGTCGCGTGCCCCTGTTCTCGGGTCCGCCGTGAACACCACGCCGGCACAGTCCGCGTCCACCATCGTCTGTACCACCACGGCGATAGACGGCTCCTCGCCGAGACGCCGCTCGCTTCGATAAGACAGGGCCCGCTCGGACCACAGCGACTCCCAGCACTTGCGGACCGCGTCCACAACGGCATCGTCGCCGATGACATTGGTGTAGCTCTCATGAATCCCCGCGAACGACGTGTCCGCCCCATCCTCTGCCGGCGCCGACGACCGGACGGCGACGCGTACCGAGTCCCCAAGCTTCCGGTAGGCGCTCACGATCTCGGCGCGCATCTGTGGAGGAACGGCAAGCTCGCGAATCAGGGAGGCCCTGCTCTCAGCCAGCTCAGAAAGGTCCTTGTACGCAGCGTTGCGTCCCGGCGCGGACTCGACTCGAAGCAGTTCACGAACCCCCCCTTCTGTGACGGCGTCGAGGTAGCCGTCCGCCACGACAACAAAACCTGAGGGCACCGGAAAACGTGCGTGCCACAGTTCACCAAGGTTCGCGGCCTTGCCGCCAACCTGCGGGGTGTCTTCACTACTGACTTGGTCGATCGCTTTCACCCAGCGGGTTTCGGTCGTCGGCGGTTGAGACGGCATGACTGTTCCCCTCTACGTCTGGTTACAGCTCAAGCCAACACCCCTCGCGTTCTTCCTCCCAGGGACCAAAGTCATTGTTTGTCCTGCGTCCGCCCCTGAACCGGTCGGCAGAGCGTGTCAGCGAGCCAGCTGGCCAGTGCGCAGCGGGATCACCGCGACCGGGCACGTCGCGTGATGCAGTACACCCTGACTGACCGAGCCCAGCAGACTGCCGAGCAGCGCCTGTCTCGTGCGGCTGCCAACGACGAGCAGGTACTGCGCCGCCGAGGCACTGACCAGACCCGCCACAGGGTGATCACGGGTCACAGACGCATGCACCTCGACATCCGGGTATTTCTCGCGCCACCCGGCCAGGGCCTCGGACAGCCAGGCCTCAGCCTGAGCCGGGGCCGACGGCTCGGGACGCCAATACATGGTGGCCAGCGGATCCGGCCGCCAGCACAGCACCGCACGGAGTCCGACGCCGTGTCGGCTGGCGTGGGCGAACCCGAATCCCAGTAAGGCGTCGGCTGGGCCGGCGGCATCGATACCCACTATCACCTCGGCGCGTTCGGCCGGCTCCCCCGCCGGCCCGCGAACCACGATGACCGGACAGGCAGCGTGCGCCGAGACCCCGGCGCCCACCGAGCCGAGCACGGATGCGCCAAGCGCGTGCAAGTGACGCGACCCCAACACCACCACCTCGGCCCGCGCAGACTCATCGACGAGGACCGAAGCCGGTCGCCCCTCGACTGCGGCACCGCTGATGTGCACCTCGGCGCCCCCGTCGCGAAGCTTGCCGAGCCGGTCGACAGCCCTCGTGACGAGGTGCTCGGCGTTGCGGCGGACTTCCATGTTCTCGTGACCGGGAAAGCCGATGTAGTCGGTCCCAGCCAGGTTCAGGTAGGGGGGCTCCCACTCATAGGCGCAGACCACGCGGAGCGGGACACCGCGGGTACGCGCGTCGGCGAGTGCCCACATCAGGGCGGCATCGCTGCCCGATGAGTCGTCCACACCGACCACGACCGGTCGCAGGTCAGCGGGCATCGTCCACTCCCGGCTCTCGCAGGCCCAGCGCCGATCGGCCTGGGAGACTCGGCGGCGGCGACACCGTCCTCGGTGCAACTCCTGCGGCAAAGCTCGTATCGCTCATGACTGGCTCCTGTTCAGACCGAACTGCCTTGAGCTCGGTGGGTTACGCAGATCGCACGATCAACAGTGGACATTCGGCCTTGTGCATGAGTGTCCTGCTGGTGGAGCCGAGCAGCATGCCTGCGAAGCCGCCACGCCCGTGGCTGCCGACCACCAACAACTGAGCGCTTTCCGCGTGCCGGATGAGGTTCTGAGCGGGATGGTCCTTGACGACGACTTTGCGGACCGCGACATCCGGGTACTGCTGCGACCAGCCGGCCAAGCTTTCCGCGAGTGCCATGTCCCCTGTAGACGCGGATGTCGGCCAATCCACTTCCTTGATGTTCGCGAACACCGTGGCCACGCTGAAGTCGGTCACGGCGTGCACGGCGGTGAGGGCAACCCCCCGAAGAGATGCCTCCTCAAACGCCGCGGCAATTACGGACTCACTGCTTCGAGTCCCGTCCACACCGACAACCACACCTCCGGGGAAGCCCGTCTGCTCCGGGGAAGGCACACCGCGAACAATTGCTACCAGGCAAGGTGCGTGTTCCGCGAGCGCGGACGCCACGGACCCCACCAGCCCTCCCGAGAACTCAGCCAGCCCCCGCAACCCGAGGACAACCATTCGCGCGGTGGCTGCACGCTCGAGCAGAGCCGGGATCGCGGCCCCAACCAGGAACTCGGTCCTCACCGTGATGGCGCCAAGTTCCTTCGCTGCGTCTGCCGCAAGCGCGGCAGCCTCCGCAAGCCGCGCCTTCGCGGTGGTCTCCCGATCAACGACCAAGCTCGACGGGAACCCCGGTCCGCAGTAGATGCAGGGGTCAGACAAAACGGACACAATCCACAGCGGTGCCCGACGACGGGCGGCATCCTCTGCCGCCCAGCGGACGGCATCCAGCGACATTGCCGACCCGTCCGCACCGACCATGATCGGCAGGCTTCCGGTCATCATCGCCTCCGGTTTCCTGACAAGCCTGTCGACCTGCTCAGGTGTTGTCGCGCACGACGAGCAGTGGACGTTCCACCGTGTGCAGGAGGGCCCGGCTGGTGGAGCCGAGCAGCATCCCCTTGAAGCCGCCGCGTCCACGGCTGCCGACCACCACGAGCTGGGCGGTCTCGGCTTGGTGGACAAGGTTCCGTACGGGCCGGTCCTTGACGACGACCTGGCGCACGGACACGTCTGGATACTGCTCTTTCCAGCCGGCCATGCTCTCCGAAAGGACAGCTTGCTCGCCGACCTCGATGGCCGGCCACGCCAGTTCCATGTCGTTGCTGTCTACCTTGAAAGCCGTGGACACATTGAAGTCGGTCCAGGCGTGCACCGCGGTCAGGTCCGCATTCCGGAGCGAGGCCTCCTCGAAGGCTGCGGCGATGGCCGGCTCACTGTTCTTGGACCCGTCGACACCGACCACCACCGGACCGTCCAGGCCAGGGTCCCCCGGACCCGGAAGTCCGCGGATCACCGCGACGGGGCAGCTCGCATGAGCGGCGACCGCAGTACTCACCGATCCCAGGAGGCCGCCCGTGAACTCCCC
>JADGOX010000270.1 GCA_017882745.1 Mycobacteriaceae bacterium | reverse complement strand
GCCCAGTCGGTGACGAAGCGCTGCACCAGCCCGGTGTCGGTCAGGATGTTGACGAAGATGTCCTTGGAGCCGCGGTGTTGGGCCAGGTCGCGGTCGTGGTGGACGTCCTGAAAGTCGCGGGTGGCCAAGGCGGTCGAGACCACGAAGGTCGGGGTCGCCTCGATCCGGAGCTCGGGCAGGGTGTCGCCGACCGAGACCGTGCTTGGGCTGCTCATTCCTGCTCCTGCTCGGTCGTGCGGGGACGCCAGGTGTACAGCGCCCACGGTTGGGCCAGGGGGCTGTCGGCATCGGCATCACCGGCGAAGTCCAGGAACTCGACCTCGACGGGCATGCCGATCTGCACGGTGGACGGGTCCACGTCACGGAGCTCGCCGAGCATGCGCACCCCCTCGTCCAGCTCGACGAGGGCGACAACGAAGGGCAGCGAACGTCCCGGCACCTTCGGCGCGTGGTGCACGACGTAACTGAAGACGGTGCCCTTGCCGGAGGCAACCACATAGTCCGTGGTCTCGGACTTGCCCTTCCACAGCGCAGGAACCGGCGGGTGTTGCAGCGCACCGTTGGCCCGCTGCTGAATCCGCAGCTCGTGCGCGGCGACACCGTCCCAGAAGAACTGGGTGTCCCGCGAGGGCGTCGGCCGCAGCATGCTGGAGGCGTTCAGGTCGTCGGTGGACTCCCCCCCTGTGGAGGTGACGCCGGCAGCCAGTTCTTGTGCGGGCGGCGCGAACTTCAGGATGCGGAACATCATCTCGGCCACCACCTCGGTGCCGACCCTCCAGGTGTTTCGGGTGGTGAAGAACCAGCCCTCGCCGAGCCCCGTCTTCTTGGGCCCGACCACGTCCTCGAGGACCGCCTCGACGGTGACCTGCTCACCGGGCCGCAGGTAGCGCTGGTACGTCTGGTCGCAGTTGGTGGCGACGACCGAGGTGAAACCGGCCGCGTCGAGGATCTCGGTCATGCGGCCGAGTGGGTCGTCATCCTGACGCACGGCGTGCAGGCCGCGCATGGTCCACACCTGCACCATGGCGGGTGGCGCGACGATGCCCGGGTGGCCCGCCGCAATGGCTGCGCCTGCATCGACGTAGATGGGGTTGCGGTCGCCGACTGCTTCCACCCAGTTGTGGATCATCGGCTGGTTCACCGGATCCCGTCCACGGCGAGGGCGACTGGCGCCTCCGGCCCGGACCTGCTCGGCGGCGGCCAGGATCTGCTCGCTTGCTCCCGAAGCCGTGCTCATCGCGGAACCCGCGGCAGCTTCAGCCCGGCGGTGGCAATGAGCTCACGCATCACTTCGTTGACTCCCCCACCGAAGGTGATCACCAGGTTGCGCTTGATCTGCGCGTCGAGCCACCTCATCAGCTGCCCGGTCGCCGGGTCCGCAGGATCACCGTGACGCCCCACGATCTCCTCGACGAGCCGTCCGATGCGCTGGATGCGCTCGGTAGCAAAGACCTTGGTCGCCGAGGCGTCGGCAATGCTTATCGACTCAGCGGTGGACGAGGACACCTGCCAGTTGAGCAGCTCGTTGATCCGCCAGTATGCGTGGATCTCTCCGAGCGCGCGCTGGACGTCCGGCTTGCTCATCGGCGCGACGCCGTCGGGGCCCGGCCGGGCGGCCCAGTCCCGCACCCGCGAGTACAGCCCGGCCATCCGCCCCGCGGGGCCGAGCATGACTCGCTCATGATTGAGCTGGGTGGTGATCAACCTCCACCCGGCGTTCTCTTCGCCGACCATCATGCTGGCCGGCACCCTGACGTCGGAGTAGTAGGTGGCGTTGACGTGGTGGGCGCCGTCGCAGGTGATGATCGGCGTCCAGGAGTAGCCGGGGTCCTTGGTGTCCACGATCAACATGGAGATGCCCCGATGACGCGAGTCCGGAGCACCGGTGCGGCAGGCCAGCCAGATGTAGTCGGCGTCGTGCCCGCCGGTGGTGAAGATCTTCTGGCCGTTGATGACGTAGTCGTCGCCGTCCCGGACCGCCGTGGTTCTCAGTGCCGCAAGGTCGGTGCCCGCTTCCGGCTCGCTGTAACCGATGGCGAAGTGAACCTCACCGGCAAGAATCGCAGCCAGGAACTTCTGCTTCTGTTCCTCCGTCCCGTAACGCTGCAAGGTGGGTCCCACAGTCTGCAAGGTGACGGAGGGCAGGGGGACGTCGGCGCGGACCGCCTCGTTGACGAAGATCTGCTGCTCCATCTCCCCGAAGCCGCGACCGCCGTACTCCACCGGCCAGCCAACACCGAGCCAGCCGTCCTTGCCCATCCGGCGCACCACCGCGCGGTAGGTCGGGCCGTGGCGTTCGGTCATCATCACCTCAGCCTCTTCGGGCGAGATGAGCTGGGCGAAGTAGCGCCGGATCTCGGCCTGCAGCTCGCGCTGTTCCTCGGTCAGATTGATGAACATTGCGCTCCTAGAAGATCAAGTCGGTACGAGGCTCCGCCGACGAATCGCGCGAGGTCCTTGGCCAGCGACGAATAGCGGTGCAGTGGATAGGTGATGTCGACGCCCAGTCCTCCGTGCAGGTGGTGGCAGACCTGCAGCGCGGCGGGTACCTCGGTGGCCAGCCAGTAGGCGAGGACGTCGAGATCGTCCGCCGCGTCCAGTCCGGCGCCCAGGCGCCAGCTGCCCGAGAGTGCCGCGACGTGCAAGGTGCGGCTGGTCACGTAGATGTCGGCGATCTGCTGGGCGACGGCCTGGAAGGTGGCCAGCGGCTTGCCGAACTGGTGGCGGGTGGCCAGGTGCTTGGCGGTGAGCTCCATGGCCCCGCTGAGCAGCCCGTCAGCCACCGCGCCCGCACCCGCGAGGGCGCAGCGGTAGAGCTCCGCGGCGTCACCGCCCTCGAGCAGCTCACTCGAAGCCACCCGGACGTCGGTGAACCTCACCGTGTACTCCGGCGACCCGGTGGAGCTCGGGGTCCGCACCAGGGTGACGCCCACGGCCTGCGGGTCGATGAGCAGTACGCCGGCCGAGGTGGGGACGAGCATGCGGTACGCGGCAGCCGCGTAGGGAACCGCAACCTTGGTGCCGTTCACGATGAGCACGTCGCCGTCGACCCGAGCCGTGGTCGCCGGAGACTCAGGCATCGGTGCGGACACCTCGTTCAGCGCGGCCGTCAGCACGCGGCCCTGCTCCACCTCCGCCAGCACCGCCTGTTGCTGCGCGGCGCTGCCGAGCCGGACCAGTGGCAACACACCCAAGGCGAGGGTGGCCAGCGCAGGAACCGCGGCGGCATTTCGGCCGACCTCGGTGAGCACTACTGCGGTTTCCACCGGACCGAGCCCTTCGCCGCCGAGGTCCTCGGGAAGCACCAGTGACAGGAGGCCGGCCTTCGCCATCTCTTTCCAGAGCGACTGGTCGTAGCCGGGCTCAGCGCGGAACACTTCACCTCCAGTGCCATCGACATCACGCCGCAGGACGCCGATCGCCGCCTCGGCTACCGCTTGTTGGGTCTCGTCGAGAGTGAAGTCCACGCGAAAATCCTCCACGCCTAGTTTTTAGAACGTTTTTCAGTTCTATCAAGCAACGGTTGCCGGAGCAAGCTAGCGGGGCAGGCCCAGAATGCGTTCGGCCGCGACCGTCAGCAGGATCTGGGTGGAACCCCCGGCAATGGACAGGGACCTGTAGTTCAGGAAGGTCCGTACGATCGGGCCGCTTTCCGCACCGTCGGGCCCGAGTAGCTCGAGAGCCGCCTCGGAAAGAGCTTGACGGTGCCGCACGCCCACCAGCTTGCGGACGCTCGACTCCGCGCCCGGGTCCTCGCCTCCCAGCTGACGCAGCGCGGTGCGGAGCTCAAGCAGCGACTGGGCCTGGCCCTCACTGACGAGAGCACCAATGTGCTCACGCAGGCCGTCATCTTCCGTGACCCCACGCTGCTCTGCCTGCGTGAGCAAGGCCTCCACGCCCTCACCGAGGGAGGAACCACCGCCCATGGCCACCCGCTCGTTCGCCAGCGTCGTCCGGGCCAGCTTCCAGCCGCCGTTCACCTCTCCGACCACATCCGCGTCGGGGACGAACACGTCGTCCAGGAACACCTCGTTGAACAGGTAGTCGCCGGTGATCTCGCGCAGCGGCCGAATGTCGATACCCGGGCTGCTCATGTCGACCAGGAAGTAGGTGATCCCCTTGTGCTTCGGGGCCGCGGGATCGGTGCGCGCCAGGCAGATGGCCCAGTTTGCCTCCTTCGCCAGCGAAGTCCACACCTTCTGGCCGGACAGCCGCCAGCCGCCGTCAACCCGTTCCGCCTTGGTGCGCAGCGAAGCCAGATCCGATCCAGCGCCAGGCTCGCTGAAGAGCTGGCACCAGCGGACCTGACCGCTCAAGGTCGGGCCGACGAACCGCTCGATCAGCTCGGCGGTGCCGTGCTCCAGAATGGTCGGCGCCGCCCAACCACCGATGACGATGTTCGGCCTGCTGACGCCGGCCCGGTGCAGCTCCTGGTCGATGATCAGCTGCAGAGCGGGCGCCGCGTCGAGTCCGTGGGGGCGGGGCCAGTGCGGGTTGAAGAAGCCGGAGTCGACCAAGTCTTGACGCTGCTCTTCTTCCGGCAGGCTCGCAATCTGCTCGGCGCGGGCCCGGATCTCCACCCGGCCCGCCTCCGCCTCGGCGCCGAGGTCGATGCCAAGCGTCCGCCGCGAGCCTTGCAGCGCAAGCTCGGCTGCCCGGCGACGCCAGCGTGCACTGCCACCCAACAGCTGACGCAAGGTGATCGCCCGACGCAGGTAGAAGTGGGCATCGTGTTCCCAGGTGAAGCCGATTCCACCGAGTACCTGAATGCAGTCCTTGGCGTTCTCCACCGCAGCGTCCAACGCCACGGCCGCAGCAACCGCTGCGGCGAGCGGCAACTCCTCGGACTCCGCTGCCGAGGCAGCGTCCCAGGCCACGGCGGTGCTCACCGCCTCCCGGCAGAGCATCTCCGCGCACAGGTGCTTGATGGCCTGGAAGGAGCCGATCGGCTTGCCGAACTGCTCACGGACGCGGGCATAGTCGGCCGCGGTACGCAGGCACCAGCCCGCAACCCCGGCGCACTCGGCGGCGAACAGGGTGGCGGCCAGGTCGAGGACCAGGGTGGATCGCACGCCGCCCAGCAACCGATCAGCGGACACGCTCACCTGCTCGAGACGCACGTCGGCCACAGTGCGCGTGAGGTCAGTCGCCTTCCGCTGCGTCACCTGCACTCCAGACGTCCCCGCATCCAGTACGAACCACAGCTCCTCGGCACCGGAGCGGGCGGCCAATACCAGCGTCGAGACGTCGTCGGCACCTTGGACGGGTCCCACAGTCCCTGTGACAAGAATGCCTCCATCACGGGCACGCTCCGCGGTGAGCGTGCCCGCGTCCAGCGCCACCGCACACGGCAGCTGCCCCTCGGCCAAGGCCGGCAACAACTTCTGCGCAATGGGCGCTCCGGAACGGGCCAAGAGCTGACCAGCCAGCACCGTACCCACGATCGGTCCGGGCACCATGGCGCTGGCAGCCTCCTCCACGATGGCCGCGAGGTCGACCATCGAACCGCCCACCCCGCCACACTCCTCAGGCAGGGCGACCGCGAGAAACCCCAGACCAGTAAACTCAGACCAGACGTCCTCCGCTCGGGCCTGTTCCAGTTCGGCGGACCGAACAGCAGCCAGCGGCTGGGTCTTGGACGCCCAGCTACGGATCGACTCCTGCACTGCGCGCTGCTCGTCGGTGGTCGCGACAGACACTCTGTACTCCTCGCACAAGAAAAGGCACTACGGGCGTTAGACTCCACGCAAGAGTAGAACGTGTTCCATTATGCCGTCGAGCACCTCACCAAAACGCCTGTTAGGAACAGTCCATGGCAAGCAAGCCGACCGACGAAGACTCCGGTTCCTCCGCGCAACGCGAACGACGTAAGCGCATTCTCGACGCAACCCTGGCGTTGGCGTCCAAGGGCGGCTACGAGGCGGTCCAGATGCGGACGGTCGCCGAACGCGCCGACGTCGCCGTGGGAACGCTGTACCGCTACTTCCCGTCGAAGATCCACCTGCTGGTGTCTGCCTTGGCCCGCGAGCTGGAACGCTTGCAGCACAAGACCGCCCGCCGGACTGCCCCCGGCGACAGCGCCTACGAGCGCGCCCGCAGGATTCTGCGGCAGACGACCGCCGGCATGCAGCGCGATCCCAACATGACCGAGGCCATGACCCGCGCGTTCATGTTCGCCGACGCCTCAGCCTCCGCCGAGGTCGACGCGGTCGGCACGCTGATGGACACGATGTTCGCCAAGGCGTTGTTCTCCAGCGACCCCAATGAGGAGCAGCTGGCGGTGGCCAGGGTGATCAGCGACGTGTGGCTGGCCAACCTGGTCGCCTGGGTCACGCGACGGGCCTCAGCAACCGACGTCGCCAACCGTCTGGACCTGACGGCTCGGCTGCTGCTCAACCATGAGTACGCCGAGACCGCGCTGGCCAACACGTAACTTGTCCTCATGGACCTGAGCACTGAACTGCGCCACGCACTGGGGGCCATCGCCGGTACGCCCCAGCTGCTGGTCACCTCCGACTACGACGGGACCCTGGCACCGATCGTCAACGATCCCGGCGCCGCGTACCCGCACCCCGACGCCGTGGATCTGCTCATCGACCTCGCCGCGCTGCCGCATACGAGCACCGCATTGATCTCCGGACGTGCGCGGGCCGACCTCGCCTCGCTGTCCAGCGCACCACCACAGGTTCACCTGGTCGGCAGTCACGGCTCCGAGTTCGACAAGGGCTTCGTGCGGCCGCTGGACGACAGCGCACGTGCGTTGCACGGCAGGCTGCACACCGAGCTGCGCGCCGTGGTGAACGGCCTCGTCGGCGTGGCACTGGAAGTGAAGCCTGCCAGCATCGCCGTCCACGTCCGCAACGCCGCAGTGGAGGTCGGAACGCAGGTACTGGCTGCGGTGCGCGGGGGCCCGGCCCAGTGGGCCGGCGTCGAGGTCACCGAGGGCAAAGCCGTCATCGAGCTGGCGGTGATCGCCACCGACAAGGGCGACGCCATCGAGGCGCTGCGTCAGCGCGTGAACGCCACAGCAGTGGTCTTCTTCGGCGACGACGTCACCGACGAGAAGGCCTTTCGACGCCTGGGC
>JADGOX010000269.1 GCA_017882745.1 Mycobacteriaceae bacterium | reverse complement strand
TCGGGCAGGCCCAGCCGAGACAGCTCAGCGACCACCCGAGGGTTCGCTTCCGAGCTGCCCAGAACTGGGCTGTCCGCGTATTTCACAACACCAGTGTGACGCAATTGCACAGCTGCTGTCCACCCGGGCGCCTGCGGGCAAGCCGGTGGACCGATTACGACTAAGGTGGCTCTGTGGTGAGGGGCAGACCGAGCGGTGTCGACGAGTCAGCACCACAACCTCCCACTCGGCAGGTTGCCGTTGCCGGTCCGCCGCCTGCCGAGCACAAGCGGGCCCACTTCGCGAGTTCCGTCGTCGCACTTCATGACCTCGAATATCCCGCTGCACCCCTGAACGGCGCGGAACGCTCCCAGCTACGCACAGCTCGACGATTCGGCGCTACCGGCACCGTGCTGATGGCACTCGGGTCCCTGGGTGCAGGTGCGCACCCGGTGCTTCAGAACCCCCTGCAAGGGGTGCGCGTGCTGGGAGTCCCGGCCAGGATGCCGAGCACTGCGCTCGCAATCACAGTCACCGGAATGATCATGGTGGTGCTGGCCTGGCTGGTGATCGGGCGTTTCGCCAGAGGTAACGCTCCCCGTCGGATGACAAGGTCGCAACTGGACCGGACCTTGCTCATGTGGGGCCTGCCACTCAGCGTCGCTCCGCCGATGTTCAGCAAGGACGTCTACTCGTACCTGGCGCAGAGTGAGATCGCCGCACGCGGACTGGATCCCTACGTCCTCGGCCCGGCGAAGGCACTGGGGGTCGACAACGTGCTGACGCGCACAGTGCCGACGATTTGGCGGGACACGCCAGCCCCCTACGGCCCGTTCTTTCTGTGGATCGGACGTGGGTTCGCACACATCTCCGGCAATTCGATCATCACCGGCATCTTCCTGCACCGCCTGCTCGCACTGGTTGGAGTGGCGTTCATCGTCTGGGCACTCCCCCGACTGGCCCGCCGTTGTGGGGTCGCGCCAGTCGCGGCGCTGTGGTTGGGCGCCCTCAATCCGCTCGTGCTGTTTCACCTGGTCTCCGGAATCCACAACGAGGCACTGATGATCGGCCTGATGCTGGCCGGCATGGAGGTGGCGATGCGTGGTGTCGAGGCCGCTGGACCGCTCCGGGGGCACGCACTGCTCGCACTGCTCGGCGGCTCCGGACTGATCGTGCTGTCCGCAACCGTCAAGGTCCCCTCGCTGCTCGCGTTGGGTTTCGTCGGGGTGGCGCTCGCCGGACGCTGGGGCGGAAGCCCGCGAGCCGTGCTGGCCGCGGGAGCACTACTGAGCGCAGTCACCGCCGTGGTGTTCGTCGTCATCGGCCAAGCCAGCGGTTTGGGATTCGGCTGGACACGGACGCTCGGAACCGCCAACGCGGTGCGGAGCTGGATGTCAATGTCCACACTGGCCGGAATGTTCACCGGACTGGTCGGCAAGCTGCTCGGTCTCGGTGACCACACCTCGGCGATCCTCACCTTCACCCGCCTGATCGGTTCCGTGGTGGCCGCCTACGTCGGCGCACGAATGTTGTTCGCGGTACTGCGTGGCCGTCTGCACACCCTCGGCGGTCTGGGTATCACCCTGGGCGCAGTGGTGCTGCTGTTCCCCGTGGTGCATCCGTGGTACCTGCTGTGGGCCGCCATCCCGCTTGCCGCCTGGGCGTCCGCACCTGCCTATCGACGGGTGGCGGTCATTGTCTCTGCCGTGATCGCGGTGCTCTTGATGCCCAACGGGGCCGAGTACCCACCGTTCGTCATCGTCGAAGCTGCTGTGGCTGCCGTGCTTGTTGCTGCCGTCGCGATGCTCTGCGTGCACCGCTCCCTTCCCTGGTTGGACTACCTTCGACCTGCCGATCGCCCCGCGGCTCGGTCCGAATACGCTGGCACCTCGTGACTGCCACCGCTGCCGTGCTGACCTCCGGTGCCGTGCACCTGCGCGGGGTGGTCAAGTCCTTCGGTTCCACCACCGCCGTGGCCGGCCTGGATCTTGAGGTTCAACGTGCGCAGGTCCTGGCCCTGCTCGGGCCCAATGGTGCCGGCAAGACCACCACAGTGGAGATGTGCGAAGGATTCACGACACCCGACGCCGGCACGGTCCGCGTTCTCGGCCTCGATCCGGTGAACGATTCCGCAGAGCTGCGCCCGCGGATCGGCGTGATGCTGCAGGGTGGCGGCGCTTACCCCGGTGCGCGCGCCGGCGAAATGCTGCGGTTGATCGCCGCGTACTCGGCGCGCCCGCTCGACCCGGACTGGCTGTTGCGGACGCTCGGGCTGACCGACGCGGTCCGCACCTCCTACCGCCGCCTCTCCGGAGGGCAACAGCAGCGACTCTCTCTGGCCTGCGCGCTGGTCAACCGCCCCGAGCTGGTCTTTCTCGATGAGCCGACAGCCGGGATGGACGCTCAGGCCCGGCTGCTGGTGTGGGATCTTATCGACAGGCTGCGCAAGGACGGCGTCACCGTGCTGCTCACCACGCATCTCATGGACGAGGCCGAGCAGCTCGCTGACCAGGTGATGATCATCGACCACGGCCGAATGGTCGCCCAGGGTTCGCCGGCCGAACTCACCACCCACGGCGCTGAGCTGCAGCTGCGTTTCTCCGCGCCGAGCCGCTTGAACGTCACGCTCCTGGGCATGGCGCTGCCCGAGGGGTACCGCACCACCGAGCCGCAGCCAGGCAGGTACCTCGTAGAGGGCGAGATCAGCCCTCAGATCCTCGCCACGGTCACCGCGTGGTGTGCGCAGCAGAACGTTCTGGCCACCGACCTGCGGGTGGCGAAACGCAGCCTCGAGGACGTGTTCCTCGAACTGACCGGACGGGAGCTGCGTGAATGACCTCGACAACCGGCACTAGCGGAAGCACCAACCCGCGGTTCGCCGCTGGCACCTTCACTCCGGACCCCCGGCCGGCCGCACCAAGCCGCATGCTGCTCGCCCAAGGCCGACTCGAGCTAATCCTGCTGCTGCGCAACGGCGAGCAGCTGCTGCTCACGATACTCATTCCCATCACCTTGCTCATCGGGCTGACTCTGCTGCCAATCGTCGACCTGCCCGAGCCGCGGGTGAGTTCTGTGGTGCCCGGAGTGATGGCGCTGGCGGTCATGTCCACCGCGTTCACGGGTCAGGCGATCGCGGTGGGCTTCGACCGGCGCTACGGAGCGCTCAAACGGCTTGGCGCGACTCCGCTACCGCGGTGGGGAATCCTCGGCGGCAAAGGGGCCGCGGTACTGGTGGTGGTCGCCCTGCAGGCCGCGGTCCTCGGTGGCATCGGCGTCGGCATCGGATGGCGGCCGAGCATCCTCGGCCTGGTCTTGGGCGCCTTCGCGCTGGCGGCGGGAACCTTCGCCTTCGGCGCGCTTGGACTACTGCTCGGCGGCTGGTTGAAGGCAGAGGTCGTCCTCGCCCTGGCGAACGTCATCTGGTTCGTGCTCCTCGGGCTCGGTGGCGTCGTCGTTCCCCTCGACCGCCTACCGGGTGGGATGGCGACGTTCGCCAAGTTGCTGCCCTCCGGTGCGCTGACCGAGACGCTCCGTGCCGCAACAATCCACACCTCCGTGGATGTCGCCGGACTCGCAGTGCTTCTGGTCTGGGGTCTCCTCGCCGGTCTGGCGGCCACCCGAACCTTCCGCTTCACCTGAGCCCACCTACCATCGGATACGTGCCCGTGCCTGGCTTTGACCGCGTCCCGAAGCTCTCAGTCCCCGCCCAGCGGCGATTCACCTTCGTCGCCGCACTCACTCAGGCGCTCATCGCGGTCACCGGGGCTGTGGTCCGGGTGACCGGGTCCGGCCTGGGGTGTCCCACGTGGCCGCAGTGCTTCCCAGGCAGCCTGGTTCCGACGGGACAGACCTCAGTTCCCGTGTACGAGCAGGTGATCGAGTTCAGCAACCGGATGCTCACCTACGTGGTCACCGCGGCAGCGGTCGCTGCGCTGCTGGTCGTCCTTCGCGCCGGCCGCCGCGCGGAGCTGAAGCGCTACGCCTGGAGCCTGCCGCTGGGCACAGTCGTACAGGCTGTGCTGGGCGGTTTCACCGTGCTGACCGGGCTGGTCTGGTGGACGGTGGCTCTGCACCTGCTGGTGTCGACGGTGCTGGTCTGGCTCGCCGTCCAGCTGCACGTGGGCGTCGCCGAACCGGATGTCGGTGAGTCGCACACGCTCGTCCCCGGGGCTCTGCGGGGCCTGCTCGCGCTGTCCACTGTGGTGCTGGGTGCCTTGCTGGTCGTCGGAACCTTGGTCACCGCGGCGGGACCACATGCAGGAAACTCCAAGACCACCAGGCTGGACCTGAGCATCCCTGCCTTGGCCCAGCTGCACGCCGACCTGCTCGTCGGATACCTCGGCCTGCTCGTCGGCCTGTACTTCGCGTTCCGTGCCACCTCGGCCCCGAGCGCGCTGCTGCGGCAGTGGTGGGTGCTGCTGTTGGTGGTGCTCGGACAGGGCGCCATTGGCCTCGTCCAGTACTTCACCGGCGTGCCCGAGGCGCTCGTCGCCTTCCACGTGGCAGGCGCTTGCGCCGTCACCGCAGCCATGGCGGCGCTGTGGGCGCACACACGAACCAGGGTGCCGCCTGCAGGCGGTCCCGTGGTGCCGCAGGAACTGCCCCTCAGTGTCGCAGGACAGATCTAG
>JADGOX010000268.1 GCA_017882745.1 Mycobacteriaceae bacterium | reverse complement strand
GCCTTCACTGCGCCCTCGTTGCGGCCCATCGCGGCAGCAGTCTCAGCGACGGAAAGTCCCTGGAGAAAGCGAAGTGCGATGCATTCGCGCTGGTCGTTCCCGAGCTGACGGACGCAGTCGAACAGCTCAGCAACAACGCTCGCGGTGATGACCTCAGCCTCGGGGTCCTCGGTGCTGTCGAAGTCGAGGATCTCCGCGGTACTGAATTCCAGGCGGTGTCTGCTGGACTTGACGTGGTCCAGCACGATGTTGCGCGCGATGGTGACGAACCACGCGCCGACGTCTTTGCCCTGATACGTGATGGAAGTGATCCTGCGTAACGCGCGCAAGAAGGTCTCGCTGGTGAGGTCCTCGGCGAGCGAGCGGTCGTTCACCCGGAACAGGACGTAGCGGAAGACCATGTCCACGTACCGGTCGTAGAGCAGACCGAAGGCTTCGGCGTCACCACACTGCGCGGCGGCGACGACCTCCCAGGTGGCGAGGACTTGGAGTTCTTCCTCGGCGGTCCTGGGCGGCTTCGCGCGACGGGCCGCAATGCCTGTGCAGGCGGCTTCTGAGGCAGCGATTCCCGGGCTGGCAGTTCGTGTGCCTGCCGCCTCTGCCGACTTGGTGATCACGGCGGTGTCGAGACAGTGCTCGGCGGGGGACACGGCCCGCAGGCGGGCAGCGTGGACCGTGACGTCGCTGGAGACCTGGCGAGGTTCAGCGAGCGATCGTGCCGCACTGGTCATGCCGCGTGGCCCCGTGTGGTGCCGCGACCACTCAGGGGCATGCGTGTTGGGGGCACTGTTCACACCCACTTCCTGCCGTACGGCCCACGTCTTCGACTACTTTGTCGACGTGGTGAGGATCATAGCGGTGATGACCGCGCGCTCACACCCTCGCCGGTTCGCGGCTGCTAGGGGGTTCTTCAGTGTACGTCTAGCCTGTTGCTGTGCAGACCGATTCCGTGGGACCGCCCATCGTCGATGAGGTCCGGTGCCTCGATCAGTTGGTCCGGTCCGCCGCCACGCGTGCGCCGGACCAGGCGGCGGTGATCGGAAGCGACGGGGTACGCCGCACCTGGGCAGAGCTTGACGGCCTCGTCGACGCCGAGGCAGCACGTGTACTCGCGAGCGGGGTTGATCCAGGAGATCGGGTAGCGCTGCGGTTGCGTGGATTCGACTTCCTGGTGGGGTTCTTCGGTGCGCTGCGCGCCGGTGCGATTGCAGTGCCGCTGAACCCCGAGTTGACCGAGCGCGAACTGGCGGCCGCGCTGACGCACTGCACCCCGGTTGCGCTGCTGGCCGACGCCGATGATGCGTTGGCACACCATCTTGCGCAGCCGTGCGGAGTTGCGGTGAGTGTGCCGGCGTCCTCGGCGGGTGATCGCGCGCCACGCTGTCCGCGTACGGGCGAAGACCTCGCTGTGCTGTGCTTCACCTCAGGAACGGAGACCGGTGTCCCGAGGGCAGCGATGCTCTCGCACCGGGCGCTGCTGGCCAACGTCGAGCAGTGTGCTGCGCTCACGCCGCCGCCGGTCGCTGCGGGCGACCGCGTACTGCTCGCGCTACCGATGTTCCACGTCTACGGGCTGGGCCCCGGGGTGCTGCAGGTTGCGGCGGCGGTCGGGACCTTGGTGGTGCTCGACCGCTTCGATCCTGCGGAATCCGCCGAGTTGATGGCGCGGGAACGGGTCACCACGGTGATCGGGGTGCCGGCGATGTACCGCGCCTGGCTGAGGTTGCCTGGCGAGCAGCTTCGGGCGGCGTTCGCCGACGTTCGGATAGCAACCTCGGGTGCGGCGCCGCTGCCGGCGGAGCTGATGGAGGCCGTCCTCGCGGCCACGGGTGTGCAGGTGTACCAGGGGTATGGCCTCACCGAGAGCGGCCCGGTGCTTACCAGCACCCTCGGCCGCCCGGTGGCAAAGCCGGGATCGGTGGGGGGCGCTCTACGGGGAGTGGAGCTGCGCTTGCTGGACGCCGCTGGTTCGCCGGAGGGGGAGGTTCCGGACCTCGGCGAGGACGCAGGCGACGCCGGTGTGGTGGCAGTGCGGGGACCGAGCATGTTCTCCGGCTACTGGCCTGACGGCGCAGAAGCGCCGGGCGAGACCGGGTGGCTGAGTACTGGTGACATCGGCTTCATCGACTCCGATGGCGACCTGCACCTCGTCGACCGGGTGGGTGACCTGATCATTGTGAACGGGTTCAACGTGTACCCGCACGAGGTGGAGGGTGTGTTGCTCGAGCATGCAGCCGTACTCGACGCAGTCGTGGTCGGAGCCCCGGATGAACGCACCGGCGAGGCAGTGAAGGCCGTACTTGTCGTGCTGCCGGGCGCCGAGCTGGGTGTCGCGGCGGTGCAGGAGCACTGCGCGAGGCACTTGGCACGCTTCAAGCTTCCGACAATTGTTGAACTCGTCGCCGAGTTGCCGCACTCGTTGACCGGCAAGGTCGCTCGTCGAGTCGTTCGCGAGGGGGCGTGAGCCGAATGGGGACAGACATCGTGCGGGTCGAACTGCTCACGAGACAAGGATGCCCGCCCTGCACAGAGGCGGCGAGGGTGCTGGCTGCGGTGTGCGCAGAGTTCGGGCTCAGCTGGAGCGAGGTGGACGTGGATCGTGCCGCCGAGCATCATCCGGAACTGCGCGCCGAGTATGGGGATCGACTGCCGGTCGTGATGCTGAACGGCCGCGAACACAGCTACCTCGACGTGGACGAGCCGCGCCTGCGCCGCGACCTCGCCGCTGCCGTGAACCTCTGAACCGCGACCCTGGTCAGGCGCGAGGTGCCCGCATGGCCTCTGGGTGTGGTCGCGGTCAGGGCGGAGAAGTCATGCGCGAGTGATCTAGCCCACTGTTGGCGTGGAACGAACCGCCACGGTCGGTGCGTCGCAGGTCACGCATAGTGCGGCACATCGGCTCCGGCGCGAGTGTTGACACCGTTGCGAGCTGCGCAACGACTTTGTGCATGCGTTCACAAGCGGTTACCGTGAGATGCATAGTGCAGTACAACACCCTGGTGGAGCACGGGCCGGAGCGGCAGCCGCCTCCCCAGTTCACCCATTGTTCTACCGAGCGATCAGTGCGAGGAGCCCGCATCGTGACCGAGCGCAGCGCGACGCGTGGGATGGCGCACGCCAGTTCTACGGACGGCACGCTCGCTCGGACTGCAGCGACTGACCGCGTCAGTGATGACGCGCGATCCGTCCCTGAGGCCACAGTCGCCAGGCTCGCGTTGTATCTCAGAGTCCTCACCACACTCGTGGAGGCGAAGACCGCGACGGTATCCAGCGAGGAGCTTGCCGCCGCAGCCGGAGTCGGATCGGCCAAGCTCCGCAAGGACCTCTCCTTTCTCGGCTCCAACGGCACGCGGGGAGTCGGCTACGACGTGTCTCGCTTGGCCAGCCGGATCGAGCACGCACTGGGTCTGAACCACCGTCATCGGGTAGCCCTCGTCGGCGCGGGCAACCTCGGTCACGCCCTCGCCGGCTACGACGGCTTCGCCGAACGCGGGTTTACCGTCACCGCGTTGTTCGATAACGACCACGCACGTGTGGGCGAAAGGGTGGGCGAGCTCGTCGTGCGCCACCTGGACGAACTGGACCGCGTGTGCGTTGAGCTCGACATTTCGATCGGTGTGGTGGCCACACCGGCCGCAGCCGCGCAGTCGGTGTGTGACCGTCTGGTTGCCTCCGGCGTGCGTTGCATCCTCAACTTTGCCCCCATCGTTCTCCAGGTGCCGGACACGGTGGACGTCCGCAAGGTCGATCTGGCGGTGGAGATGCAGGTCCTCTCGTTCCACGTAGCTCGCAGGGCCGCGAAGCAGGTACGAACTACACAGAACGGGACGGTGGTCGTGCCGTGAGTGTCTTGCTCGTCGGGATATCGCACCGCAGTGCGCCGGTCGCCATGCTCGAGCGCGTTGCGGTGGGCGACAGCGAGCGGCCGAAGCTACTCGAGGAGCTGTTGCGCTCGCCCCGGGTCTCCGAGGCCATGCTGGTGTCCACCTGCAACCGCGTGGAGGTCTACGCCGTTGTGGACGCTTTTCACGGTGCGCTGACCGACGTCGGAGCGGTGCTCGCGCGGCACGCCGACACTGAGGTCAACGATCTGACCAAGCACTTGTACGTGCGCTACAGCGAATCCGCTGTCGAGCACCTGTTCACAGTCGCGAGCGGCCTGGACTCCATGGTGGTGGGCGAGCAGCAGATCATCGGTCAGATTCGCGCGGCTTACGCCGCTGCCGACGCCGAGCAAGCAGCCGGGCGAACCGTTCACGAGCTGGCGCAGCAAGCCTTGCGCGTCGGCAAGAGGGTGCACACCGAAACCGGTATCGACTCCGCGGGCGCCTCGGTGGTGTCCGTGGCCCTGCTTCAGGCGGCGAAGGCTCTTGGTACTGCGGATCTTTCCGGACGCAAGGCCGTGGTGCTCGGCGCCGGTGCCATGGGCGGTCTGGCCGTCGCCTTGCTGCAGCGCGCCGGGGTCGCGGGCGTCGTAGTGGCCAACCGGACTCCGGAGCGGGCCGCCAGCCTGGCCGCGACCGCCGCGGGTGGGGCAACGGACGCCCGGGCGGTCGGCCTGGCCGAGCTGCCTGCGGTACTGGCTGACGCAGACGTGCTGGTGACCTGCACCGGGGCCGTGGGTGCCGTAGTCACCCTGGCCCAGGCGCACCTGGCGCTTGCGGCCCGGCCGGCCGGACGCGGACCTTTGGTGATCTGTGACCTGGGTCTGCCCCGCGACGTCGAACCTGCTGTGGCGGACCTGCCCGGCGTCGTCCTCGTCGGGCTCGAGGCCTTGCAAAGCGCGCCCGAGGCAAGCGCGGCGGCAACAGACACCGGAGCCGCCAGAGCGATTGTGGCCGCCGAGCTGGCCATCTATCTCGCTGGTCAACGCGCGGCGGAGGTCACGCCTACCGTCACCGCGCTTCGTCGCCGTGCGGCCGAGGTTGTCGAAGCCGAGCTGCTCCGACTGGAAACCAAGCTGCCGCAGCTGGGGCGAAGCGAGCGCGACGAGGTGGCCCGCTCAGTTCGCCGAGTCGTCGACAAGCTGCTGCACGCACCGACTGTGCGGGTGAAGCAGCTGGCCGCGTCGCCCGGCGGGGACACCTACGCAGAGGCGCTACGTGAACTCTTCGAGCTGGGACCAGGGGCAGTCGAGGCCGTCGCGGCTGCCACCGAGAACGCCGTAGACACAGAAGAGGACGGTGAGCAGTGAGCACGGGAGTGTTACGGATCGGTACGCGGGGGAGTCACCTCGCACTCACCCAGGCGGGAACGATCAGAGACGCGTTGATCGCCGTCGGTGCGCAGGTCGAGCTGGTGGTGGTACACACGGCCGGTGATGCCTCGGCCGCGCCTGTCGAGCAGATCGGCGTCGGTGTCTTCACCGCCGCGCTGCGGGAGGCGCTCGCCGCCGGTGAGGTCGACGTGGCGGTGCACAGCTACAAGGACCTGCCCACGGCTCCCGACCCGCGCCTGACCCTGGCTGCAGTGCCCGTTCGTGAGGACTCGCGTGACGCGCTGGTAGCCCGTGACGGCCTGGTGCT
>JADGOX010000267.1 GCA_017882745.1 Mycobacteriaceae bacterium | reverse complement strand
GTCGACGACGCGGTCGCCGCCATGTTCCCGGAAATGACTAACCATGTTGTGGGGTCGGTCACCAACAGGGAAGGCTGGTTCTCCGGTCTCAGCGCCGCCGACCGGGCCGCCCTTCACGGGAAGGGCGAGCTTCTCGACTAATGATCGCTCTACAAAAGGATCCGATGAGTACGGACCCATCGCGCATACACCGCCGAACCTGTCTCTGCCTGAGCCGGGCGCACGGTCGACTGCCGTGCTGTTAAGCGGGTGGAACCCGGTCGCGGAAGGCAGCGGTGTCGAACATGACGCGGCCCGAGGTCAGCTCACCATCGCGAGCAAGGCGCCGTTCCCTCATCACGAGAGAAACCGGCTCCCTGCGTTGGATCCGGTCCCGCAGGTCGGTGGGCGCACCGGGGCGTTAGCCTGAGCGCGGTGGGCCGGAGGATGCCAGGGTCGCGCTCAGGTGAGGTGGCGGGCAAGGCCGGCCCGGCATTGTCCAGGTACTGGACCAGCGCTTCGCGCACGAGCACGCTCGTACGCAAGCCGCAAGCCTTGGCCCTGAGAACGTCGTCCCTGTTCTCCGGGATGGCGCGCAGGCGCGCGATGAGGTCTTGATCAAGTACACCCGGTACCGGCTGCTAGTCGCGGGCGGTGCAGCGCGGTCGTGGTTACCCTGTCGATAGTGATGCTTGCGATTGCCATGGCCCCGTGGTCGCCTTCACCGTCGCGCGCGAGCAGGCGGTGCAAGACGCTGAGTCGCACACTTGATACCGGGGAGAGAACGGGTGGGTGGAGTGCCTGGCGAGGCAGGTCTGGATCTGGCGTCTTTGCGGCTGGACGTCTACGAGAGTCGTGACGGGTGGTGGAACCCTGAGCACGACGTCGTGGTCCCGCCGAAGGACTGGGAGTTCCTGGCGACCGGGCAGGCGTTCGTGACCCGCAGCGTCAAAGCTGCCGGTGTGTTCTGGCTGGCCTGGGCACCTCGTAGTCGGACGCGGCAGCATCGTCGGTTGCTGGGGTTGTGGGCGCCCGCGGCTGCCATTCGGAGGGCGCAGCGGTCCGAGGCAGACACCGCCTCGGCGCGGGCAGTGAGGCGTGAAGCCGCGGCTCGCAGCCGGGCGCGGCAGGAGGCCCGCTACCAGGGCGAGCTCGTGGCAGCCATTGTCGAGTACCTGCACTTCGCTGCCAGACACGAAGCCTTGGCGCAGACCATCGCTTGGTCGGCTGCCGAGCGCGCTGCTGTGGTGGGCAGCGGCCGGGTGGGGCGCACCCGCATCCTGGCGCTCGACGAACGCGCTGCGCTGGCAGCACGAGCACAGATCCGCCACGCCCACACCGACTACCATGACCGGCTCGATGAACTCTCGGTCCTGGGCCAGGACGACGAGCTCTACCGAGACATTAAGGCCCAAGCCCATGATGCTGTCGACGCCTTTATCCACGCTCACCGCCACGAGCTGCCCTGACCTCGAGAACCGGCGCTATTCGATACCTCTCTGAACGCGAACGTGAATCCGGGTAATAACGGCACGAACCCGGCGGCGCTGTTGTCGACTGCGAGTGGATCGTCGACTTGGTGACGTGCTGGGGAGCTCGAGGTGCGAAGGACGCGACTGACAGCAACAAAAACTCTGGGGTGTTCGGTCGTTACCGGTGGTTGCCGCTGTGCGCGTAGTCGCTCAGTACGACGGTTTCGCCGGCCGGTTGTGAGGATCAGTCGAGATCGAAGGGGGCAAATAGGCTCGCGTGAGTTTGGGAACGTCGGGGGAGTACCACGGACGGTTTTAGTGCCCCGTTCGACTCGTCGTTGAACACATAGCGCAGGGTGTCGAGTCGAACGGGGTCGACCTGGGCGCGGGGTTGCTGCGTTCCCGAGGTCGGGTCCTCGGTCTCAGACTTGAGCGCCGGCGTGCGAATCAGGACCCGTGGTGAGTATGCCGTCCGGTCACGGCTCTGTCGAACGGCCATCGCCGGCTGCGGCTCAGCGGAACCGTCCTGACGCCGACATCTTGAGGGCCTCGTTCGCGCCGTCGAGGTTGAAGAACTCCGGATCCCAGCGTCCGCCGATTCATTCGCTGCGGTCGTCGTGATCGGGATGCTCGGGATCGGCCATCGCGTCGAGGAAGTCCGCGTAGCCGGGCCAGCCACCCACGTCCTCAGGCGGGCACGACCTTGCACCTTCCAGGCAGCGGGACGTCGCCGAACCGGGGCCAGCCGCCAGGATCTGTTCGACCACGATCTCGTGCTCCCAGGAGTCACCGAAGTCGTACTCGTAGATGGACCGGTCGCCCTTTTGCGCCAGGGAACCGAGCCTTGACTTGCGTTCATCGTGGACGGGATCGCCAAACACTGGGACGTAGTCGGGATCGGGCGAGCCGTAGCGGATGCCGCCGATCTCAAACTGATGGAGATGGCTGTTCGACCAGCCCATGACGGCCTGGATATCGCCATGGAACCGGGACAGGGTGACGCCGCTGGGCACTTGAACGCGACGCCAGACAAGGGGTTCGACACCCAGCAAGGTGATGGTGAGCTCGTGGACCGTAGACCGTGGAGACATGCGGACAAAGTATGTCGTGCTGCTCCGTCACATGGCCATGGGGATACTGGTGGAGCGTTTGTGGACGTCCGCGTGTGCGCGGGTGGCCCGGACACTCGATGTTTACGATTGTGAACTTAGTTGGTGGGTCTTGATGTCGACTGGAGCTACGGGGTCGCGCACATGTGGTCCGGACACCAGGTCACGGTCGCTGAGGCCAACGAGGCCCCGGCAGATTTCGATGCGCGGCTATTCGATCCAGACCCCAAGAGCAAGTACGGCACTGGCGCGCGGGTGATCGGCTACTCACCTACCGCGGTCGCGGGTGCTCGTCGTGATCCTCGTGCACCGCGAGGATAAGCCTGGCACGTGGTGGGGTGCGAACCGGTGGCGGGCCAACAGCCGCGGACCGACGTGCATATCGAGAAGGAGCATTGGAATGAGCAACGACGCGAAGCAGTTCGCCGAGCAGATCGCCGCCGAAGCAGACGCGACTGCTGATCAGCCGATGCCGGCTGCCGCGACGTCGACGCGGCCGAACAAGTCGGTCACCGTGGCGACCAGAGTGTCGCCGCAGGACCTGCATGCGATTCAAGCCCTGGCCACCGAACTCGACGTCCCGGTCTCTGCGCTCGTGCGGGGTTGGGTGCTTGCCGGACTCAACGCCCGCAAGGCCGAGTCCCTGACGACTGCTCTGGACCGGATCACTGCCGACGTGCAACGACTCCGCGAACTCCTCGCCTGACCTCTTAGCAGGTCAGGTCCGCTGGCCTGGCAGGAAAGCCACCCGCAACCAGCCACGCGCCGTCGTGTGCGGTTTCTGGCCACGACGCACGCTCGGTCCAGACCTATGGCCGATGTCTTGCTCGTGCCGTCAATCGGCCCGTGTGGAACGTCCGTGGACGTCCGCTGATGTGCAGGTGGCGCGGTGATTGACTAGCTGCGTGACAACGGCCACGAATATGGGCGGACGTCGGGGGACGTCCACGGACTGTTTTCGTGCTCAGCGGGGGAGAGCTGAGCACGGTGTTTATCTCTGACACGGAAGAGGTCACTGGTTCGATCCCAGTATCGCCCACTACCGAAACCCCTTGAGTAGCAAGGGGTTTCGGGCTCAATGGTTAGGGACCGCACCAGTAGCGCCCACCAGATCCCCAATCAGATCCCCAATAGAGTTGCGCGACCTGACGCCGGGCCTGGTCACTTTCGGTCCTCCAGGGCCTCTTCGACCTCGATGCCGGTGCGCGCTGCGGGACCGGTAGGCAATGATCGCGAAGGCCGATACCCGGTACTCGCTCGATGAGCTGCAACGTCAGTTCGCCTACGACCGCGCGCCGGCAAGGCTGTTCACCGCGCCCGATGGGCAACCACCGACTGTCGCCTGTCCCTCCTGGCGCGTGACCGGGACGCCGCGGCGGTAGTCAGATTCGGGAGGGTGCCTCCTCTAGTGACTAACCTACCCTTCACTACAAGCTATAGTGAAGGGTAGGTTAGTCACTAGAGGAGACGACATGGCTGTCACGCCGATCGCAGTTGGTCGCGGACTGCGTGAGTTGGGTTTGCATGCCTCGACTTGGCGGAAGCTGCAGAGGCTTACGACGACCCAGGTTGCCGAGCGGGCGGGTATCTCTCGGGACACCCTTCGTTCGATTGAGCACGGCACCGGGACCACTAGCACCGAGAACCTACTTCGAGTGATGCGCGCGCTGGGTGTGCTCGACGCTTTTGTCGCATCAGTTGACCCTTACACCACCGATGTTGGCAAGTTGCGCGCGGACGAGGTGCTACCGGAAAGGGTTAGGGGTGATCGTTGATGGCGGAGCCGAACGGTTACGGTCCGGTTGAGGTCACGGTGGAGATTGACGGGCTCGAGTTGGTCGCGGGCATGCTCTGGGTTCACGAACGAGGTGAGCAAAGCGCAACTTTCAGGTACTCCAGTGACTACCTTCGCAACCCGCACGCCTACGAACTGGACCCTGCGCTTGCTCTGAGGTCTGGGGTGTTCCAGACGCCAGGCGGCAAGGGCATGTTCAACGCCTTCGGCGACAGTTCACCCGATCGTTGGGGGCAGAATCTCATGCGTCGCCAGGAGCGTGATCGCGCCAAGACTGCGAGCGTGACGCCGCGCACGCTGCGAGGAGCCGACTTCCTCCTGGGGGTGCGGGACGACATTCGACAGGGCGCAATCAGGTTCCGTGAGCCGGGTTCCCGCGATTACTTCTCTTCGCACGAGAACGCCGTCCCAAAGGTGATCGAGTTGTCCCGCTTGTTGCAGGCCGTTGACCGTTACGAAGCCGGCGCACCGCAGGACCATGACCTTAAAGACCTCATCGACGCCGGCGGGTCTCTCGGCGGTGCCCGCCCTAAAGCCGCCGTGATCACTGGGGCCGGCAAGCTCGCTATCGCGAAATTTCCCCGGAAGGGCAGCGACGACTGGGACGTGATCGGCTGGGAGAAACTTGTGTTGAACCTGGCCGGTAAGGCTGGGCTCAATGTCGCACCGTCCGAGCTCATTGGAGTCAGCGGTCGCAACGTCCTACTCGTGGACCGATTCGAGCGGAACCAAGGACGACGGATCGGTTTCACATGCGCGCTCACGATGCTCGAAGCATCCGACCGTGACCAGCGCAGCTACCTTGAGATCGCTGAAGTTATTCAAACCAAATCGAACACGGTGAACTCTGACCTGGAGCAGCTCTACCGCCGAATCGTCTTCTCGATCCTGACCGGCAACACGGACGATCACCTGCGCAACCACGGGTTCGTCCGGGCAGGTCGAGCATGGGCGTTGTCACCCGCGTACGACATCAACCCGAACCCCGACTCGCCCGGTCGCCTCAGCACCACCATCGACCTGGATAGCGCTGAAGCCAGCATCGACGTTGCCCTTTCGGTCACTCAGGATTTTCGGTTGTCTCTGTCGCGGGCCCGTTCGATTGTCCTCGAGGTCGAAACCGCAACTCGGGGCTGGCGCCAGGAAGCCCAAGCTCTCGGTTTACTGCCCGACGAAGTGGATCGCATGACCGTCGCATTCGAGTCCGACCAGCGACGCATCGCGCGCGCGCAGTAGCCACACACGCCGCAATGCCGGGATCGAGCTGCGTCGACTGCGCGGCCCGCGATGCCCACGCGTCCACCAGGCGCCCGGCCTCCGTCTCCAGTGGTCTGGAGTGTCGAGTTCGAGATGAGCGCGCACAACAGATGGCAGCCCAGGGCCTCGGCGCCGTTCCCACGACCTCGCCCGGCCTCGACTCGAGCGCGTACACAGCTTGCCGGCTGACATGCAACCGCGCCCTCAAACGGCAGCAGTCATCTCGAGTGCCTCACGCACAGCCCGAATCCAGCCAGCCCGTGGCGGCGTGAGTGTCTGGGGAGCGAACCCGGCCCAGGCGCCCGTCCTGGGCCTTGCGCCTGCGCTGTCCCAGTGACCACGCTCGTGCCGGGTCGGTCGATGACTTCTTCCTTGTTGAGGGTCGGGGAAGCAGTCAATGGCAGGGTTTGCGCTTGTCTGCGTTGCCTCTGGATGCAGGTTTCCCCGACTGTGTGCGGCCGGATACGGTCCACGAGCCCCGCTTCGGCCGATAGCAGGCGAGGTACACCCCGTTAATTCCCCCACAGAAAACCTCGACCCAGATGTCGCTTTGAGCCGTCCGCTCGTGTGTTTCAGCATCACACCCATTCTATTTCACTGGCTGGGTGACCCAAACGACGAGGCTAGGAACGCACGCGTGCGTTGCATGCGGGCGTTGCCTAAAACTTCGCCAGGTGTTCCTTCCTCCACGATCAGACCACCATCAACGAACACCACCCAATCGGCGACGTCCCGGGCGAAGGCGATCTCATGGGTGACCAGGACCATTGTCATGCCCTCATCTGCGAGTTCGCGCATCACACGCAGCACCTCGGCGGTCGCCTCTGGGTAAATGCCAATCCGAGCCATCTGGAGTAGTCGCCGACGAGCTCGCATACACAGCACTCACGAGTAGTACCATAACTCGTACATATATGAAGGAGTTACCGATGGCGGTCACTGCGAGCGAGGCACGCAAGAACCTCTTCCAGTTGATCGAAAAGGTCAACGACGATCGCGCCCCGATCGAGATCACGTCGCGGCGGGGAGACGCCGTCCTCCTGTCCCGTGCCGACTACGACGCCCTGGAGGAAACCGCGCACCTGCTGCGGGTTCCGGCGAACGCCAAACGCCTGATCGAGAGCCTGCAGCAGGCGAGGACAGGGCAGCGCGAAGAGCACGATCTGACCCGGTGAGGCTGGTCTTCACTCCTCACGGATGGGGCGATTACACCTATTGGCT
>JADGOX010000047.1 GCA_017882745.1 Mycobacteriaceae bacterium | reverse complement strand
CTCGCCTCGCTGGAGGAGCACACCGGGGCCGCGCTCAGCGGTGCCCTGCGCGAATGTGGTGCCTTCACCGACGGCCTCCCGGTCGACACGCGCGTCATCCAGAGCCCCCCGGCGGATGCCCTGCTCGGCATCTCGAGACCTGGGCGCACCTCAATTCGTGGCGACCTGCTCAGCGAGCGGGCCGAGACGGGCCAATCGGTGGTGGCGTAGCCGCCGATGGCTCGACAAGTTTGTCAAACCCTTATCCTTGACTCGGCGGTGGTGAAGGCCGCATGGGTATCGGCGGGACGGCCCAGGATGAAACCTTGACCCAGCCGGCACCCCAGCTGGCTTACTGTCTGCACCTGCTCGGCTGTCTCCAGGCCCTCGGCCACCGCGGAAATCCTCATGGCCTTCGCGAGAGTGAGCACCGCGTGGGTGATCGCTGCGCTCGCCTCGTCGCGTGGCAGGCCGGCGATGAACCCCGCGGTCGATCTTCAGTCCGTCCACCGGGAAGTGCTTCAGGTAGGCCAGCGAGGAGTAGCCGGTGCCGAAGTCGTCCACGGTGAGCCGGATGCCGATGTTCTTGAGGCGTTCGAGGACCTGCAGCGTGACCGGAGCGTTCTGCATCAGTACGCCCTCGGTGATCTCCAGGCCGAGCTGCTCGCTGGGCAGCCCCGCCGCCGCGAGCGCAGCCTCGACGACATCGACCACCCGGGGGTCGGAGAACATGGGCGACGACACGTTGACCCACACCGGCATCGGTCGTCCCAGCCTTTCGCTGAGCAGCGCGATGTCGTCGCACGCGCGGCGGAGAACCCACGTGTCGATCTCGGGCATGAGACCCGCGTCCTCGGCCAGGTCGAGGAAGTGATGGCCGCGGTCTACAGATGCCAGACCACGGCGAGCAGCGTCGCCTTGCACTGTCAGTTGGCCGCAAACTCCAACCGCTGATGATGCTCAGGTGCCGCTCGACGAACGGTCGACCGACAGACGAGCAGGACGTGGCCCAGTCCCCCCAGGCGCAGGGTTGTCAAGGCAGGTCGATCAAGGCCGTCAGCGCCTCCGCGGGCAGCGGGACGCTGTAGAGGTAGCCCTGGCCGTAGGTGCAGCCGAACTCGGTGAGGGCCTGGGCCTGGGCTGGGGTTTCGATGCCTTCGGCGATGGCTTCGATGTCGAGGGTGTGGCTGAGTTGGACGATGGCCTCGGTCAGGGCGGGTCGGTCGTGGTGACCGGGCGGGTGGATGCGGGGGTGCAGGTTCGCCACGAAGCTGGTGTCGATCTTCAGGAAGCTGATGGGGAGGTGCTGCAGGTAGGTCAGCGACGAGTAGCCGGTGCCGAAATCATCGACGCCGATCCGGACGCCGAGGTGGATGACCTTATCGAGGTCGGCCGCGACGACGGGGCTGTGTTCGATCAGCATGCTCTCGGTGAGTTCGAGTCGCAGCGAGGCGCCGAGCGTGGTCGCGGTCAGCAGCCCGGTCAGGGCCGGGCCGAGTCCGTGGTCGCGTAGTTGGCGCCCGGAGACGTTGACCGAGACCCAGATCGGGTCTGCCGGGCCGGACTGCCAGCGCGACAGCTGCCGGATCGCCTCGGACAGCACCCACTCGCCGATCGGGATGATCAGGCCGCTCTCCTCGGCGACGTGGAGGAAGTGTTGCGGGGTGAGCAGACCGCGGGTGGGGTGCTGCCAGCGCAGCAGTGCCTCCGCACCGATGATCGCCGCGTCGGTCAGCCGCACGACCGGCTGGTAGTGGACGGCGAGCTCGCCGCGGGCCAGCGCCTGCCGTAGCTGGGTCTCCACGTCGTTCCGCTGGTTGATCTGCTCCTGCATCTTCGTGTCGAAGATCTCCCAGTGGTTCCGGCCGCGGTCCTTCGCCCGGTACATCGCCGTGTCTGCGTTGCGCAGCAGGGTGCCCGGCTGCGCCCGGTCGAGCCGCCGGCCGGTCGCGGTGGCGATCCCGATGCTGACGCTCACCTGCACGGGGGAGCCGGTGGCCAGCCGTACCGGGGGGGCCACCGCCTCGGCGACCCGCCGGGCGATCGAGGTAGCGTCGGCCACCGTCTTCAGGTCCGCGCAGACGATGACGAACTCGTCGCCGCCGACGCGGGCCACGGTGTCACCGGGCCGCATCACGGCGCGCAGCCGGTGCGCCATCTGCCTCAGCAGCTCGTCCCCGGCTTCGTGCCCGCGCTGGTCGTTGACCTCCTTGAACCGGTCCAGATCGCAGTACAGCACGGCGACGGCCCCCCCCGGCACATCCGGTCGGCTACGGGTTGCCCCGTTGAGCGCGAGGTCGATGTGGTCCTCGAGCAGGCGTCGGTTCGCCAGCCCGGTCAGCGGATCGTGCAGGGCCAGGTACACCTGCTCTCGCTCGGTGGCCCTGCGGTCGGTGATGTCCCGGACATTGGTCACGATCCCGTTCACCGCGGGGGCGTCCAGCCGGTTGGTGTCGATCGTCTCCACCCAGCGCCAGGTGCCGTCATGGTGGCGCATTCGCAGCTCGACGGCCACCCCCGGCGCTCCCTCCCCGACCAGCCGCGACACCATCGTTTCGCGCACCCCCAGGTCCTCGGGGTGGAACAAGTCGCGTTCAGGGGTGCCGAGCAGGGCCTCGCCGTCATAGCCGAGTAGGAATTGCACCCCGGGGCTGGCGTAGGTCAGCAAGCCCGCCGCGTCGGTGACCAGGATCGGGTCCCGTGAGCTCGCTACCAGCGTGCGGAACCGTTCCTCGTTGGTCCGCAGGGCCTGTTCGGCGCTCTTGCGGGCGGTGACGTCCCGGGTGATGGCGAAGGTGTGTGCCAAACCGTCAATCTCGATGATGTCGGCACTGATCTCCACCACGCGCAGCCCGCCGTCACGGGTTTGCAAGTGGCACTCTATCGGCACCCGGGCTTCGTGGGCGAGCAATTGCTGCTGCACTGCGGCCCGCTCGTCGGGCGCCGGCCACAGCCCGAACTCCGCCGAGTTGTGCCCCGCGATCTGGTCGACCGGACGGCCGAGCAGTCGGCCGAACGCTTCGTTGACAAGCACGATCAGCCCGTCATCGACCCGCATTACCACCATCCCGTCCGGCGCTCGGTCGAACAGCCGCCGCTGCAGGAGTTCCTCAACGTCCCTGGCCATTAGCCGACCCCTTCCCAGGATCGTGGACATGGCACGGCAGGCCGGGGGTCCCCGCGGGGATACGCGAGCGAGCCGAGTGTTCGCGAATGCCAACCAACGGTAGCCGTGCGTTAAACTGCTGTGACTTGTGGTCGTCAGAGCATCCCGTCCGACCTCGATCGCCTGTTGCTGGCATGGGGCACCGACCAGGCGGCGCGGTCTGAGACGCCGTCGGGCTCCCGGTCGTGGGCGAGTTCACCGCCAGCTTCGGCGAGGACGGCACCATCTTCGGCGTGTCCGACACCAGCATCCAGATGGAGATCGTCCGCGCGCATCCGGCGAGCGATGGCGGCGCGAACGAGTTCGACCAGCTCGTGCTTTACCCGGCGGTGCAGCGCGGCTTGGCGCGAGCGAGTGGCCCACGGAAATCTCGTTGAGGGCCCCGGGGAGCTGCCCGCCGTCACGTGCCGCCTCGACCGTTGCGGCGCTCTACGTTCTCCGCTTCGCCGATCCGGCAACAGGCGCCAGGGTTCGATGTCCCGTTACCGTCCTTCGGTCGAGGTCGTTGAGATAGGGCTGGATGACCTCGGCGAGCATGTCCTGGGCGGCTTCATGCGGTTCGATGTATCGGCCGCAGTGGTGAGCGCCTGCCCTGTCGGCGAGTTGTTCCAGGTGGAGCGCACGCAGTTCGTAGCTGAGGTCTTCGGCTACCGCTTCTGAGTCATCGCTTTCCAGCCGGGCAGCGGCGAAGCCCTCGGCTTCCGCGGCCAACTCCGGGTGGGCCAGCAGGAGCGCCGTGAGGACGCCGGCACGCTCGTCCGCCGAGAGCACGTCCAGGGTCGGGGTCTTGGCCTTTCGAGGCACGGCTGGCCGCCGGCGACGGGTCTCGGTCACGACTGCGGTGACTCCGCGTGGCCGCGCAGGTGAAGTCGGCGCCGGTACTCGAGGTTGTCGTCGGCGGCCTCGAGGACGAGTTTGGCGAGTCGGTCCGGGCTCAGGGTGGCGAGCCACGGGCGGAGGTCATCGGAGGGAGCGGCTTCGGCTGCGAGGGCGCTGGCGGGGGACGCGTCAAGGCCGAGGTGGACGAGGCCGACCCACACCAGATGGGAGCAGAAGAGCCCGGCACGCCCCTCGGGGCAGTTGCAGTCGCCGTTCAACGGCTTGCCGG
>JADGOX010000266.1 GCA_017882745.1 Mycobacteriaceae bacterium | reverse complement strand
GCCGCGGCCATCAGCATGCCGGGCAGGCTCTTGTCGCAGCCCGCGAGCAACACCGAGCCGTCGAGCCGCTCGGCCATCATCACGGTCTCGACGGAGTCGGCGATCACCTCGCGGGAAACCAGCGAGAAGTGCATCCCCTCGTGACCCATGGAGATGCCGTCGGACACCGAGATGGTGCCGAACTCCATGGGGAAACCCCCTGCGGCGGTCACACCCACCTTGGCGGCCTTGGCCAGCCGGTCCAGCGACAGGTTGCACGGGGTGATCTCGTTCCAGCTCGAACCCACACCAATCTGCGGCTTGGCGAAGTCGTCGTCACCCATTCCTACCGCGCGGAGCATCCCGCGCGCGGCGGTGCTCTCCAGCCCGTCGGTGACGTCGCGGGAACGGGGCTTGATGTCTGGAGTGCTCTCGGCCATGCCCAGCAGCCTACGAGCGTCCGGAGCGCACGTAGCCGTAGGGTCCCCGGCGCGTGTTCCGCACCGCTGGAGCCGGGGCCGCCCCGCTAGTGTCGCGTCATGAGCCTGTCACTGGCAGAGATTTCTGACCGCATCGAGATCCAGGATCTCCTCGTCGAGTACTGCTACGCGATCGACTCGAGGGACTGGGACGCACTGGATGACGTCTTCACCCCGGACGCCACCATCGACTACACCGAGATGGGTGGCACTCGAGGAAGTCTCGCGGAGACCAAGGCCTTTCTGTCCAGCGCGATGGCCAACTTCGCCGGGTTCCAGCACATGATCTCCACCAGCAAGGTGACGGTGGACGGCGACACCGCGACCGGCAGGACCATGTGCCACAACCCGATGATCACTGCCGACGACAAGGGCGCACGGCAAGTCTTCCTGTGTGGGTTCTGGTACCGGGACCTGTTCGTACGCACCGCAAATGGTTGGCGCATCCAGGAACGGCACGAAGAGCGCAGCTACTACCCGACCCGGCTGGGCTAGCACGCGCAGACTGCCCGCAGGCCGCTGACCCGGCGACTTGGGAGTGCCGGTGGCATCACGGACCGCCGCAGGCAAGGATGAGACGATGTGCGACATCACCGCGACCCCCGAGTGGCAGGCTCTCCTCAGTCACCACGCCGAGGTGAAGCAGGCCCACCTGCGCGACATCTTCGCCGAGGACCCTGCTCGCGGCCGCGAGCTCACTGTCACGGCGGGGGATCTCTACCTCGACTTCTCCAAGCACCGAGCCACCCGCGAAACCCTCAGGCTGCTCATCGATCTCGCCGCTGCCGCCGCCCTCCCCGCGCGGCGCGATGCGATGCTCAGCGGCGAGCCCATCAACACCAGCGAGAGCAGGGCCGTGCTCCACACCGCACTGCGGCTGCCCCGGACCGCGTCGTTGGTTGTGGACGGTGCGGACGTGGTGGTCGACGTGCACCGGGTTCTCGACCGGATGGGTGAGTTCACCGACCGCCTGCGCTCCGGCGACTGGCGCGGTGCCACGGGAGAGTCCATCACCACGGTGGTCAACATCGGCATCGGTGGATCCGACCTCGGTCCGGTGATGCTGTACCAAGCGTTGCGCGCCTATGCGGACGCCGGGATCAGCTGCCGGTTCGTGTCCAATGTGGACCCCTCGGACCTGTTGGCCAAGACAGCCGACCTCGAACCCGCCCGCACCCTGTTCATCGTCTCCTCCAAGACGTTCTCCACCTTGGAGACCTTGACCAATGCAACCGCCGCGCGTCGCTGGCTGCTCCACGGACTCGGTCTCGGTGACGAGGCCGTCGCACAGCACTTCGTTGCCGTGTCCACCAACGCCCAGAGGGTCTCCGACTTCGGCATCGACACCGCCAACATGTTCGGCTTCTGGGACTGGGTGGGCGGGCGGTACTCCGTCGACTCCGCTATCGGGCTGTCGGTGATGTGTGCGGTCGGCAAGGAGGCCTTCGGGGAACTTCTCGCGGGGTTCCGCAGCATCGACGAGCACTTCGCCACCGCGCCGCTGGAGCGCAACGCGCCCGTGCTGATGGGTCTGCTCGGGGTCTGGTACTCCAGCTTCTTTGGCGCCGAGACACGCGCCGTGCTGCCCTACAGCAACGACCTGAACCGTTTTCCCGCCTACCTGCAGCAGCTGACGATGGAGAGCAACGGGAAGTCGGTACGCGCTGACGGCTCGCCGGTGACCGCGCCGACCGGGGAGATCTTCTGGGGCGAACCGGGAACCAACGGCCAGCACGCGTTCTACCAGCTGCTGCACCAGGGAACCCGACTCGTGCCGGCCGACTTCATCGGCTTCGCCCAACCGCTACAGGATCTGGCCACGATCGACGGCGAAGGCGGTATGCACGACCTGCTGATGTCGAACTTCTTTGCGCAGACCAAGGTTCTGGCGTTCGGGAAGACGGCCGAGGAGATCGCAGCGGAGGGCACGCCGCCGGATGTGGTGCCGCACAAGGTGATGCCGGGCAATCAGCCGTCGACCTCGATCTTGGCGCCCAGGATCACACCGTCGGTGGTGGGCCAGCTCGTAGCCCTCTACGAGCACACCGTGTTCGTAGAGGGTGCCATCTGGGGCATCGACTCCTTCGACCAGTGGGGAGTGGAGCTGGGCAAGACGCAGGCCCAGCAGCTCGTTCCCGTCCTCACCTCCGGCGACGCGCCGGAGCCCCAGTCGGACTCCTCCACCGATGCCCTGGTGCGCTGGTACCGGAGCCAACGCGGGCGTCCCGCGTGACCTGTGCCACGGCGCCGGCTACAGCCAGCCCTTGCGCCGGAAGCCGATGAACAGGCCACCAGCGATCAGCAGCATTATCACCACGCTGCTGATGAACCCCGACTCCTGCTGAAACCCCGGGTACGGGACGTTCTGCCCAAAGAATCCGGTCACGGCGGTAGGAATTGCGATGATCGCCGCCCACGAGGTCAACCGCTTCATGATGTCGTTGAGCCGGTTTCCCTGGATCGTCAGGTGCGTCTCCAACATGGTCGTGATCATGTCGCGCAGGCTCTCCGTCCATTCCGTGACCCGTAGCACGTGGTCGTAGACGTCCTGGTAGTACGGCACCATCGCCTCGTCGAGCACGTGCAGGTCGCGGCGCATCAGGGAGTTGAGGACCTCGCGCACGGGCAGCACCACCCGCCGCGTGAGCACCAGGCTCTTGCGGAGCGCGAAGTTGTCTCGCTGCGTCTCCTTGTCCTGCGGCACGTCGGCGAACAGCTGGTCCTCGAGATCCTCGATGCGGTCGTCCAGCGACTGGACCGCAGCAAAGTGGCCATCGACGATGTAGTCGAGCAGTCCGTGGAGCAGGAAGGCGACCCCGTACTTGGCGAGGTCGCCGTCCGCGTCCCAGCGTTGCGTCACCGCCTCGACATCCAGCCCGTCGTCCTTGCGCACGGTGATCAGCGCCTGCTTCAGCACGAAGGCCGCCACCTCGCTGGTGTGCAGCTCCCCGGTCGCCTCGTCGAGCCGCACCCCGTAGGCGGTGAGGAGCAGGTGGGTGTCGTAGCGGTCGAGCTTCGGGCGCTGCCGCCCGTGGACGGCGTCTTCCTGGGCAAGCGGGTGCAGCCCGAACTCGTCCGGGATCACCTCCAAGTCGTCCAGATCCGGGCCGAGCAGGTCCAGCCAGACGGTGACGCCATCCTGGGCGACGAGCTCGCTGATGTCCTCGACGGGGAATCCCTCGAGCTCCAGCGCGCCGTTGCGGTACAGGCGGGTTCGTGCCGGGCAACGCGTGGGGCTCGAGGCACACACCGACGACGGTTGGCTGGCCTCGTCGACGTTCATTCGCCCAGTCTGACAGGTGGCCTGCGTCGGACACGACCCGCGCAGTCATGAGTGAAGCGGCAGTCGAGCTGATCCGGCATACCCCTACGCTGGCGCCCATGAGCGCACGCGCAGCGATCGTGGTCACCGGCACAGAGGTGCTGACGGGACGGGTGGCCGACAGCAACGGCCCCTGGCTGGCCGAGCAGCTGCGCCAACTCGGTGTGGATGTCGGCCACATCGTGGTTGTGGGCGACCGTCCCAGCGAACTCCATGCCGCGCTCGACTTCCTCGCCAGCACCGGGGTCGACCTGATCATCACCACGGGTGGTCTCGGACCCACCGCGGACGACCTTACGGCCCAGGTGGTCGGGGCGGCACAGGGCCGAGCCTCCGAGCTGGATGTTGCTCTGCAGCAACGGATCATGACCATCATTGAGCGGCTGTCGGCGCGGCTCCGATGGAACATCGAGCCGACGGCAGCCGCGGCCGGGGTACGCAAGCAGGCGTTGGTGCCCAAGGGCGCAGAGGTGCTCGAGCCGGTTGGCACCGCGCCGGGCCTGGTGGTCCCGGTGGCGGACGGACGCAGCGGGCCGCCGGTGGTCGTACTTCCCGGACCACCACGGGAGCTGCAGGTAATGTGGCCTGCCGCAGTGGAATCCGCGCTGGTGCGGCACGCCCTCGCGGACCGCACCGAGTTACGGCAGTCGACGCTTCGACTGTGGGGTACGCAGGAGCCGGAACTGGCCGCCACCCTGCGAGGCGTCGAGGGCGAGGTTGACGAGCTGGAGATCACCACCTGCCTACGTGGTGGGGAGCTGGAGATCGTCACCCGTTACGGCGCTGCTGCCGAACCAAGCTACCAGCACCTGCTGCGCGCCATCCGCATCGCCTACCCGAAGCAGCTGTTCTCCGCCGACGGGTCCACTGTGGATGACCAGGTGGCCGCCTTCCTCGACGAGCGGGGCTGGACGGTGGCCACGGCCGAGTCGTGCACCGGAGGACTGCTTGCCGCCCGCCTGACCGGACCCGCGGGCGCATCCGTTCGCGTGCTCGGCGGTGTCGTCGCATACTCCGACGCCGGGAAGACCTCGCTGCTCGGTGTTGATCACGACACCCTGGGTGCCTTCGGTGCGGTCAGCGAGCAGGTGGCCGAGGAGCTGGCGGCCGGGGCGCGGCACCACCTGAACGCCGACGTCGGTGTAGGCATCACCGGAATCGCCGGACCGGGCGGAGGCACCGGGGACAAGCCCGTCGGCCTGGTACATCTGTGCGCGGCCAGTCCCGAGCGCACACTGGCCCGCACGATCAGGGTGCCGGGGTCCCGCAACGACGTTCGCGAGCGGTCGGTGGCTGTGGCCTTGCATCTGCTCCGTGAGCTGCTCATCCCCTGATCCACCGTCGCGCTTGGCACGAATGCTGGGCTCACGACAGTCCCCACCAACAAACGAACGGAACGTCACTCATGAACGGGCATTCACTGGCATGCATCCTGCCTCCCGATCTGCTGCTCACCCTGTCCCGCGACGGAACACCGGAACAGCGCGCGGCCGCCCTGGAGACCCTGCAACTCGACCACAGCTTCCGGCTCGCCCGCGCGGAGTCGGCCGTTCGGCTTGGCGGCCGGGCACCGAAGGCGCGGCGCGTGGCGGCGGGCGGGAGCCCCCAACGAAAGATCTACGACCAGGGGCATTCGACGGGCTATGCACCGGGAACGCTGAAGAGGTCGGAAGGTGGCCCGGCGGTCGAGGACGTGTCGGTCAACCAGGCCTACGACAGCTTCGGCGCCACCTACGCACTGTTCTGGGAAGTCTTCCACCGGGACTCGATCGACGACCAAGGGATGCCGATCAACGGACTCGTCCACTACGGCAACGCCTACGACAACGCGTTCTGGGACGGCGAGGGCCACATGTTCTTCGGTGACGGCGACGGGCAGCTGCTGACCGACACCACCAAGGGACTCGACGTGATCGGCCACGAGCTCACCCACGGGGTGACCCAGCATGAGGCGAACCTGACCTACTCCGGGCAGTCGGGTGCCCTGAACGAGTCGATCTCCGACGTCTTCGGCTCACTGGTCAAACAGCACCACCTGTCTCAGGCGGCTGATCAGGCCGACTGGCTGATCGGAGCTGACATTGTCGGCCCGGTACTCGCCCCCGCGCTTCGGTCCATGAAGGCCCCGGGCACCGCGAACGCACACGACTCCCAGCCCTCCGACATGGCCCACTACGTCCACACAGCCTCGGACAACGGCGGCGTCCACACCAACTCCGGCATCCCGAACCACGCCTTCTACGTGGTCGCGACCACCCTCGGCGGGAACGCGTGGGAGTCAGCAGGGGCAATCTGGTACGACGCCCTCGGCGACCCCAAGCTCAAGCCCAACACGACCTTTTCCGCCTTCGCCTCCATCACCTTGCGGCAGGCCCGCACTCTCTACGGAGCCACCAGCGCCGAAGTCAACGCGGTCAAGGCCGGCTGGGATGCCGTCCAGGTTCGCGTGCGCTGAGGCGGCCGCGGCTTACGCTGGTGACCATGCCCGAGGCTCCGATGCGCGTCGAATTCCGCCGAAGTGGTGGTATCGCCGGGATCGACATGACCGCAAGCGTCGACGCGCGGGAGCTGTCGGCAGAGCAGGCCCAGCTCGTCGCCGAGCTGATGAGCCCCGGCACGGCCCCGGCTCCGCCTCCCGGCGGAGCTGGGGCACCTGACAGGTTCAGCTATGAGCTGACCGTGACCGACGGGGAGCGCACGAGGACATACGATTGGCAGGAGGCAGAGGTGCCCGAGGCAGTTCGGCCACTGCTCGCGAGTCTGGGCGCCCGCGCTCGACCCGCACCACCCGGCTGAAGCCGCCGGGGCGCACCTCACCCAAGCAACAGTCGCGACCGAAACAGCTCCAACACCTGGTCCAGGGCGGCGAGGGTGGGCTCGCCTGGTTCATCGACGAGGTGCTCGGTGAGCACCGAGTGCGGACTCATCGCGGCAGCGGGATTGGCGGCAGCAGCGTCGAGTTCAACGCCGACAAAGGCCTCACCGAGCTCTTCGCGCAGAAACGCGAACCTCTCCCCGGGACTCAGCCGGTCACCCTTGAACCGCACCCCGAGCACCTGCAAACCCTGTGATACACAACGGTTCTTGACCGCATCGAGGTCCGCGCGGGAGATGTCGATCGATCGGCGTCGGGAACGGGTGACCCCGATCGGCATGGACGGCTGAGACAACACCGGCGCGAGCAGACGCTCATCGGTGGCCATCGCCAGGGCGTAGCCACCGGTGAAGCACATGCCGATCGCGCCGACCCCCGGCCCTCCGCACTTCTCGTGCTCGTCCACCGCGAGGGCCCGCAACCAGGTGACCACCGGCGAGGTCTTCCCCGTGGCCAGGACGACGAACTCTCGGCTCACGCAGAGGGGAATGAGCGTCGACGCCAGATAGGCACCGGCACGCACCTTGCCGACGGCTGCGGGATCCCCATCGCGGCCCGGCGTGCCGAACAGGTGTGGGAGCACTGCGGTGCAGCCGATCGAGGCAACCCGGCGCGCGAACGCGAGAACCTTGGGGGTGATGCCCGGTACCTCGGCAATGACGATCACCGCCGGCCCCGTGCCGAGCCTATAGACCGTGCGGGACTTCCCGTGGTGGGTGAAGTCGGTGCGCTCGAAGTCGTGTAGGTCATCATCGGCCATGCGCAGGAACGCTATCCGACAACCGGCAGCAGAAGAAGCCCCTACCGCTGGGCGGGAACCAGCTCGCTGACGTCCGCCAGCAGCTCGAAGGACCGCAGCCAGGATTCGGTGTTCTTCGCCTGGGTGGCGACGATGAGTTCGTCGGCGTCGGCGTGCACCGCGAAACGGTCGAGGTAGTCCTTCACCTCCCCCGGGGTCCCGACGGCGGAGTAGGTCGCCATCTGCAACACCTGACGCCCGGCCGGCGACTCGAGGATCGTGTCCGCTTCCTGCGGGGTGAACTTCTGGCCCCGCCCGATGAGCAGACTCACCCGGGCGCGCTTCGCGTCCAAGAACTGCTCCTGCGCCTCTTCCGTGGTGTCGGCCGCGATGACGTTCACCCCCGCGATGACGTAGGGCTGCTCGAGCTGGGCGGAAGGCTGGAAGTCGCGGCGGTAGATGCCGACCGCTTCTTCCAGTGCGTCCGGGGCGAAGTGCGATGCAAAGGAGTACGGGAGGCCGAGCGCCGCGGCGAGCTGCGCCCCGAACAATGACGAGCCGAGGATGTACAGCGGCACGTTCGTGCCCTTGCCTGGGGTGGCGTTGATGCCCGGGTTGCGGGACTCACCTGAGAGATACCCCTGCAGCTCCAGCACATCCCGCGGGAAGCTGTCCGCGGACGTCGGGTCGCGACGCAGCGCCCGCATGGTCTGCTGGTCGCTTCCGGGTGCGCGTCCCAGACCCAGGTCGATGCGTCCCGGGTGCAGGGTCTCGAGTGTCCCGAACTGCTCGGCAATGGTGAGCGGGGCATGGTTGGGGAGCATGATGCCACCGGCCCCGAGGCGGATCGTCTGAGTGTGCGCCGCGACGTGGGCAATCAGCACACTCGTGGCTGAGGACGCGATGGAGGGCATGTTGTGGTGCTCCGCATACCAGATCCGACGGAACCCCAGTTGCTCGGCGCGCTGCGCCAACGCGACACTGGCGGCAAAGCTGTCACGCGCTGTCCCGCCCTCGCGGATCTGGGCGAGATCAAGAATCGACAGAGGAACAGCCACGTGGTGCCAGCCTTTCGTAGAACCCAGGAATCGCGAGCGCGGCGTCATCGCCCCGGCACGCAACGTTCAACATCCGTAGCGCCTCGGGTATTTCGGCGACGCCGGTATGTCAACGACGAACGGCCCACACGAGCGCCCCGACGCCCAGGACGGCTGCCCCGGCCGCGACAGAGGTGACGGGCAGGCTGAAGGCGAGAACGCAACAGCCGCCCAGGCCGAGGACGGGCAGGGACTTCGCTGACCAGCGGCCGGGCAACGTGAGAGCGGAGGCGTTCGCGATGGCGTAGTAGGTCAGCACAGCGAAGGACGAGAACCCGATCGCCCCCCGCAGGTCGACGAGAGTCACCAGAAGGGCGACGACGAGTCCGACGGCGAGCTCAGCCCGGTGCGGCACCTGGTACCGGGGGTGGACCGCGCCGAGAGCGGTAGGCAGGTGCCGGTCTCGGGCCATGGCGAACGTGGTACGGGAGACGCCCAGGATGAGCGCGAGCAGGGATCCGAGCGCCGCGATCGCCCCACCGAACTGCACGACAGGGGTGAGCTGGTGCAGGGAGCCCGCCGCCACTGCCGCCCGCAGGGGGGAGGTGGTGGCGGCCAGCCCGTCCGGGCCGGCGGCAAGCAGTGCCGACACCGCCACGACGGCATACACGCCCAGGGTGATGGCCAAGGCCACGGAGATGGCTCGCGGAATGGTGCGGGCCGGCTCACGTACCTCCTCACTGAGAGTGGCGATCCGCGCGTAGCCGGCGAAGGCGAAGAACAAGAGCCCGCCAGCCTGCAGAATGCCGTACGCGCTGCCCCCCGGAAAGGGGGTCAGGTTCGCGGTCCGTGCCTGTCCGCCGGCGAGGCACGCGAGGACGACCGTCGCCAGCGCGAGGAGGGTGAGCGCGACGATGACCCGGGTCAGCAGTGCGGACTTCTGGACACCGCGGTAGTTCACTGCGGTCAGCACCAGCACCGCGGAGACGCCCACCAGCCGAATGTGGCCGGGTGCCGCGTAGGAGGCGAAGGTCAACGCCATCGCGGCACAGCTGGCTATCTTGCCGACGACGAACCCCCAGCCGGCCAGATAGCCCCAGAACGGGCCCAGTCGCTCCCGCCCGTACACGTAGGTGCCGCCCGACTGCGGGTAGAGCGCCGCCAGCCTGGCCGAGG
>JADGOX010000265.1 GCA_017882745.1 Mycobacteriaceae bacterium | reverse complement strand
TCCATGAGACGGGCGGAAGAATGACTGAGGTGACGCCGTCGTCGATATCAACAGATTCGTTGCGCCTTAGGCCTACTCTCTCTTTCTCCGCGAGCGTGTTCTTGGCATAGACGTCCGCAAGAGTCTGCGCGTCCAGCAGCGTCACCGTGCGGAGAGGTCGATGGCGATGCTGGCCTCCTCACTCTGGCTTCGATTGACCAGGAAAACGGCCGTTTGTCCGGTTTCGCGGTCATGCGTGGCCACAGCGTCGACCGTGTTCACCGTCCCATAGAGATCCGTCTCGTGAACGTCTGACGTGAGGGCGAAGCGGGTGCGGACGACTCGCGGACGACCAGAGAGCACGGAACCCAGTGGATCCCAGGGGCTGTTCGACCGTCGATGGCTGCGAGCAAAAGTTCGCCGGCCTTGCGACCGATCTCTTCTAAGTTGAGGTCGATCGTGGTCAGTGGCGGCCGAGTCGCTTCCGCGACGATCTTCCAGTTGTCGACGCCAACGATCGCGATCTCCTCTGGCACGCGGCACCCTGCTTCCCGTAGTCCTTCCGCAACACCCGCCGCAATTACGTCACTGCCGCAGAAGATCGCGTCAACGTCGGGGTGGGCCTTGAGCACGGAGGCGGCGGCGAAGCGCCCCCAAGCCTGGCTCCAGCCACCGAACCACACATCACCTAACAGCTCGAGTCCGTGTTCGGCTGCGGCTGCGCGGGCACTCTCTGCTCGGTGTTCCGCCGACGCATGATCGCGTGGCCCGGTCACGTGGGCGATACGTCGACGTCCGGTCATGACAAGGTGGTTGATCGCCTCCCGCACGCCCTGGCCCTCGTCGCTCGCGACGCTGGAGTCAGCAGGATCTTGTGAAGGAGCGAAGGCGTATACCACTGGCACGGGGATGTCGTGTCCCAGCGGAGGCCGAGCGTCGGTCCGGCGGCCCGCGACGATGATTCCGTCGACACGCCGGCTCAGCAGGGTTCCCAGGTAATGCTGTTCGCGAATGACGTCATCACGGCTGTCGCACAGAAAGGCCGCGATCTGACCCATGCCCAGCGCGTCCTCTGCGCCGCGCATGACGGGAATGCTGAACCGTCCGTAACTGTCGGTCGTGATGACCCCTACGGTGAAAGTCCGACCAGTATGCAGGCTCTGCGCCGCCGCGTTGGGGACGAAGCTCAGCTCCTCAGCGGCAGCGCGGACTCGAATGCGCGTTTCTTCCCGAAGCTGCCCGCGACCGTTCAGTGCCTTGGACGCCGTTCCCACTGACACACCAGCGCGCGTGGCGACGTCCGTGATGTTGACTGGTCGTCGCCTCATCGTTGCCATGCTGGGTGCTCCCTCCTACGGTGCTGACGACACCGTACTTAGTGCTTTGTGTGTGTAACACTTTGGTAGTCCTTGCTCGTGTCACCGGTGACGACTGCGTCGGGGTTAGTGGTGCCTGATGCAGGCGAAGGCGTTGTCGTGGGCAGCGGACGGTGTGCCGGATCAGGAAATCGATCGCCGTCAAGAGGTCGACTCTGACACCCTACGGCGACGTCCTGCGGTTGTTCAAGCTCATCGACGCCACCCCGCGGACCCAAGCGCTCGATATCGCACAGGACAACCTATCGGCACACAAGCCCCCGGAGATCACCAACTGACTGGCGTTCCGCGATCGCCGACGGTGAGACCTCACCCCCGACGCCCACGCCGTGGCACCTTCTCGTCATTCCCGAAGTCGAACACGCGATCAGACCTGGGCTGTTCACTGAACAAGGACCCGAAACCGTTCGTCTGGAAGGCGATCACCGCCGAGAGCATCGAGAACTCCGGGCAAGGCCGCGCCGTCCGACAACAGCCAAACAAGTCCACGACGGAGCACTAGGTGCCGGAAACGGGTCCGGCCTGGTGGCAGCACCGGGCCTTTCTCATGGGGCTCTCAGTCAACAGAACACAGACTCATCCGCCTTGGGGCCCGACCTGGCACAGACCGGACTGACTGCTTGCGGGCGTAGCCGTGCACAAGATAACTACACCCAGAGGACCCTTGACACCATGACATGACGCGGCTAGCCTCTGCGCAGCAAAGGTTTTCCTAATTTTCCGAAGTGCTCCAAATCAGTTCTGCCGGCCGCCCGTTCACCTGGCTCAGCGGGCGCCCGGGTTCTGTGTCGACGCTGATGTGTCGCCGCGAGTCTCATCACACACCGGCTTACGACGCGAAGGTACTGGCAAATGATGCACACCCAGACCGACCCCTCTACAACGCCAACGGCTGAACCCTCTGTGACAGGTGCGAGCTTGCGAGGCCTGGCAGCACCGGTACGTCAGCCGCGACTTGTCCCCTTGCTGATGGACGCAGTCAAGTTTGAACCCGGACGACATTTGGGGGAGTGGCAGCAGCTCAACCGGGACGCCACGGTTCCGCATTGCATCGAGAACCTCGAGTCCAGTGGCGCCCTGGATAACCTGCGCCGGCTCGTCGAATCGAGTGACCTGCCCTTCCGCGGTCTCTGGTTCGCCGACTCCGACCTCCACAAGACGCTGGAAGCTGTTGGCTGGGAGTCCGTTCGCGGCCTCTCTCCTGGTGTTGCACACTTCGTTGACGAGGCGGTCACTCTGCTGGCCTCTGTACAAGAGGATGATGGATACCTGGACTCGTGGGTCCAAGGCAGCCCAGCCCAGGCTCGCTGGGATGACCTGCGCTTTAGCCACGAGATGTACTGCGCTGGACATCTGATGCAGGCCGCCGTGGCACTGAGCCGAGGGTGCGGCGACCGGCGTCTGCTGGTCATCGCCCGGAAACTGGCGGACCTGCTCGTCGCTGAGTTCGGCGAGGGGGCACGGGATGTGTATGACAGCCACCCCGAGGTGGAAACTGCGCTTGTGGAGCTGTATCGGGAGACCGGCCACACGCCATACCTGGAGTTGGCCCAGCGCCAGGTCGAGCTGCGTGGTCGAGGGCTCTTCAGCGGGGAAAGCTTCGGTGCCCAGTACTTCCAGGACCACGCGCCGGTCCGTGAGGCAACCGAGGCGATTGGGCACGCCGTTCGCCAGCTTTACCTCGCAGCCGGAGTCACCGACGTCTATCTCGAAACCGGAGACGAGTCGCTCCTCGAAGCGATGAAGGAACTATGGGACAGCGCGTTCACCACCAAGACGTACATCACCGGAGCGCACGGGTCGCGGCACCGCGACGAGGCGTACGGGGACCCCTACGAGCTCCCACCGGACCGCGCATACGCCGAGACTTGCGCCGCTATCGCCGCGTTTCAATGGAACTGGCGGATGCTCCTGGCGACGGGTGAGGGCCAGTACGCCGAGGAGATGGAGAGGGCGCTCTACAACAACATCGCTGCGGCGACCTCCTGCAGCGGGAAGCAGTTCTTCTACTCCAACCCCTTGCAGCTGCGCACCGGCCATGACGGCACGACCGAGGACGCCCCGTCGGAACGGCTCGACTGGTACTCCTGCGCGTGCTGCCCCCCGAACCTTGCCCGACTGATCGCTTCGCTGCAGGGGTATGTGGCGACCAGCAACTCGCAAGGGGTACAGCTGCATCTCTTGGCCGCCGGCACGGTTCGCGCGAACGCGCCGGACGGTTCGACGGTGACTATCACCGTAGAGACCGAATATCCCTGGGACGGGATCTGCCGACTGGACGTGTCCGCGGCTGCGTCCTCCTGGGAGCTCGCTATCCGCGTGCCCGCGTGGTGCGACGAACCGTCGATCACGGTCAATGGAAGCCCCTTCGGGGTGCCGGTGGGACCAGACGGATACCTGCGTGTCCAATGCGCCGCAGGCGAGGCAACCGTCATCGGCCTTGACCTTCCGATGCCGGTGCGCGCGGTCAGCGCGCACCCCCGAGTCGACGCAGTACGCGGGTGCATCGCCCTCGCCCGCGGCCCGCTCGTCTACTGCATTGAGCAGGTGGACCAGCCTGAGGGTGATCTCCTCGAGGACATTCGGATCGACCAGGCCTCGCTGCCACAACCGGTCCCCGGCACGTCACCAGGTGTGGTCACCCAGCTCGTCGGCGAAGGGCGCGTCTTGGCCACCAGGCCATCTAGCCTCTACGGCGACCCGAGACAAGAGGACGTGGCTGCTACGCACGAGACGACCATCACCGCGATCCCCTACTTCCGCTGGGCCAACCGAGGCTCCAACGCGATGCGCGTCTGGATCCCCACCATCTGAAGACACGCGGGCGCCGACGGCGCCCGCCCCCTAACATGCGCATTCTCAATGAGCAGGAAGAAGTGCAATCGTGAGAACAACGAAGGTCCGCGCAGGTGCCGTGCTCATCTGCCTCACGCTGGGCGTCTCGGCCTGCGGTGGAGGTGGCGGCAGCACGACGACGACGGGCGCTACCGGAAAAGCGTCCGGCACGATCACCCTGTGGGCACGGGACAGCGAAAAGGCATTCATCAACGTCCTCGCCGACGCCTACAACAAGAACAACGGCGTGAAGGTCAAGGTGACAATCGTTCCCTCGGGTAACTTCGTACAGAAACTCGGGACCGCGGCATCGTCGGGTTCCGGGCCGGACGTCGCGTCGATCGACCTGGTGTACCTGCCGTACTTCGCTTCGAAGGGTGTCCTGGAGGACATCACCGAGGTGGCGAACTCGTTGCCGTACAAGGACAGTCTCAGCCAGGCGCACCGCAAGCTGGCGACATACAACGGCAAGACCTATGCGCTTCCGTTCACGGCTGAGGCGTCGGTCATGTTCTACAACAAGGACCTGTTCAAGCAGGCTGGGCTCAACCCGAACAAGCCTCCGACAACCTACGCCGAGATGCTCACAGCTGCGCGCGCGATCCACAAGCTCGGGCCGGACACGTACGGCTTCACCTTCGCCGGCTCATGTGGCGGCTGCAACATCTTCGAGTTCGCGCCACATGTGTGGGCCAGCGGCGGAGATGTGCTCAGCGCGGACGGCAAGAAGGCAATGCTCAACTCGCCCCAGGTGACAGACGCGTTGAACTTCTACCACACGATGGTGAGTGAGGGGCTCGTCCCTCCGTCAGCTAAGACGGACAGTGGCGTGGCGCAACCCGCCGCGTTCCAGAGTGGCAAGGTGGGAATGGTCAACCTCGGGGCCTTTTTCGTTGGAACGTTGGTGGGGGACAAGAAGGTCAACTTCGGTCTCGCTCCTATTCCCGGTGCGACCGGAGGTACCGCATCCTTCGCGGGTGGCGACGAGATCGCTGTGACCCAGGGCTCGCAGAACAAGGTGGCGGCCACCGACTTCGTGAAGTGGGCAACCAGTGAAGAAGCGCAGACAATCCTCGCCAAGGCAGGCATCGTCCCGGTGCGTACCGACCTGTTGGACAAGATCTACGTGCCACTTGACCCTCGATACAAGGCCTTAGCCGATGCCCTTCGCAAGGGCCGCACCCCCTACAGCGTCGTGGAGAACGCCGTCTTCAATGACAACAACGGAGCCTGGTCCAAGATGATCAACCAGGCTGTGTTCGGCGGAAACGCCCAAGCTGCTCAGGCTCAGGCGCAGCAGGCAGCCCAGCAGATTCTCGACAGGGGTTGAACCCAGGAACGGCCGCCGCGGTCTAACCCGGTCGTGGCGCCCCGACAGAAAGGAGGTCGTGATGGCGACTAGTCCAGCGCACGGGCGGAACAGCGAAGTACAGCCCGACCTTGGCCGTGTACCAGCCGAAACCGCAGCGGCGGCACCTCGTCGCCGACACGGCCACACGATGCGGCGCCGACGTCAGATCTTGGGCGTCGCCGTCGTTGCGCCGGCCTTCATCGTCATCTGTGTCTTCTTCTTTGTTCCCCTCGTGCTGATGTTGTGGATGTCACTGAACAACTGGCCCCTTCTTGGGGCGCACAAGTTCATCGGCCTCGACAACTACACACGGGCATTCCAAGACCAGGACTGGCGCGACGCATGCATGTTCACACTGAAGTACACCGCTCTTACGACTCCCGTCCTCTTCATCGCCGGCCTCGGCCTGGCACTCTTGGTGCGCAGAGCGACCAAAGCTGCCCGCTTCTTCCAGTCAATCTTCTTTCTGCCCGTCATCATCGGGCTCGCCGCCGGTTCCTACCTGTTCCTCTACCTAGCCCAACCCGGTTTGGGGCCGCTGACCGACCTCGCCCGGCAAGCGCACCTGAGCAGCGGCGGAAGCAACTGGTTCTCTACGGCAACAAGCGCACTGCTCATTGTCACGGCGATGGTGACGTGGAAGG
>JADGOX010000264.1 GCA_017882745.1 Mycobacteriaceae bacterium | reverse complement strand
TTTAACCCCGGCTACCTGCTCGACGGCCTTGCCGTGCTGCACAGCGAGCGTGTGAGCATGGGCTTCACGACCGCAAGCCGCCCCGCCGTGCTGCGCCCCGCTGCCTCGGACGGCGCTGCGCTCGAGGGCGAGGGACCGTTTCCCGCCCCTGACAGCGAGTACACCTACCTGCTCATGCCCGTTCGGCTGCCAGGCTGATTCCCTCACGCACTGCCGGTAGTTGTTGACGCCCGAAAAGAAAGGTCCCGAGTCGTGAAGATTGGTCTCCTCGGACTTGGGAAAATGGGCTTCAACATGCGCGCGCGTCTGCGCAAGGCAGGTATCGAGGTGGTCGGATACGACCCGCGCCCCGAGGTCACCGACGTCCCCACCCTCAAGGCACTGGCACAGGAACTGGAGTCTCCGCGGGTCGTCTGGGTGATGGTGCCTTCGGGGAAGATCACTCGCGACACCATCGGCGAGCTGGCCGATGTGCTGTCGGAGGGCGACCTGGTCATTGATGGTGGCAACTCTCGTTACGTCGACGACGCCCCACACGCCAAAGCGCTGGGCGCGAAGGGTGTCGGCTACGTCGACTGTGGGGTCTCCGGTGGGGTCTGGGGACTGGACAACGGTTACGGGCTCATGGCCGGCGGAAGCGCCGCACACATCGAGATGGCGATGCCCATCTTCGATGCGCTGCGTCCCGCGGGTCCACGCGAGGAGGGGTTCGCGCACGCCGGTCCGGTCGGTGCGGGGCACTACTCCAAGATGGTGCACAACGGTATCGAGTACGGGCTGATGCAGGCCTATGCCGAGGGTTATGAGCTGCTGGAGGCCGCGGACCTTATTACCGACGTTCCTGCAGTGCTGCAGGCCTGGAGCCGGGGCACCGTCGTCCGCTCTTGGCTGCTCGAGCTGCTGGTCAAAGCGCTACAGGAAGATCCCCAGCTCAAAGGAATCTCGGGCTGGACGGCGGACTCCGGCGAAGGTCGATGGACGGTGCTGGAGGCAATCGATCACGCGGTTCCACTGCCGGTGATCTCCGCCGCGCTCTTCGCGCGCTTCGGCTCCCGGCAGGACGACTCGCCGGCGATGAAGGCGGTGTCTGCCCTGCGCAACCAGTTCGGCGGCCACGCCACACACGAGGTGGGTCCAAGCTCCGGTTCGGGGACGACGGCCGCAGGCAGTACCAGCTGAAGTGCACGTTCGTCACCTCGCCGTCACCGACTTCCGTTCCTGGACCAGCGCGGAGCTGACGCTGCAACCTGGCGTCACCGTGTTCCTTGGTGCCAACGGCAACGGAAAGACCAACTTGGTCGAGGCGCTGGGCTACCTGGCCACTCTGTCCTCCCACCGTGTCTCCTCGGATGCCCCGTTGGTGCGGGTGGGCGCGCAACGAGCAATTGTGCGGGCTGCGGTGGTCAACGACGGCCGCGAGCTCACCGTGGAAGTGGAGATCACGCCGGGCAAGGCCAACCGTGCCCGCGTGAACCGCTCGCCTGTCCGGCGCCCGCGTGAGGTTCTGGGCATCCTGCGTACGGTGCTGTTTGCGCCGGAGGATCTGGCGTTGGTTCGCGGTGATCCCGGTGAGCGGCGGCGCTTCCTCGACGAGCTGATGGTCAGCCGTCGGCCCCGGATGGCTGGGGTCCGCGCGGACTATGACCGTGTCCTGCGTCAACGGACGGCACTGCTGAAGACGGCGGGCGCGGTGCTTCGTCGTGGCAGCGGCTCGGGCGACGCGATGTCAGCCACGGAAACGCTCGATGTGTGGGATGGCCACCTCGCCGATTATGGCGCGCAGTTGCTGGCTGGCCGTCTGGACCTGCTTGCTGAGCTGGCGCCGCACGTGAGTGAGGCCTATGCATCCTTGGCCCCGGAGTCGCGTCCGGCTGCGTTGCACTACAAGAGCAGTCTCGGACAGGCGTTTCCCACCACGACCGCGGGACCTGCCTACGGCGAACCGGGTGCTGGGCCTGCAGACACGGAAGTGCTCGAGGCGTGCCTGCTGAGTGAGCTCGCGAGGGTGCGTCGCTCGGAGATCGAGCGTGGGGTGTGTCTGGTGGGCCCGCACCGTGACGACGTTGAGTTGCAGCTGGGCGCGCAGCCGGCGAAGGGTTATGCAAGCCACGGTGAGTCCTGGTCGTTCGCGCTGGCGCTGCGCCTCGGCAGCTTTGCGCTGCAGCGCTCCGACGGAACCGACCCGGTGCTGATTCTCGACGACGTGTTCGCCGAGCTGGATCAGCGGCGCAGAGGCGCACTCGCTCTGGTCGCGGGGGGTGCGGAGCAGGTGCTGGTGACGGCCGCCGTGGGTCGGGACGTGCCGGCGGAACTGGACGGTGTGCGGTTCAGGGTGCAGGCTGGGACCGGTCCCGACGGAGTTGGGGAGGCACGCGGGAGCACGGTGTCGTTCGAGGAGCCGCGCGATGACTGAACGTGAGACAGATATCACTAAAGGTGAGGATGAGGGTTATCCCCCGCCTGTGGACAAGCCTGTGGACAGGACCGCTGGCCCAGACGTGTCCGGCGGCCCGCAGGTAGATCCTCCACAGGGAATTGACCTCGCCAGACGCGCACTGGAGGAAGCTCGGGCCAGCGCCAAGGAGCGAGGGATGGCCGTCGGACGGGGTGGAGCCTCTCCGCGTCGGTCCGCGCCGAAGACCGGTGCATTTCGGCGTCGTCGCTGGTCAGGTCCCGGAGCGGACGATCGAGACCCTCAGCTGCTCGGCAGCCTGACCGCGGGACTCGTCCGGACGCGCGGCTGGTCAGAGGAAGTGTCGGCCGGCGCGGTGCTTGGTCGTTGGGCGACCTTGGTGGGGCCGGACATCGCGTCCCATGCCCAGCCCATAGCGCTGCGCGACGGTGAGTTGACCGTGCAGGCCGAGTCCACTGCGTGGGCAACCCAGTTACGGACGATGCAGCGTCAGCTTCTTGCCACGATCGCATCTGGCGTCGGCCACGGCGTCGTCAAGAGGATTTCGGTATACGGGCCGAGCGCCCCGAGTTGGCGCCGGGGAGATCGGCACGTTCGCGGCCGGGGCCCCAGGGACACGTACGGCTAACGGCGGGGCTCGAGGGAAAAACGGACCCTCCGGGGGCCACGAAACCGTCTCCACGGCGCTCTGGGGGGTGTCGGAAGGCTCGTTCTTGTCGGTAGGGGCAGTAGACTGGACGAGTACTGGACTCATGGCTGCGC
>JADGOX010000046.1 GCA_017882745.1 Mycobacteriaceae bacterium | reverse complement strand
CTGGTCGGAGAGGAAGCGCTGCCCCGCGCTGACGATGCTCTCACTGTCGTTGCCGACCTTGAACGCGATGACGGCACGCACGTTGAGGCTGATCCCCTGCTGGGTAACGCAGGTCTCCGCGACCTCGGCCTCGCACATGGCCAAGGTCAGGAACCGGGCCTTGCGGAAGAACGGCATGATGAACGCCCCGTGCCCCGTCACCACCCGGAACGGGGCTTCGCCCTGGTTCTTGCCGCCGGAGATGAGCATTGCCTCATCCGGTGAGGGCACCCTGTAACCGAACATTCGTTCTCCTCGCTCGCTTTGCCGAATAGTGCTGTCAGAGGTCGAGCGCAGTCCAGGGCGTCACATCGACCGTCCTGGTCTCCCGCTCGTCAATCACCAGGACCATGGTGTCCTTCGGCAGGGGCTCGTCCGACCACGCAAGGTAGGCCTCTCTGCCCCCACCCACCGACACGAGCACTTCCCCCGGCCCTGCACTCCCCCTCGTGGCAACGACCAATGAACCGACACAGCCGATCACCGAGGGGGCGCTCACTCTCGGCATCTTCCTCTCCGGGCGGCCGATGCGCAGCATCTTCCGCCAGAACGGTGACCGCCACTAGCCGACGCGGTCCCCCGCAACCAACTCGTCGGCCAGCTCGCGCAGCTTGTTCTTGGCCACCTTGTCCAGCGTCGCGCGGGGCAGCTCCTCGATGAAGTACACCGCTCGCGGGCGCTTGAAGTCCGCCAGGTCCTTGGTGCAGCCGTCCAAGATGGCCTGCCGGATCTCGTCCTCGCTCTGTGTGGCCCCGGGGCCCTTGACGGCGAACAGCACCGGCACCTCGCCGAGCATGTCGTGCTTCTGCGCGACGATCGCGTGCGCGTCCAGCACGCCCCGGCCGAGCAGTCTCGAAATGACACCCTCCACCTGGCTGGCGGAGACGTTCTCGCCACCCACCTTGAGGATGTCCTTGTCGCGGTCGCCGAAGTAGAAGTAGCCGTCCGCCTCGATGCGCGCCAGGTCCCCACTGCGGAACCAACCGTCGTCGGCGAACGAGGAGGCCATCGCGTCAGGATTCTTGTAGTACTCCAGGAACAGCTGGACCCCGCGGGTGCCGCGCACCCAGAGATCGCCGTTGACCCCCGGGGGGCACTGCTCGCCGGTCTCCGCGTCGATGACTGCGAAGTCGTAACCCGGCGCCGGCACCCCGATGTTCATCTCCGGGGAGTCCTGCAGGATGTCTCCGCGGGTCGCGTGGGTGACGGTCTCCGTCATCCCCCACGTCGGAAAAGTGGTGACGCCCCAATGCTCTTCGACAGCGTGGATCTTCACCCCGGTCCCCCACGTCTTGTAGGAGTGGTCCGGGACAGGCTGCGTGCCGATGGCCTTGATGCAGAACGGGATCATCGTCGCCCGGGTGACGCGGTGTTTGAGGGAGAGCATCCAGAACGCGCTGGCCGAGAACTTCGGTTGCAGCACAACGGTTCCGCCCACCCACATCATTGACCAGAAGCTCCAGCTCTGGGCGTTGAGGTGGAAGCACGGCAGGAACACCAGGTAGACGTCGTCGCTGGTCATCAGCACGTTCTGCGAACCACTGCGGCCACCCCACAGCGCGTTGGCGTGGGTGTGCACAACAGCTTTGGGCCGCGACGTGGTGCCCGAGGTGTACTGGATGCTGACCGCAAGCATCGGCTCCGCCGGACGCGCCGGAGCCACGTCGCCCTCGCTGTAGAGGCTGTCCCACGTCGGGTGCCCATGATCGAGCTGTTCGGCGGGGGCGGCTTCACCGGAATTGTCGTCGGTGACGACGAACCAGCCGAGGTTGCTGGCGTTCGCGGACAGCTCGGCAACGAACTTGGGCTGGGTGATGCAACCCACCGCCTCGGAGTGCTCGGCGAAGTACGTCAGCTCGTCGCCGACGCAGCGGGTGTTGGTGGTGACCGCCACCGAACCCACGATTGCCGAGGCGTACCAGGCGATCATCATCTCCGGACAGTTCTCGGAGTGGATCAGCACCTTGTCACCCTTGGTGACACCGCGCGCGATCAGTCCGCACGCGACCTGGTTGATCTCCTGCCAGAACTGCGCGTACGTCCAGGAGCGCGTCTTGCCGTCCTTGGGTTCCCAGATGAGGAACTCCTTGTCCGGCGTCTGCTCGGCCCACAGCTTTGCCAACCACGGCACGTCCTTGCCCGCGAAGGTGTAGTACTCAGCGGACCGGCGAGCATCAAGCGTCGGTGTACTCATGACATGGGAGTGTAACCAGTTCTAGTTTTCGTGGTGATGGGCGACACAGGCGAGCACAGAATCGGCGAACACGCCAGGATCAAGGGCATGAGCACCGACGAGTGGGGCATCTCCCACACCTGGCTCGACGACCACGAGGTGGAACAGCACCCGAGCCCGCAGACGGTGGACGCGCTGCGCGCGGTGATCGGCACGCCCCCGGAAGACCTGGAACAACGCGCGCCGCTGGTGGTGATCTCCGGCGACGCCGTGGAGCTTCCGTTCGGCGAGCTGGTGTGCGAGGACGGCTCGGCGCGCCACGTCGGCGGGGCTGCCCCCCACCTCCCGCTGGGCTACCACGAGCTGCGGCCCGCGGACGGCCCTTCGCGGCGGTTGATCGTCTCCCCCGGACGCTGTCACCGACCCTCGGAACTACGCGAGTGGGGCATCGCCGTCCAGCTCTACGCGGCGCGCTCGCGGGACAGCTGGGGCACCGGCGACCTGGCGAGCCTGCGCACAGTGCGGCAGTGGGCGCAGCACCGTGGCGCAGGGTTCCTGCTGGTCAACCCGCTGCACGGGGTGGCGCCGACGCTGCCGCAGGAAACCAGCCCGTACCTCCCCGCGACACGCCGCTTTCGCAACCCGCTCTACCTGCGGGTGACCGAGGTGCCCGGCGCCGAGAACCTGGACCCCGGAGACATTGCCGAGGGCGTCACGCTGGGCTCCGGCCCCCTGCTGGACCGCGACGCCGCCTGGACGCACCACCGCGAGGTGCTGCGCCGCGTGTTCGACGCGGGCCCGGCACGTGCGTTCGAGGCCTGGCGCGCCGAACAGGGTGCGCCACTGCAGGAGTGGGCCACCTGGTGCGCGCTGGCCGAGCAGCACGGCGAGGACTTCCACGACTGGCCCGCCGAGCTGCACGACCCCGCCGGCGCAGCCGTCGCCGCTGCCGTGCGTTCCGAGGACGTCGCCTTCCACGCCTGGCTGCAGTGGGCACTGGAGCTGCAGCTCCTGGATGCGTGCGAGGGAATGACCGTGCTGCAGGACCTTCCGGTGGGCGTCTCCGGCGGCGGCGCAGACGCATGGTCCTGGCAGGGCGTGCTGGCCGAGGACGTGACCGTCGGTGCACCCCCGGATGCGTTCAACGGGCTCGGACAGAACTGGGGCTCACCACCCTTCGTTCCCTGGCGGCTGCGCCTGGCCGGCTACGAGCCGTTCGTACAGTCGGTGCGCGCCACACTGGCCGGCGCGGGCGGACTGCGCATCGACCACGTGATGGGGCTCTTCCGGCTCTGGTGGGTGCCGCCCGGTGCCGACCCGACCGAAGGCGCCTACGTGCGTTACCCCTGGCAGGACCTGCTCGCCATCGTCGCCCTGGAGAGCCACCGGGCCCAGGCCCTCGTCGTCGGCGAGGACCTCGGGGTGGTGGAGGACGGGGTGCGCGAGGCAATGGCCGACTACGGGCTGCTCAGCTACCGGCTGCTGTGGTTCGAGAAGGACGTTCCCGCCGACTGGCCCGCCGACGCAATGGCCGCGGTGACCACCCACGACCTGCCCACGGTGCCCGGACTGGTCGACGGCACCGACCTCGCGGAGCAGCGTGAGCTCGAGCTCGGCAGTGACGAGGAGCTCGCTGCCTCCCGTACGGAGATGCTGGACAAGATCGGCGCGAGCGATGGCGGCTACGTCGACGAGGCCGTGCTGCATGCGTACCGAAGGCTGACGCAGGCACCCTCGGCGTTGTTGTGCGCGACGCTGGACGACGCCGTCCTGGCCCGCCGTCGTCCGAACGTGCCCGGAACCACCGACCGGGACAACTGGCGCATCCCGCTGCCCGTGCTGGTGGACGACCTGCCCCGGTACGCGCCTGCGCGTGCGCTGGCGGCGTTGCTGAACAAGGCGGTGCACGACTCCTGAGAGGTTGACATGGTTGACGCCTCACGGCACTCTGGGGTTGACGTGGTTGACGAACGGAGGTGGCGCAGTGCCCAGCGTGATGGAGCAGAAGCTGATGGCTCTGCTGTCGGAACGTGTCCACCAGGCGTTCGCCGCAGCTGACGCCGCCGGGGTTCCTGGCGACGCTTTCGGCGACCTCGAGGCGGTGGCCGACGCGATGTCCGCGGCGTTGCCCGGGAGCCACTTCTACGACCAGACAGTCGGGCCGTTCTACGACACCGCCGGCCTGTCTCGCTGGTTGGGCGTCAGCCGGCAAGCACTGAACAAGAAGGTCGCAGCCCACTCGTTGATCGCCTGCCCCCTCGAGGACGGGCAGCTGGTGTACCCGGTGTGGCAGTTCACCTCCAGCGGCAGTGTCCATCCCGCGGTGGTCACCGTGTGGCGGATTCTGCGCGCCTCGGCGGACGCGTGGACGTGCGCCTTGTGGATGTGCGCACCCAGCGATGACCTCGACGGAAAGACGGCGGCCCAGTGGTTGGTCGGCGGCTACGCGCTCGACCCCGTGGCACAGGCCGCGACGGCCGATGCGCAGCGGTGGGCGGCGTGAGTCGAGCGGAGCCCGCCTTGCCCGCGCCCAGTGCGCTCGGCGGGTTCCCTCGCTGGCGGCTGACCACGCGGCGGGCCCTCAAACGTGGCCACCGGACCAAGCGCGGCGCCTGGTGGTTCGCGTCGTCCGGATCAGGCCGCTTCGATCTCCCCGAGCCGCAAGGGACG
>JADGOX010000045.1 GCA_017882745.1 Mycobacteriaceae bacterium | reverse complement strand
CTGCCGCTGGTGCGTGATGACGCCGGTCAAGCGCTGGTGGGCCAGGCCACCATGACCGGTGCGGACGGTGTGCCGATCACGGGAGAGACCTACGTGGACAGCACCCTGCTCTTCTCCGGGAACACCCCGAAGGTACTGATCGAACCGACGGCGGAAGGCCCCGGTGTCCGCGCCGGGCTGCCCCGCCGCTGGCGGACCCACTGGGTGCCCGGGCGGGCGATACAGACCGGCTCGACGGGCCTGGTGCTGACACGCGACGGAGTGCCACACGAGCGCGTCATCAAGCGGTCGACGTTCTACCGCCACACAACGGACTGGCTACTGGTGGTCTAGTTCCTCCACGTCCGGAGGCACCGCGGGACGTCGCACCGTCGGCGGCAGACTGGCCAGGGCAGACACTCTGCTGGCTCCTGCAACCTGCAAGAGGTCCACCACGGTGGACCGCAGCTGGCCCACCACCACCTTCACCGACAGACCCCCGTCGTTGCCGAGATCGCTGGCCATTCCGGCGGCGACCTGACGCAGCTGCAGTGCGGCTTGGCCGAGGTCCGGCGGCTGGTCGCGCGTGGAGTCCATCACCCTCCGGAGCGTGTCCATCGCGTCGCCCAGCCGTTCGAGCTGCGTCACGATACGGGGGTCGATGCGCTCACCGTCGCGCTCGGCTGACAGCGACCGCCGAGCGAGCACCCGCAGGTTACGTGCGGCGTTGTCGAGCGGGTTCGCGATAGCGATGAGGCGGGTGAGCCGAGTTCGGGAGTGCCAGCGCAACGGCGCGATCCGGGCAAGCTCGCGACCCGCGGCCAGGTCACCGCGCAAGGCGTCGATGCTGCCCTGTGTGCCGCGAGCCGTCACGAGCGCGGACACCAGCTTCTCCTCGTCACCACCATCCAACCCGGCCGCGATCGCGCGCACCGAGGTGCCGAGCGTGCCCAGCACACCCGCGACCTCGCGTCGCGCGGCACGCACCGGATCGGCGGGGATGAGGGCGATGACGGCGATCCCCACCGCACCACCGACCAGCGCGTCGACAAAGCGGTTGATCCCCGCCGAACCGCCCGGCGGCAACAGAGTCGCCACCAACACCGCTGACGATCCGGCCTGCAGCGTGAAGACTGCGCCACCGTCGAGCAGCACAGCCGTCGACATGGCCAGCAGGACCACCAGGCCGATCTGCCAGCTGCCGCTCCCGATCTGAGAGATGAGCAGGTCTCCGACCAGGATGCCGAGGCTCACCCCCGCGACGAGCTCGACCGAACGACGCAGCCGGGCACCCAGCGAGACGCCGAGGCAGACCACTGCCGCGATGGGGGCGAAGAACGGCCGCGGGTGACCCACCACCTCCGTGGCGATGAACCACGCGAGCGAGGCGGCCACCGAGCACTGCAGCACGGCGAGGGCGCTGGCCCGCATCCGCAGTACCCGCGCCCGCAGCACCGGCCTCAACCGGTGCCTCAACTGGGATATCACCAGGTGGTGGTGAGGTCAGGCGAGCCCGAGCTGGGCCGCTGCGGTGGGATCACAGTCGGCGAGGAGGGTCCTGCACCGGTCCTGCTCGTCGGCTTCCCCGATGGCAGTGGCTGCCTTGGTGAGTGCAGCGACGGCGCGCAGGAAGCCACGGTTGGGCTCGTGCGCGTAGGGAACCGGGCCGAAACCCTTCCATCCGTTGCGGCGCAGTTGGTCGAGCCCGCGGTGGTACCCGGTGCGCGCGTACGCGTAGGCGGCAACGGGCTCACCGGCGTCGAGGGCACCCTCGGCGAGGGTCGCCCAGGCAACACTGGCGCTGGGGTGCTCAGCGGCAACGGAGACGGGGTCGGCACCGTTGCGCAGCGCGGACTCCGCAAGGGGATCGCCGGGAAGCAGGGTGGGCTGGGGACCAAGTAGGTCGGGGTACGTCATGCGCCCCATCATGCCGCCCAGCCCGGGGAGATGTACTCAGTGGGCTGGGCGAGCCGCTAGCTCGCGGAACGACCAGCCGAGCGGAGGTCCTCACAGGCCTTGACCACGCGGGCCGCCATGCCGCCCTCGGCCGCCTTGAGGTAGCTGCGCGGGTCGTAGACCTTCTTGTTGCCCACCTCGCCGTCGATCTTCAGCACGCCGTCGTAGTTGCTGAACATGTGGCCGACGATCGGCCGGGTGAAAGCGTACTGGGTATCGGTGTCCACATTCATCTTGACGACGCCGTAGCCGAGCGCCTCGTCGATCTCGGACGTCAGCGACCCCGAACCGCCGTGGAACACCAGGTCGAAGGGCTTGGACCCCTCCGGCAGCCCCAGCATGGCGGCGGCCACCCGCTGGCCCTCCGCCAGTACCTCCGGGCGCAGCTTCACGTTGCCCGGCTTGTACACGCCGTGCACGTTTCCGAAAGTGGCCGCCAACAGGTAGCGCGAGCCCGAATCGCTGCCACCGAGCGCGTCGACGGTCTTCTCGTAGTCCTCAGCCGTCGTGTACAGCTTGTCGTTGATCTCGTTGTCGACGCCGTCCTCCTCGCCGCCGACCACTCCGATCTCCACCTCGAGGATGATGCGGGCGGCCGCTGTCGCTGCGAGCAGCTCCTTCGCGATCTCCAGGTTCTCGTCGATCGGCACCGCCGAGCCGTCCCACATGTGCGACTGGAACAACGGGTTGCGCCCCGCGTCGACCCGCTCCTTGCTGATGGCGATGAGCGGACGGACGTAGCCGTCGAGCTTGTCCTTCGGGCAGTGGTCGGTGTGCAGTGCGACGTTGATGGAGTATTTCTCTGCAACGACGTGGGCAAACTCAGCCAGGGCCACCGCCCCGGTCACCATGTTCTTGACCCCGGTGCCGGAGCCGAACTCCGCACCGCCGGTGGAGAACTGGATGATGCCGTCGCTGCCGGCGTCGGCGAACCCGCGGAGGGCCGCGTTCACCGTCTCCGAGGACGTGCAGTTGATGGCCGGATAGGCGAAGGAGTTCGCCTTCGCCCTGTCGAGCATCTCGGCATAGACCTCGGGGCTGGCGATCGGCATAACGGTCCTCCCTGGACGGCTGCTGCTGGAACGTCCGCTGGGGGCGTGCCTGCACTGATTGTCGGCCAGTATGACAACTCCGACTCCGGCACGCGCAGTCGACCTGTTGGGCGCCGGTACCATGGTGCTAGTGAACGTTGCCAGCACCGCCTACCTGTCCTTCGGCCCCCAGTTCATTCAGCCGAACTACCTGCTGGAGACCTTCGGCTACGCGGGGCTCCTCACGGTTGTGTTCGTCGAGTGCGGGCTGCTGGTCGGCTTCTTCTTTCCGGGCGACTCGCTGTTGTTCACGGCCGGCCTCATCTCCACGGGCGATGCGGTGCTCGCAGGGCACCCGATCGCTGCGGTCGCGCCGCTGTGGCTGTTGATTCTCACGGTGCCGATCGCCGCCGTAGCCGGCGACCAGCTGGGCTACCTCGTCGGCCGCAAAGCGGGCCCCGCCATCTTCCACCGCGACGACACCCGCTTCTTCAAGCGCAAGTACGTGACGGAGGCCCACGAGTTCTTCGACCGCCACGGCAGCAAGGCCGTCGTCATGGCCCGCTTCGTGCCCATCGTCCGCACCTTCATGCCGGTGACGTCCGGGGTGGCCCGGATGCACTACCGCACCTTCCTCACCTTCGACATCATCGGCGGCGTGCTGTGGGGGGCCGGGGTGGTGACTCTGGGCTACTTCCTCGGGAAGATCGCGTTCATCGCCGCGCACGTCGAGACGATTCTGATTCTCATCGTGGTGCTGTCGGTGCTTCCCATCGCCATCCAGGTCATCAAGGGGCGCAGGGCGTCCAAGCGGGTTGCCGACGGCGACGTCGCAGCAGCCTGACGTGAACCTGGCCGCAGCAGAGCTGATCGCAGGCCCTTTTCGTCCATTGGAGACGGCAGGGCCAATTCTGGTGTGGACGATCGTGCTGGGTTTCGTCTTCCTCGAGTGCGCGTTCCTCATCGGCCTGTTCCTGCCCGGCGACTCCCTGCTCCTCACGGCGGGGGTGGTGCTGGCGGCCAAGGGCAGCGATCACCAGGCGTGGTCGCTGGCAGTGGTGGCAACAGTGGTGGCCGTGATCGGCAACCAGGCCGGCTACCAGCTGGGTAGGCGCGCCGGCACAAGGGTCCTCGCGCGCGACGGCGGCCGCATCCTCAATCGAAAGAACCTGCTCCGGGCGAGCGCCATGATGCACCGCTACGGGTTCTGGACCGTCGTGGCCGCCCGGTGGATCCCCTGGGTGCGCACGCTGTGCCCCATGCTCGCCGGTGCGTCCCACATGAACGCCAAGCGCTACCTGATCGCCAGCAGCATCGGAGCCGCCGCCTGGGTGCCCACCCTGGTGCTGCTCGGCTACTACGGAGCCGGGTTCCTCGGCCGGGTCCCGTGGTTGCTGCACAGCGCGGCAATCTCGATGGTGGTGCTCTTCGTCGTGGGCACTGGATGGGGAATGTGGCGCTACCGGCAGGAGATCGCTCGCCCGGCGGATCCTGACGAGGTGCTCCCACCGGTTCTTCCCGCGCACGACGCCTGAGCCCGGGCGAGTTCCTTCATGACGTGATGCGTGTGCACCCTGCCCGCATGTCTGCCGGGATGCTCACCGAGACGCCAAAGAAGTGGCCTTCGGCCTGGCACACCTGGTCCGACAGGCCACTGCGCTGGGAGTAGACGGAACCGGCCGCGGCCACTGCGAGGACGAGCACCAGAATCTTGCCGACGATCTTTCGGATCACCATGGCAAGCAGGACTCCACCGACAAGCAGAACAGCGAGCAGTACGAGGCCGGCGGTCTTGGCGGTTTCGAGGTCCATGATCCGTCACGCTACCTGCACCGCCTGCCTCGTCGCTCACGCGCAGACGTCCGCCCGCGGGACCGCTGGGACGAACCCGAGCCGCTTGTCGACCACGTTCAGCAGCGGTGCACCGTCGAGAAACCGTTCGGCGTTGTCGGCGAACTGGCGTGCCAGGGTGTCCAGCCAGCCCACCGCGTCTCCCGACATGTGGGGGGACATGGTCACGCCCGGTGCACTCCAGAGCGGGTGATCGGCGGGCAAGGGCTCGGTCTCGAAGACGTCGAGCGCGGCACCCGCGATCTGCCCCGACGCCAGCGCCGCGAGCAGGTCGTTCTCGACGACACACGGCCCGCGGCCCACATTCACGAGACAGGCGGTGCTCTTCATCGCCTCGAGTACCTTCCGGTTGACCAGCCCGCGGGTCTGCTTGGTGAGCGGCGCGACGACCACCACGTAGTCGGCCCAGCCGACGTGATCGACGAGCTCGTCACTGGCCACGACTGTACCGAAGTCGGGGTCGCCCTCTCGTGCTGTGCGCCCGGCACCCCGAACCTCCATCCCGACTGCGGTGAGCAGCCGCGCCGTCTCGCGGCCGATGGCACCGGTGCCGACGACGAATGCGGTGCTGCCGATGACCATGGCCGTCTCCCTGTGCCGCCACTCGTGTGAGCGTTGGAGATCCTGGCTGCGTCGGGCGTCCTTGGCGTGGGCGAGGACGCTCATCAGCACGAACTCGGCCACCGGCCGGTCGAACACGCCGCGTGCGTTCGTGACGGTCACCGCGGAGTCGACCAGCT
>JADGOX010000263.1 GCA_017882745.1 Mycobacteriaceae bacterium | reverse complement strand
GTGGCGGCCAGCGGCGCCGACAAGGCGCCGCCGACCGAGACGCTCAACCTGTGATGCTGGGCTTGCCGTTCTCGAGGTGCCCGGCGAAGCGCCGCCGGTACTCGCGGTGGGCGCCCAGGGTGACCGTGATGTCGTACCAGCCTCTGGCGTGCTCCACCGGGTCGACGGTGGTCGAGCGCGAGCCAGGTGCGATAGGCACGCTGCGGGTCTGACCGTCCAGCCCGCTGACCTCGGCGGTCACCGTCCCGGACGTGGTGTTGCTGAACGCGATCTGCAGCGTGGGGTGGTCCGCGCGTCCGGTGATCGTGACGGCCACCTCGACGCCGTTCGTCGCCAGGCCACCGGTCGCCTCGCGCAGGAACCCGTTCGGCCCATGAATCGCCACGTCGTAGTTGCCCAGGGCGAGCACGGACGTGCTCACCTGTTGGCCGCCTGCCACGTCGATCCGCTGGGACGTCTGGATGATCCCGATACGGTCGTAGACCTGCAGTTGCAGCGCTGCGCTACCGGCGTTGCCGAGGGCCACGGCGACCGATGCGAAGCCTGCGGTGACGTTCGCCCACGGCTGGTATGGCAGTGCCCGAGCGCGCGCGACGCCAGCTTCTTGCACCGGCACCGCCTGTTGTCCACTCGCCGGCGGCGTGACCGGGGGCAGCGTCGATCCGGTAGCGTCGGCCTGCTTGCGTAGCGCGGCCGTGTCGGGCAGCAGTGGAATTGTCGTGTTGGGCTCGGTGAAGTCGAAGCAGCTGGTGAGGTCTCCACAGATCGCCCGCCGCCACTCAGAGATGTTCGGCTCCCGCACTCCCGTCCAACGCTCGAGGAACCTCAGCACGGACGTGTGGTCGAACACCTCCGAGTTGATCCAGCCGGCGCGACTCCACGGAGACACGACCGTCATCGGCACGCGCGGGCCGAGCCCGACCGGCATGCCCATCACGAACTCGTCCGGCGTTCCGGGTGGGGCCGTCGGTGGGACGATGTGGTCGAAGAACCCGTCGTGCTCGTCGTAGTTGATGAACACTGCCGTGGACTCACGCAACCGCTCGTTCGACCAGATCGCATTGAGCACCCTCTGGGTATACGCGGCACCGTCGATCGGACGCGCCTGCGGGTGCTCGGAGTACGCGTAGGGGGCGACGACCCACGACACCGCAGGAAGCTTGTCGGCGGCGCAGTCGCCGATGAACTGCTGGAGGACGTGATCGATGTTGTGGCCGAGACCGGAGCTCGGCTTCCATGTCGCCCGCACCGATGCGCGGTCGGCGAGCTGGCGGATCTTCGGGTCCGGCGAGGCAAGAGCATCGTGGTAGGCCTTGAACAACCAGAGCGGGTTGTCGCCGTAGTCGCCGAGGTAGCCGTCTGCGCCCCCGCCGTCGCCCACCTCGTCGTTCGCGTACAGCTGCCAGGAAACCCCAGCGCGCTGGAGTCGTTCCGGGTAGGTCGTCCAGTGATAGACGGGCTGGTAGTCAGCGGGGTTGGAGATCGCGGGGCCGCCCGCGGCACCACGCGGATCGATCGTGCCCGACCAGTGGAACAGCCGGTTGGGGGTGGTCGGGCCCTTGATCGAGCAGAAGTACTGGTCGCAGAAGGTGTATGCCTGCGCGAGCTCCCGGTTGAACGGCACGTCTTCCTTGGTGAAGTAGGCCATCGTCTTCTCACCGGTATCCGCGATCCAGCCGGTGTTGTTGCCGCCCGCCCACTGCGCGTGGACGCCGCCCCAGCTGTGGTCGTTGCCGGAAAGGTTCTGGCCGTCGACCTTGCGCGTGTCGGCGTGGAACGGCAGCAGGTAACCGCCGTCCGTACGGGCCAGATCGGGCTGGTAGAGCACACTGCGCCCGTTGGCCCGCGTGAGTGCGGCCTTGTCGCCGAACCCCCGCACCCCGCGCATCGTGCCGTAGTAGTGGTCGAGTGAGCGGTTCTCCTGCATCAGGATCACGACATGCTTGACGTCCTCGAGGCTGCCCTTGCGCCGACTTGGGCCGGCCTCCGCTACGGGCGCGGGCATTGCGCTGAGTAGACCAGCGGCAGCGGCCGACGCGACGCCGCCCATGAATGCGCGGCGACTGGGCTGGAACCGTGGTTCTGACATCCGGGGACTCCCTTGTTCTCGTTCGATCGACGGCCCCGGCGATTCTGGACGGGTCAACGGTCCTCGAGCCGGCATCGGGATGAGCAGCCGATGAACGGAAGCCGAACGCCTGAGCCCCCGCATCGTCCACACAGCGACGGGCCGGTCCGGCGACGGGCGTTTGTCCCACGGTCGCCGCGCGTTCATCTCTTGCCGATAGCGTTCCCGCGACCTCGCTGTGAAGGTCAGCAGGCGGACAGGATTGAGGAAGACCGCCAGATGTCCAGATTCAGAAAGTCCACCGCAGGTGCCGCGCTGGTGGGGGCCGCAGTGGCACTGACCATCCCGGCTGCGGCGACCGCCGCTCCGACGACCACTGCTCCGGTGAGCAAGGTCGTCGCCACCGGTGCCACGACCACTCCGATCAAGCATCTCGTGGTGATCCACCAGGAGAACGTGTCCTTCGACCACTACTTCGGCACGTATCCGAACGCCGCCAACACCTCCGGGCCGACCTTCCGGGCCGCTCCTGGGACACCGACCGTGAACGGGCTGGCCAACACCGCGGGCGCAGGTGGCACCGGAAACCTGCTGACCAACAACCCCAACCGGGACCTCGCAGGCAACCAGGCCAATCCGCGCAGACTTGACCCCGCCAACATCAATGACGTCCTCACCTGCGATCAGGACCACACCTACGGCAACGAACAGAAAGCCTTCAACGGTGGGTTGATGGACAAGTTCGTGACCTCCGTGGGCACGGCAAAGGGAACCAACGGTCCCGGCCAACCGTGCAAGGGCAGCGACACCATGAACTACTACGACGCGAACACCGTCACCGGGTTGTCGAACTACGCCCAGCGCTTCGCGATGAGCGACAACTCCTTCGGCACCACATTCGGCCCGTCCTCCCCCGGCGCCATCAACCTCGTCGCCGGCAACACCGGCGGTGTCGGCCTCGCGATCAACGGTGCTGCCACCAACGGCGACACCATCCCCGACGGCAAGGGCGGCACGTCACTCATCGACGACGCCCAGCCGTACTACGACGACTGCTCCACCAGGGACGCAGTGTCACTGAGCGGCAAGAACGTCGGCGACAACCTCAATGCGGCCGGACTGAGCTGGGGCTGGTTCGAGGGCGGGTTCACACCGACCACCAGCTTTGCCACCGCCACGGCGAGCAAACCCCAGCCCACCAGCACCTTCACCCCGGACCAGTTCAAGGGCAAGTTCGCCGCCGCCCCCGCCTCCGACCAGGGCCTGTGCAACGCCAACCACCCTGTCGGCGCGGCCGTGGGCGGCACCGGCGGCACAGCCCCCGGTGGCACCAACTACGGGAACAAGAACGACTACATCGCCCACCACGAACCGTTCCAGTACTACCCCTCGACCGCTAACCCGCACCACCTGCCACCGGCTTCGATGTCTGCGATCGGCACCGACACCCAGACCTCGGTTGCGGGCGCACCGCAGTTCGACACCGCCAACCACCAGTACGACATGAGCAACTTCGACTCACTGGTCGGCGCCATCGCCCACGGCGAGGTCTCGCCCGATCGTCTTCCGGCCGTGAGCTTCCTCAAGGCGCCGGGTTACCAGGACGGCCATGCCGGCTACTCCGACCCGCTCGACGAGCAGAAGTTCATCACCAACGAGATCAATGCCCTGCAGCAGACGCCGGACTGGTCCAGCACCGCTGTTGTCATCAGCTACGACGACTCCGACGGCTTCTATGATCACGTCGACAGTGGGGTGCACAACACGTCCGACACCTCGACGGTTGCCACTCCCCCCGGCCCGCAGGACTCCCTCAGCGGCACCGGGCTCTGCGGCAACACGACCACGGCGGCACCGTTGGCAGGGCAGAGCGGCCGCTGCGGCTACGGGCCCCGTCTACCGCTGCTCGTCGTCTCCCCGTGGGCCAAGCACAATTTCGTCGACCACACCCTGACGGACCAGAGTTCTATCCTGAAGTTCGTCGAGGACAACTGGCAGCTCCCCAAGATCAGCGGCTCCTTCGACGCCATCGCAGGCCCCGTCAACTCGATGTTCGACTTCGGCGGGGAGCACGGGGACAACGCCCCACTGTTCCTCGACCCGACCACCGGTCAAGCGGCCAAGCGGCGTACGGGCCCCGAACCCCGGCGCTGATCGGGAAGTGCAGGTCAAAGCCCCGCGATTCGCGGGTGCGTCACCGTCACCGCGACGGTGACGGTGTGTCGGTGGGTGGTGCAGGCCCGACTCTTCAGTGGTCCGCCATGCGGACGATAGTTCGAACTTCCAGCAGGCTATTGACAGCGCTGCGGACGACAGTGATAGTTCAGCGATGCGGTATCCGGTCACCTGTACGCACAGCGAACGCTCCGGAAATGCGTCATGACGAGTGCGGCTCTGCTGTCAGTCCAGGCTGTCAGCCTGGCGTTTGGCGGCGTACGGGCGCTGTCCAGCGTCGACATGGATGTCGACTCCGGAACGATCTGCGGACTGGTCGGCCCGAACGGCGCGGGCAAGACCTCATTGTTCAACTGCATCTGCGGCTACTACACGCCTACTTCGGGCCGGATAAAGCTCAGCGGGCGTGACATCACGAATACGCCTCCCTACCGGCTTGCCGGGCACGGCGTGGCCCGGACCTTCCAGCATCCGGTACTGCAACCGGCGAAGACCGTCCTCGACAATGTGTTGGTGGGCGGCCACAGCACTTTCAACACCGGCCTGTTGAGCAGCACCTTCCGCCTACCGAGAGCCCGTCGGGAGGAGCGTGCCCTGGAAGACCGCGGACGCGAGCTGCTCGGTTATCTGGGCATCGGTGACCTGGCGGCCTTGAAAGCCAGTGAGCTGTCCTACGGAGGCCAGAAGCGGGTGGAACTCGCTCGCGCGTTGATGTCACGACCATCGCTGCTCTTGCTCGATGAGCTGGCCTCCGGGCTGACCCACGAGGAAGTGATGGAGCTGGGCGAAGATGTTCAACGAGTACGTACGGACTTCGACGTAGGAATTGTGCTGGTTGAGCACCACATGGGGATGGTCTCGGCCATCACCGACAAGGTGGTGGTGCTCGTCCAGGGGGCCAAGGTCGTCGAGGGCCCAGCAGCCGAGGTACAGGGACACCCTGTCGTGATCGAGGCCTACCTGGGAACGGCCGCATGAGCCTGCTGTCAGTCCGCGGTCTCGTCGCCGGCTACGGCGTGGGCGAGGTGCTGCACGGCATCGACCTCGATGTCGCGGATGCCGGGACCACCGCGCTGCTCGGGGCGAACGGCGCCGGGAAGACCACGGCCTTGCGCGCCATCACCGGCATGGTCAAACGGCGGGGCTCGGTGACCTTCGACGGCACGGACATCAGCGGGATCTCCCCGCATGCGGCCGCCCGACTCGGCATCGCGCACGTTCCTCAGGGACGCGGCACCTTTGTCCAGCTGAGTGTGCAGGACAATCTGAGGGTCGGCGCATTGCGCCGCTCGGACCGGAACGCGGTTCGCACGGACCTCGACCGGTGCTTCGAGCTGTTTCCGATACTCGCCGAACGATCCCGTTCACATGCCGGGACGTTGTCCGGAGGCGAACAACAGATGCTGGCAATCTCCCGCGCCCTGATGACGCGTCCGAGATTGATGCTGCTCGACGAACCGTCCCTCGGCCTCGCACCGGCCATCACCAGGAGACTCTTCGCGTTGCTGCCTCAGCTGCGTGCCGAATGGGGGATCGCCGTCCTCATCGTCGAGCAGAACGCCGCACTCGCCCTCGCCCAGGCCGACCAGGCCGTCGTCCTCGAGTCCGGGCGCGTCGTCGTGTCCGGCCCCGCTGCTCAGGTGGCCGGCAATGACGATGTCCGCCGCGCTTACCTCGGAACCTGAGGAACTCATGCACGTGTTGCAGCAAGTCGTTGACGGCATCACCTCTGGCTCCATCTACGGTGCGCTGGCGCTGGCCCTCGTCCTCGTCTACCGATCGACCGGACTGATCAACTTCGCACAGGGCCAGATGGCGGCGGTGTCGGCCTACGTCGCCTACTCCCTGACCAGGTCCGGATTTCCGGTGGTAGCAGCGATCGTCGTCGCGGCCCTGGTGTCGGCGGCGATGGGTGCCGCACTGGAACGCGCGCTGGTACGCCGCTTCGAGCGCGCCGATCACCTCGTCACCATTGTGGTCACGGTGGCGATACTCATCTGTGGCAACGGTTTGATCAGTCTCTTCTGGGGTGCGGATCTGAAACCGTTTCCCGCGATCTTCCCGAGCCGGAACCTGTCGTTGGGCGACTTGCGGTTCACCGTCTCCGATGTCGGAACGGTCGTGGTGTTGCTCGGCGTCATCGCAGTGGTGCACCTGCTGTTCCAGCGGACCCGCTTCGGCTTGGCGATGCGTGCGGTCGCCGAGAATCGGGAGTCAAGCGCGCAGAGCGGTCTGCCTGTCGGCCGACTGCTGATGGCCGGATGGGGGTTGGCGGCGCTGATCGGCTCGGTCGCCGGTTGTCTTGTCGCACCGACGATCTCTCTGCAGCCCGGCATGATGGACGGCATTCTGGTCTACGCCCTGGCCGCTGCGGTGCTCGGCGGACTCGACAGTCCCCTGGGCGCGATCGTGGCTGCGTGGTTGATCGGTATCACCCAGAACCTGGCCGGGGCCTATGTGGATTTCATCGGTTCCGATCTGCAAATCGTGGTCCCGCTCATCTTGATGGTTGTCGTGTTGCTCGTCCGGCCGCAAGGTCTGTTCGGCCGCAAGGAGGTGCAACGCGTATGAGCTGGCAGCACACAGCCACACACGCCCTGAAGCGTGCTGGCATCGCCCGGGTCGCGGGTTTCATCGCCGCGGCGGTCGTGACCGTTGTTCTGGTTCTCCTGCCGTTGTCGGCCACGCCCTTCACGAACCTCCAGATCAGCCTTATCGCCGCGTACGCCGTCGCGATTCGCGGCCTGGGGGTCCTCACAGGTCACGCCGGTCAGGTTTCGTTGGCGCAGAGCGCGTTCTTCGGTGTCGGCGCCTATGGCGCCGCCTACGCCGCCGATCATGGTTGGCCAGCTGCCGTCGGCCTACTGCTTGCGGTAGCCGTAGCAGCGCTCGCTGGAGTCCTGATCGCGATTCCTGCGGTGCGTCTTCGTGGTTTCGCCTTCGGCATCCTCACCTTGGCCGTGCCGGTGGTCGCGGTGCCCCTGGCCAACCGGCTCAGCGGGCTGACCGGCGGGTCACAGGGCAAGACGGCGGTGCTGCTACCGGCTCCCGAGTGGTCCGGACTGGCCGACGACCAATGGCACTACTACGTCGTGCTCGTCATCGCAGCCCTGATCTTCCTGCTGGTTCACAACCTGCTCACCGGGCGGTTCAGTCGTGCGCTCGATCTGTTGCGTGCCAATGAGACTGTCGCCGCCGCGATGGGCGTGCCCGTTCAGCGGTACAAAGTCATCGCGTTCACAATCTCGGCTGCGTGCGGTGGTGCCGCCGGTTGGCTGTACCTGGTACCGGTGAGGTTCATCTCGCCCGATTCATTGCAGCTGACGCTGTCGATCTCGTTGCTCGTGGCCCTCGTCGTCGGTGGTGTGCGCAGTCCCATCGGTGCGGTTGTCGGCGCCGCCTTCTACGTCCTGCTGCCCAACTTCACCGACAAGGTCACCCCCGGCCGGTCGTACCTCTTCTTCGGCATCGCGCTGCTCATCGTGTTGCTGTTCTTCCCCAGCGGGGTGACCGGCGGCTTGCGCAGCCTCGCGGACCGGTTGTTCCGAAAGGAATCGTCGTCGCCTTCGGCGGCAGCCATGTCTGGGTCAGGGGAACCATTTGCTGAGTAAGCACTATCAGGACCAGATCTGGACACGTCTATCGAGCAACCGCCCGCGGCGCCGCGAACACCGAATGCCCACTTCACGGGGAATACCAGAAGGAGACTGTTCATGTTGAGCCGACGCAGAGTGACCTGTACCACAATCGCCGTCGTTGCTGCAGCCGCTCTGCTCGCCGGATGTGGCGGACGCGCGCAAAACGGAACGACCAGCGGCAGTGGCTCCGAGGCACCTGGAATCACCGACGACACCATCACCATCGGTAGCAGCTACCCGCTGTCAGGACCGTTGGGCGCCAACGGTATTGCCGCCAAAGGTGCGGCAGTCGCATACTTCGACTCGGTAAACGCCGCCGGCGGTGTGAAGCTGGCCGATGGCAAGACCCGCAAGATCAAGTTCGTCTTCTACGACGACGGGTACGACCCGGCCAAGGCCGTCCAGAACTACGGCAAGCTCTCGGATTCCGACCACGTGTTCTCGCTCTTCCAAACCTTCGGTACCGCGCCCAACCTGGCGATCATGAAGAGCGCCAACGCCGACAAGGTCCCCCAGGTGTTCGTGCATGCCGGCGACGCCTTGTTCAGCAACGACCGCAGCAAGAACCCATGGACGATCGGTTGGCAGCCAACCTATGAGTCCGAGGGCGTCGCCTACGGAAAATCCCTCGCTGCAAGGGCGAAGCCGATGACCGTCGCGGTGCTCCGGCAGGCCGACACCCTCGGCGAGGCCTTCCTGCAGGGCATGCAAGAGGGCATCGCGGGCTCGCAGGTCACGATCGCAAAGGTGGCGACCTACACGCCGAAGGACCCGACCGTGGACAGCCAGATCTCAACTCTGGCCGCCACCAAGGCTGATGCGCTCTTCATGGCCGTCGCGATCCCGTCGCTGATGATCAGCGGCATCAACCATGCCACGACGCTCGGTTGGAACCCGACGGTGTTCCTGGCAAGCATGAGTTCCTCGATCAGCCAGGTCGTCGATCCGGGAAAACTGAGCAGCAACCCGAATCTCTACACCGCCTCATTCGTGAAGGCTCCCGACGACCCCCAGTGGGCGAACGACCCGGCCGTCGCGACATTCAAGTCACAGATGGCGCAGTCGTCGCCGGACGCCAACCCGAACATCACCAACGCCCAATGGGGCTACGGCGCGGCGACCAACTTCGTTGATGCGTTGAAGGGAATGAAGACAGTCAGCCGACAAGGCCTGATGGACGCAGTCCACGCGCTCAAGCTCGACGGCGGAGGCATCCTGCTGCCAGGGATCACCATGGACGGCAGCGACACCCAGAACCCGCCGCTACACGGCATCAAGCTCGAGCACTTCGCCAACGGCTCCTGGCAGATACAGAAGTAGACAGTTCCATGAACAACGGCATCCAGGTGCTGGCCTGCTGCCAGGAAGGTACCTGCGGAACAGGAGGCCAGCAGTGACCAGTCAGCCCGCAGTTACCGACGCAGTTCCTACGTTCGACGACGACCCGTTCGGCCGTGAGATCCTCACTGATCCGTATGAGTTCCACCGTGCGCTGCGCGACCTCGCGCCAGTCGTCCTGCTGCCTCGCTATGGGGTCTACGCGATGGGACGCTTCGACGACGTGCACGCCTCGCTCCAGAACTGGCAGACATTCGTGTCTGGCAGGGGCGCAGGACTCAGCGACTTCGCGAAGGAAGAGCCGTGGCGTCCGCCGAGCCTTCTCCTCGAGGCGGACCCGCCGGATCACACGGTCGTGCGCAAAGCGATGGGGGACGTGGTGTCGCCCCGGACGGTCCGCGCACTGCGGGCCGGATTTCAGATCAGGGCCGAGCGTCTGGCCGATCAGCTGGTGGAGCAAGGCACCTTCGACGCGGTCAGCGACCTCGCCGAGAAGTACCCGCTCGAAGTGTTTCCCGATGCTGTCGGCCTACCGCCCACCGGACGGGAGAACCTGCTGCCCTATGGCGCGCTGGCCTTCAATGCCTTCGGTCCACACAACGATCTTCTCGACGCGGCGCTGGCGGAGGCTGCGCCGGTTCAAGAATGGGTTCTCGCGAGCTGCCAACGGGATGCGCTGACCCCTGGCGGCTTCGGTGCCCAGATCTGGGAGGCCGCAGATCGTGGGGACATCACCAAGGAACAAGCACCGCTGCTGGTGCGGTCGTTGCTCACCGCAGGTGTTGACACCACCGTGTACGGCATCGGAAACTCCATGTATGCCCTCGCGTCGAATCCCGATCAATGGGACACGCTGCACCGTGATCCAGAGCTCGCGAAATTTGCGTTCGACGAAGCGCTCCGCTGGGAGTCTCCCGTGCAGACCTTCTTCCGAACCACGTCGCGCGAGGTGACCGTGAGCGGCACCCGCATTCCCGAGGGCTCGAAGGTGCTGCTGTTCCTGGGATCTGCGAACAGAGATCCCCGCCGCTGGGGGGCAGACGCGGACCGGTTCGACATCCGCCGCAGCGCAGCCGGGCACGTTGCGTTCGGCATGGGCATCCACCAATGCGTCGGCCAGCCAGTGGCCCGGTTGGAAACCGAGATGGTGCTCAAGGCACTCGCGGTCCGGGTGCGCACGGTGGAGTTGGCTGGCGAACCCAAGGCTCGCCTCAACAACACCCTGAAGGGTTGGGCCAGCATCCCGCTCCGAGTCACGCCCGCCTGACATGCAGCCCCAGCGAACCTCGACCGGTCCGGTCACCGCACGAGCGCTCCTCATCTTGGAGGCATTCACTCCGGCACAGCGGACGCTCACCCTGACCGAAATTGCGCACCGCACCAGCGTTCCCCTCACGACAGCGCACCGCCTGGTCGCGGAACTCACTGCCTGGGGCGCCCTCGAGCGCAACGACTCCGGCCGGTACCAGATCGGCTTGCGCTTATGGGAAATCGCGTCGCTGTCGCCTCGCGGCCTCGGACTGCGCGAAGTCGCTCTGCCCTTCATGGAGGACCTGTCGCGGGTCACCCAGGAAAACGTCCAGCTCGCGCTGCGCGAGGGCACCGAATCGGTGTTCGTCGAACGTATCGCCGGACGCAAGGCGGTGCCGGTCCTCACCCGTGTGGGTGGTCGGTTCCCGCTGTATCCGACGGGCGTCGGCCGGGTGCTCCTCGCATACGCGCCGACCGAGATTCAGGAGCAGGTCCTGACCGGACCGATGACCGCGTTCACGGAGAAGACGATCACCTCACCGCGCGAGCTCCGCCGGTTACTGGCAGACGTGCGCCGAAAGGGTTTCGCAGTCAACAACCGTCAGGTGTCGATGGACAGCATCTCGGTTGCTGCCCCGGTTCGGGGCGCGGATGGCACGGTGATGGCGGCTGTGTCGATTGTGGTTCATGCGCACAACGCTGAACCCAACGCCCTGGCGCCCGTAGTACGCGCTGCGGCGCAGGGCATCTCTCGAACCCTGGGAGCGGTTCCTTCCGCACGGAGTTGGTGATTGCCAGGACCCGGCACCGCCGGCGAACGACAGCGATCCGGCAGGAGAAGGCGCGCCGTACGCGGGCCTGAACCCTGCCGGACTCTCAGTTGGACCTGTCATCCCCCTCGCTGAACGTGCTGTCGACGGTCCTCATGCGCTGCCGGTCCTCGTCGTCGAAGGGGGCAGCAGCGAACCCAGCGGGTGCCAGGTTGCTGAGAGCAACAGGCTCCCGCGTACCCCATTGTCGAAGGCTTCCGCGCGGAAGGAGATGTCGCGGACGTCCGCCCCACGGACCGGTGAAGACACTCATCTCCCAGACCTCGGTGTTCAACAGTGCAACGAGTCGAGCCCTCGTCAGTCGGATCTGTCAGGATCCGAGGCCGGATACCGCCTGCGCAGGTGTGGGCACCGCGGTGTTGAACTTCCTCTTCGTCACAACCGCCACGGCAAGTGCGCCGATGATCCCCGGAACTGCGACGGCGGCGAAGTTCTGCTGGAAGGACAGGTTCAGCGTGAGGAGTGCCCCTCCAAGAGTCGGGCCGCCTATCGCCCCAATCCGCCCGATGCCGGCGGCCCAGCCGACACCCGTCGAGCGCACCTCCGTCGGGTAGAACTCCACGGCGAATGCGTGGACGATCGCGAGGGCCCCGATCGTGGCACCTCCAGCCACAAGAAGGAGGAGGTTCAGGACGATCGCATTGGGTTGGAACGACAGCCCCACCAGGGACACCGAGGCCGCGACGAAGTAGGTCACCAGGGTATTGCGGAAGGTCCAGCGATCAGCCAGCCATCCACCGAAGATCGCACCGGCCATGCCGCCGATATTCAAGACGACCAAGGTCCACAGAGCGGAGCTCAGTTCGTAGCCGGCGGTCTGCATGAGCTTGGGAAGCCAGGTGTTCAGCCCGTAGCTGAGCAGCATGCACATAGCGAAGAAGGTCCAGATCAGAAGGCCGTTGAGCGCATTCCCGTTCGTGAGTAGTTGCGCTACACGGCCTTTCGCTACGTCAGCTCGCGGCGTAGCGACAACATCGGTGAGATCACTCGACGAATCGACCTTCTTCAGTACCTCGATGAGGCGATCCTGCTGGCCATCGATCGCCAGGAACTCCGGGGACTCGGGGAGAGCCTTCACCAGAACGGGAACGAGGAGTAGCGATAGCCCAGCCACGTAGAAGACGGCACGCCAGGTCCACATCGGTTCGAACTTGATGGCGAACACTGCGGCGGCCACACCACCGACCGAGTAGAAGGATGACACCAGGGTAACCAGCAGGGCTTTTGACGCTCGCGGGGCAAGTTCCGAGATGAGAGCAATAGAGTTCGGCACCAACGCTCCCAGGAACATGCCCACCACGAACCTGAGGGCGCCGAGTTGGATGGGGCCTGTCGTGAATGCACAGCTCAGCGAGGCCAAGCTCGCGACGGTCACACAGGTGATCATCACTGGGCGGCGGCCGAGTGTGTCGGCCAGCGGAGAGATGGTCAACCCGCCCACGAGCATCCCGACCAGAGCCATTGACCCGAGGGTTCCGGCGGTGACCAAGCTCATTTTCCACTCGCCCATCAGGTTCACGATGACCGTGCCGTACGAAATCATGTCGTAGCCGTCGATGATCATGAGCAGTGAGCACATGACAATCACGCCGACATGGAATTTCGTCAACTGCGCGTTCGAGACAACGGATTCAACTGTCTTGTGAGGCAAAAGGATTCCTCTCGATTTGGTGACGTCACCCGTCGCCTTCGGGACCCGCGTTGGGGCCGATCAAGGTTTCGTCAGTTCCGTGTCAACTTCGATTACGGTCGGGGATCGGCTCGCCAGGGCGCTCTTGAACGCGCGGACGAAATCGTCGACACGGTTGACCGAGGTGGCGCTCACGCCGTATCCGTTGGCGATCTGCACGAAGTTGATCCCGGGAACGTCCATCCCGGGTGCCTCGCCCGCGCCGAGCACGTCGGCGAACCAGCGGAGCGCGCCGTAGGTGCCGTTCTTCAGGATCACGATGATCACCGGCACGTGCTGCTGTGCGGCGGTCCACAGGGCGGTGATCCCATAGTTCGCCGACCCGTCACCAATGAGTCCAATCACCTGGCGGTCTGGAAGTGCCATCTGTGCCCCGACCGCGGCCGGCAGGCCGAATCCGAGACCCCCGGATGCTGGGAAGAAATAGCTGCCCTGCCGGGACAGGTCCATCAGCGACCAGAAAGACCCAGTCGTAGACGTGGACTCCTTGACGTACACGGCGTCGTCGGGGGCGTTGCAGCGCAGCGCATCGAACAGTTCATCCGGGTGCACACAACCGTTGCCACTCTGCGGGGTTCGGTAATCCGGGAGCGGCGCGAGCGCTGGGAGCGGGGTACACCTGACTGCAGCGGCCAAGCGTGCGAGGGTCTCTTTCACGTTCACAACCAGCGCATCCCCCATCGGTGCACGGGCGGCCTCACTGGGGTCACTCGTCAGGTGGATCAACCGAGCACCGGCCGGAAGGTACTGTCCGGGGTCGAACTGGTGGTATCGAAACACCGGCGCCCCAACCACCACGATCAGGTCGTGACCGAACAGTGCGTCGGTGATGCCCTGGACTGCGGCGGGAAGCACGCCGCGGTAACTGCGGTGTCTGGTGGGGAACGGACATCGAGACGGTGACGGGGCGATCCATACAGGCGCGTTCAACGCATCCGCGAGACGGACTGCGTCCCCATTGGCATGCTCAGCATCGACCTCCGGCCCGAGTACCAGTGCCGGGTTCTTGGCCCCCTCGAGCGACTCAACGAGATCGGCCAGCTGCTCAGGGCTGAGACACCCGGCCGCAGACGTTCGGCGAGCCATCAGATGGTGCGTCTCGGGATCGGCTTCCCGCCCCCAATCGTCGTAGGGCACCGACACGTACACCGGACCCTTCGCCGGTAGGCTTGCGATGTGGATCGCGTGGCTGATCGACCGCGGCACATCCTGCGCGCACGCAGGCTCGCAACTCCACTTGACGAGGGGCCTCGGCAATGCCGTCGCGTCGACGTTGGCCAACATCACCTCCTGGCCGATCATCGACCGGACCTGCTGTCCTGCCGTGATGATCAGCGGGCTGTGCGAGTACACCGAGTTCGTCAATGCCCCCATGGCGTTGCCAGAGCCTGCTGCGGCGTGCAGGTTGATGAACGCCGGATGCCCACTGGCCAGCGCATAGCCGTCCGCCATCGCCAGGACCGCACCCTCGTGCAGGCCCAGCACGTAACGGAAGTCATCGGGCATCTCCGCCAAGAACGGAAGCTCGTTCGAGCCCGGATTACCGAAGATTGTGGTCAACCCATGTACACGCAGCAGCTGGTAGGTGGCTTCGCCAACGCTAATCACACGTTCTCCTCAGTCATCAGGTCAGGGGCGGACTTGCCCCCACTCCCGCGACCGCGCCGAGAGGCCGCTGCACGCTCGTAGAGGGACAAGTTGAATGTGATGCACGCCACGCTAGGGGGGTGCTACTCATCCGGCCAATGAATACTCTTGATAGCTACATAGAGGAGTTCTATGTTCACGAGATGACGGACGTCGATCTCAACTTGATGAGAACACTCGCGCTCCTCTGTGAGACGCGAAGCGTCACGAGGACGGCCGAGAAGCTCTATGTCACACAGCCGTCGGTCAGCTACGCGCTTGGACGGCTCCGACGCCAGTTCAACGACGAGCTGTTCGTCCGATCCCCCGACGGACTGCAACCCACCGCCCTCGCCGAGCAGATGTACCCCTCACTGCGCCAGGCACTCGAGGTGATCGACGAAACAGTTTCCGGCGCCAGTGAATACGACCCTGCAACATCGGAGAGAACCTTTCGGATCTTGGCAACGGACCTCGGCGAGATCAGCCTGCTGCCCATCGTCCTGGCCAAGCTCGAGACCAGCGCACCCCGGTGCGGTGTCGAGATCAATCCACTTGATTGCTCCAGTGCGGCACAACAGCTAAGGCAAGGAAGCGCGGATGCAGTCATCTGCACGCCCCGCATCGATGCACCCGACCTGCGCCGAGACGCGCTCTTCCTGGAAAGCTACGTCGGACTCTGCAGGAAGGACCATCACCGCATCGGCGACCGCCCGACCCTCACCGAATTCCTCGCCGAGCGGCATATCGTCGTCTTTGCTTCCACCGGACACAGTGACGCGGACGCAGTCCTCACCAGAATCGGCAAGAGCCGAGACGTCGCTGTGCGGGTCCCCCACTTCGCCGTGCTGCCGGAACTACTCGCCTCAACCCACTACCTCTCGGTTGTCCCTGGCAGGGTTGCGGACCTGTTCACTCGGTCTTCCCATGTCCGCACCTTCCCCCTGCCATTCGAGATACCGACCGTGGAGGTCGCGCTGTACACCTACAGACGGGCGATTCCCTCACCAGGCATCGAATGGCTGCGCAGCGCTGTCACGGCGGCCCTGCACTAGCCTCGACCTTTCGCGGGGACGAGGTCAGCGCGTCAGCACTCCCAGCCGACTCGCCGGGCGCAACGGGGCATGCAGCTCGTGACTGTGCGCCGAAACGGGGCGGCCGAGGATCTGCTCCGCCCGTTTGAGGCGATAGACCACGGTATTGCGATACACGTGCATCTCCCCCGCTGCCGCGACCAGACTTCCCATGTCCAAATAGGACAGGAGCGT
>JADGOX010000262.1 GCA_017882745.1 Mycobacteriaceae bacterium | reverse complement strand
GGTACGGGGACCCAAAGGGCGTTGAGTGCGCTCGACGCCCCAGAGGGGAGGGCTACTGGCTGCGCCAGGTCCCGACGCCCAGCAGGATCATCCGCAGTTGCCGCTCCGCCCGCGCAATAGCGGCGTCGTCGTTTCCGGGCAGGTCGAGGATCCGCTCGGCGACCACGACCATCTGGTTCACGATCACCTCCGCCAGCAGCACCCGGTCGGACTCCAGCCACGGCGCGAGAGCCGGAAACCCGCCGAGGTCCGCGGCCAGCTCGGTCACGAACAGGCGCAGGTGCTCCTGGATGGACTCCCGGATCACCCGGACCCCGCCGGAACGCTCCCGGATGATGAACCGGAAGTGCGCACGGTGCAGGCGAACATATCGAACCATCACCACGGCCGAGCGGTGCACGACCTCGGAGTAGTCGTCCGTCTCGGCTCGTGCGGCGCGCATCATCGCGCGCAAGGACGTGAATGATTCCGTCACCAGGGTCTCCCCCAGCGCGTCCATGCTCTCGTAGTGCCGGTAGAAGGCGGTGGGCACGATGCCGGCAGCCTTGGTCACCTGCCGCAGGCTGACGCTGCTGAAGCCCTGCTCCTCGGTGAGTTCGAGCGCGGCATCCAGGAGCGCACGGTGCGTGCGCTGCTTGCGCAGCTCCCGCGTCTCGCCCACGTGACCGACCTCACTGGGGGTAGGGCTGTCCACCGAGGCGCCTTCCCCGTAGCGTCGAGATTTCAGAGTACACATGTACAGCATGACCGTTCACTGAATACAGTTGCGAAGCCTCTGCAGCAAGGAGCGGTGATGACAACACAGGTACCAGCAAACCAGATGCCCCGCCCGGCGAACCCACACCGGGGCCTCATGGCCAGGGTCGGCGTGCCCTTGCTCGAGCGTCTGACCACCCCGCACAGCCCCGACCGCTACCTGGAAATGCTGAACCCCACGTGGTCGCTGCGCGAGGTGCGGGGGGTGGTGACGGACGTTCGCCACTCCGCCCCGGGCAGCATCACGCTGCGCGTACGGCCCAACAGCAACTGGCGTGGCTTCCGGGCCGGCCAGCACGTGGTGTTCACCCTCGCCATCGCGGGTGTGAGGCGAAGCCGCTGCTATTCGGTGACGAGCTCGGAACACCACGGCGACGGACGTCTGGAGTTCACGGTCCGCAAAGGCCCGGACGGGCTGGTCTCCGGTTTCCTGCACGCCGAGCTCGCTCCCGGCACCATCGTCCACATCACCCAGGCCCAGGGCGACTTCGTCCTCCCCATGACGCGCCCCGAGCAGGTGCTGCTCATCAGCGGCGGGAGCGGCATCACACCGGTGATGTCCATGCTGCGCACCTTGTGTGACGAGAAGTACCAGGGTGCCGTGACCTTCCTGCACTACTCGCGGACCGTGGACGACGTGCCCTACGGACATGAGCTTGCCGAGCTGGCCGCCGCGCACCCCAACGTCCAGCTCCTGCAGGTGACCACGCAGCAGGAGACCACACCACGAGACGGCGCCCAGTTCATCCCCGGCGGGCACTTCTCGCTCGAGCAGCTGGAGCGCCACGTGCCCGGGTGGCGTCAGGCCACCTCCTACGTCTGCGGTTCCGGGCGCCTGGTGCAGGAGGTCCGTGCGGTGTGGGCGGCGAACGAGCTGGAGCACCAACTCAAGGCCGAGCAGTTCGACCCACCCGCGGCGATCGTGCCCAGCGACACCGAGATATCCGGCAACGTGACCTTCTCCCGCAGCGGCAAGACCGTCGAGAACAACGGCCGTCCGCTGCTCGAACAGGCCGAGGCCCTGGGGCTCACACCGGAATACGGCTGCCGCATGGGCATCTGCTTCTCCTGTACCAGGCGCAAGACCGCCGGCAACGTGACCCACCTCTACACCGGCGAAGTGACGACCGAGTCCGAATCCGACATCCAGCTCTGCGTCACCGTTCCCGTTGGCGGCGACGTCACCGTCGATCTCTAGGGAGTACCCATGACTGTCACCACGCTTACCCCGAACCCAAACCCGAAGCCGGCCCGACACCAGATCCTGCCCAAGTCCACCACCTCCTTGCCCTTGCGCAACCCCGAGCACCCCGAGCACGAGGCGGGCCGCCCCGACCTCACGCCCGCACAGATCGACGCCTTCGGATCCGAGATGGACGCCCTGCGCAAGAAGATCGTCGAGGACCTCGGTGCAGTGGACGCCGAGTACCTGCGCAACGTCGTCGACAAGCAGCGCAAGCTCGAGCTGCTCGGCCGTGGACTGCTCGCGGTCGGCATCTTTCCGCCCGCCTTCGTGGTCGGAGTCGGGGCGCTGGCGTTGTCGAAGATCATCGACAACATGGAGATCGGCCACAACGTCATGCACGGGCAGTACGACTGGATGCGGGACGAGGCGCTGAACTCGCTGGTGTTCGAGTGGGACAACGTGTGCCCGGCGGAGAACTGGAAGCAATCGCACAACTACATGCACCACACGTTCACCAACATCGTCGGCAAGGATCGCGACGTGGGCTACGGCATTCTGCGGATGAGCGAGGCGCAGAAGTGGAACCTGTACTACCTCGGCAACCCGATCTATGCAGTCGGCTTGGCCCTCTTCTTCGAGTGGGGCGTCATGCTGCACGACCTCGAGGCCGAGAAGCTCGTCACCGGTGAGAAGAAGTGGTCGGACACTTCCGAGGTCCGCAAGAAGATGACACGCAAGACGTTGAAGCAGGTGGGCAAGGACTACGCACTGTTCCCCCTGCTGTCCGGGCCGTTCGCGCCGATCACCTTGGCAGGCAACGTCTCGGCGAACCTGATCCGCAACCTGTGGACCTTCTCCATCATTTTCTGCGGACACTTCCCCGACGGCGTCGCCACCTTCACGGAGGAGGAGACGAAAAACGAGAGCCGCGGCCAGTGGTACATCCGGCAGCTGCTCGGCTCGGCGAACATCAGTGGCAGCCCGCTGTTCCACGTGCTCTCCGGCAACCTGTCCCACCAGATCGAGCACCACCTGTTCCCGGACATCCCCGCGCGGCGCTACGCCGAGATGTCGGAAACAGTGAAGGACGCCTGCCAGCGCTACGGACTCCCCTACAACACGGGGGGACTCGCCACCCAGCTCGGCTCGGTGGTGAAGAAGATCGTCAAGCTGGCGATGCCGTGGACAGGTCGCGGCAGAAACGATGCACCCACGGCGGCCGCAGAACCGATAGCCGCCTAGGACGTGTCTCCTCGCTAGAGCTCGGCGATGGCTTCCAGCGGCCGGGTCCGGGCAGCATGGATGGCCGGCCACAGCGCGGCCAGCACCCCCACCACCGCCGAGCCGAGCAGCATCGCCACCACCTGAGCCCAGGGCACCGCGATCTGGCTCAGCCCGGAGTCACGGAGGGTCCGCACGAAGCCCCAGCCGAGCACCACCCCGAGCACCACCCCGACCAGGGCACCGAACACCGCGATGAGCATCGACTCCACGTAGATGGTGCGGCGCACCTGGCTGCGCTGCATTCCCACCGCCCGCAGCATGCCGATCTCCCGGCGACGTTCCACCACCGACAATGCCAACGTGTTGATGATGCCGAGGATCGCGATGACAATCGCCAAGGCCAGCAGCCCATAGAGCACGGCGAGCAGAGTGTCGATCTGGCTCGCCTGCGTGCCCTTGAACTGCTCCCGGTCCTGCACCTGCACCACCAGCAGTGAGTCTGTGGCCCGCTCCAAACCTGCGCGCAGCGTCGCGAGGTCCGTGCCCGGCTTGGCCTTGACCAGCACCACTATGTCGGCCAGGGCCTGCTCCGGGGTCACCTCCCGGTACACCTGCTCGGACACCAGCCACCCGCCGAGCAGCTGACTGTCGGCGTAGATACCGGTGACCGTGGTGCTCACCGTCTTGCCGTCCGGGCTGGTCAGCGCAACCGTGCTACCCAGCGCCCACTGGTTGCTCGCCGCCGTCCTCGCCGAGACCAACATCTTGGTGCCGCTGACGTCCGGCGCACCCTGCTTCATCGTGAACGGCAGAATGCCCTCTGGTGACCCGTCGATGCCGGTGCCGCCCTGCTCCTTGCCGTTGACCTTCACCCGGACGTTCTGCAGTGCGACCACACGGTCAACGCCGGACACCCCCCGCACAGCTGCGCCCGCAGCGTAGGGGACACCGATCGCTTCTGGCCCGGTGAGGATGTAGTCGGCCTTCACGCCGCTGTCCACGAGGGTGTTCACACTGGCCTTGGCCGAGGAACCGAACACCCCGATGGCTGAGACCAGCATCAGCCCGAGGGTGAGGGCAAAGGCAGTGGCGGCGGTGCGCCGGGGATTGCGCACCGCGTTGGTGCGGGCCAACCGCCCCACAGCACCGAAGGGCTTGGCCACCGGTACGCCCAAGGCGCCGATGATCGGCCGCGACAGGGCCGGCGCCCCCAGCAGCACCCCGAGGATCAACGCCAACGCACCCAGGCCCACGAGCGAGGCCGCGCCACCCCCACTGCCCGATGCGCCCACCACGAGCGCGACGACACCCAGGACCCCGAACACCGCACCGATGATCGTGCGCCGCCGCAGCGAGGTCCCGGTCGAGGCGAACTGCTCCCGCATGGCCTCGACCGGTGGAATCTTGGCTGCGCGCCGCGCGGGTCCGTAGGCACTGAACACGGTCACCACCACCCCGACCAGCAAGGCCACGATGATCGTTCGCGGTGCCAGCTGCAGGGGCCCGCTCGGTAGCCCGACGTTGAAGCCGTTGAGCAACGTCCGCAGTCCATACGCAAGACCGACACCTGCGGCGATGCCGACGGCGCTGCCGACAAGACCGACGATGACGGCTTCGAAGACCACCGAACGGCTGACCTGCCCGCGGCTGGCACCGATTGCCCGCAGTAGCGCCAGTTCCCGCAACCGTTGCGCCACGATCATCGAGAAGGTGTTGTAGATGATGAAGGTCCCGACCAACAGTGCGATGGCCCCGAAGGCCAACAGGAAGTAGCTGATGAAGCTCAGCGCGGTAGCGATGGCGGCCTTTGTGTCCGCGCGCACCTGGTCGCCGGTCTGAACCTTGAGCCCGGGCAGCACCTGGGCTATCCGGTCACGCAGCTGCGACTGTGACAGTCCCGTGCCGGCCACGTCGACGTAGGCGACGTGGCTGCCGTCGG
>JADGOX010000261.1 GCA_017882745.1 Mycobacteriaceae bacterium | reverse complement strand
GGGGTGCGGGTCACAGTCCTCGACCGTGAAGGCGTCGCGGCTGACTCCTCCTGGGGCAACGCCGGCTGGCTCGCCCCGGCCCTCACCCTGCCGTTGCCCGAACCATCAGTGCTGTCCTACGGCATCAAGGCCGTGTTGAGCCCGTCGTCGCCGGTGTACGTGCCGTTCACGACGAGCCCGCGTCTGCTGCACTTCCTGGCTGACTTCGCTCGCCACTGCACCCCGGCCAGGTGGCGCGCAGCCATGGCTGTCTATACCGAAGTCAACCGCATGTCGCTGGGCGCCTACGACACCCTCGCTGACGGCGGAGTCACTGAGCAGACCCACCTGGCGGACCCATTTCTGGCCGCTTTCGCCTCGACGCAGGACCGCGAAGGGCTGGTCAGCGAGTTCCGTCAAGTCGTCGCCGCCGGCGGCGAGGTCGAGTACGAGCTACTCGACCGCGCCGAGATCCACTCGCTGGAGCCAACGCTCGGCGCCGGCGTGCAGGCCGGCCTTCGGCTGCACAACCAGCGCTTCATCAATCCGCCGCGCTTCGTGGGGTCCTTGGCCGACGCGGTGCGGGACCGTGGCGGTGAGATCATCTCCGGAATCGCGGTGACAGCTGTGCAAGACCACGGCGCCTTAGGCGTTGAGCTTGTCTCGTCAGCTGGAGAGTCCTTCGACGCAGACGCGGCGGTGCTCGCCAACGGGGCCCGGCTGACGTCCTTGGCACGCCCCTTTGGTGTTCGCGCACTCGTGCAGGCCGGCCGCGGATACAGCTTCACCGTCCGACCGAACTCACTGCCGAAGAACCCCATCTACTTTCCCACGCAACGGGTGGCGTGCACTCCGCTCGGCGACCGGTTCCGCGTCGCCGGACTGATGGAGTTCCGCAGTCCCGACGCCCCATTGGACCAGCGCCGCGTCCGGGCGATCGTCGAGGCGACACGGCCAATGCTGACCGGGGTCAACTGGGAAGACCGTGCCGATGAATGGGTGGGTTCCCGGCCCTGCACCGCCGACGGCTTGCCGCTGATCGGTGCGACCCGCTCACCCCGCGTTCACGTTGCGGGAGGGCACGGAATGTGGGGTGTGGCGCTCGGGCCACTGACCGGTCGCATGCTGGCCGACTCGATGACCGGCCACCCGGTTCCCGACGTGATGCGCCACTTCAATCCCCTGCGCTGAGGACCCCGGGACGCACCCCCCGCGGTTAGCCCTTGGCTACTCGGCCGGCGAAGCTTGCGATCAGCGCCTTCTGCGTGCCGTCCGGCACCGCAGAGCCGAAGTCTGTGAAGACGATCTCTCCCTCGATCTTCGGCCCCGTTACGAAAGCGACGTCACGGTAGAGCACGAACTGCTTGCCCGCCAAGGTGATTGGCACCGTCCCCTTACCTGTTGCGACCACGTTGTCCGGTCCACCGGAGGAGCCCATCGTGAAAGTCATCGGCCCAGAGCCGATAGTGGCCCCGGCGGGCATGGTGGCGGCAAGCTGCTTCCTCGTCGTCTGCTCGAAGCAGGCAGCAGCTTTCGGGTCGCGCAGCAGTGCGAGGTCGGCGTCGGGGGCGCTCTGCGAGCGGTAGCTGGTGGCCTGCGAGGAGATGACGGCGTCGCCGAGCGAGAATTCTTGGGAGTGCCCCTCAGCGACTTTGGCGTCCGCGGCACTGGGCGCAGCGAGGCATTGCAGCATGGCCGTTTCGGTCGCGGTGCCGCTGGGGTTGGCTTTGTACGGTGTCCCGGTCCAGCCGACAGGAAGGCCGGTGGGGAAATCGGTTGGCTGAAGCACCAGTTCCGACAGCCGCTGCGCGCTCCCAGGTGCCGCGGGCGGCGCCGAAGCAGTCGTTGGTGAACCGCTGCCTGTCGAGGAGCCTCCACACCCCGCAAGAACGGTCAACCCACATCCGAGAACAACTGCAACCCGAGACCAGTGCGTGCGCATTCGCGGATCGTAACGGGGTGCGATTTGTTCGGGCGCCACGCCCTCGAGCATGGCGTCTCACTCGTCGTTCAGCGAACGTTGTGTGGTCGAAACTGGATGCTGATCCGCGGACCAGCAGGGCGTGCCGTCTTGGGAATCGCGTGCTCCCAGGTTCGTTGACAGCTGCCGCCCATGACCAGGAGGTCACCGTGGCCGAGGGAGTAGCGAAGCGACTCTCCTGCGCCCCGCGGTCGCAGGAGCAGCGGCCGGTCCGCACCGAGCGACAGGATCGCGACCATGGTGTCCGAGGTCTTGCCTCGACCAATGGTGTCCCCGTGCCAGGCAACACTGTCGGCACCGTCGCGGTAGTAGCAGAAGCCGGCCGTCGTGAAGGATTCCCCCAGCTCGGCCCTGTAGTGCTCACTCAGCAGGGTCCTGGCCGTCGCGAGCAGCGCATCCGGCAGCGCAACGTCTTCGCGGTAGAAGGCCACCAGTCGCGGCACGTCGACCACACGGTCATACATCTGTCGCCGCTCCGCACGCCACGGCACGGCTTCCACGAGACGCATGAACAGCTCGTCGGACCCCGTGAGCCAAGCAGGACGCCGGTCCACCCATGCGCCGTCCGTCAACTCCCGCCGGACGACTGTGCCGCCAAGCTCGCCCAGCTGCGAGCCGTCGGTGGGGTCGTCAAAGAGTGACGGTTGCAGTGCCCTCGCCATGGTGTGACGATACCATTTGTTCGAACGTTTGTTCCCCTTCCTTGTGTCAAACGCCTGCTACCTACGTCCCCCTGCTGGAGACGGCGGATCGCGCTGCTCGTCGACTCTGCGCAGCCGCGCCGCACCGAAGTAGTCTCTGCAGCCAGGGCTTTGCCGACAAACCTTGACACCCAGCACGGTTTCGGCGAGCAGGATCCGCCATCGAAGGTGGGGCAGAAATGTGAGTAGCCGATGAGAACCGGTCGCGGTTCACTCTGGCTCACCGCCGCTGGTTCCGTCTTGCTGTTCGTGGGAATCCTGGCCGGAATGGTGAATCACGAAGTCCTGGATGGCCCCCGGTTCGCCGCTCACGTCGACGAGTTGCGCCGCGACCCGGCGGTGGCGAACACGGTCGGCCAGGCCATTACCGGCCGCCTGCTCGAGGCCGATCCTGATCTGGTCGCAGTCCGACCTCTGGTCGAATCGGCAGCAAGCTCGCTGGTGGCGAGCCCGGCGTTTGGTCCGCTTGTGCAGGCATCGGCTCGCAAGCTGCACCAGGCGTTCACCGATGAGAACCCCGACCAGGTCGCGTTCCGGCTCACCGACGTAGGTGCGGTCCTCGCCGCAGTACTGCCGACGATCTCTCCGCAGGCCGCAGCCAAGGTGCCCGCCGGCTTGGACGTGACGCTCGCGCAGATCGGTCAGCGCAGCTTCGCGGATCGGACCCTCCGTCTGACCCGCATCGTCGGGACCCTCGCGTGGCTGCTCCCGGGTCTCGCGATCTTGGCCTTCGCAGCCGGGCTCGGGCTCTCCCGCGACCGACTGCGAGCGACAGTCCGAACGGGCTGGGCAGTGGCTGTGGCCGGCACGGGAGTGGGCGTTGTCGCGCTCATCGGCGCGGTGGTGGCGTCCTCGACCGACGACGCCACCCTGCGCGGAGCGCTCGTCTCGGCCGCCTGGCGCGAGTTCGGCCGACCGCTCTGGTGGGCGGCGACGATCATGATTGGTGCGGGCGGGCTGCTTGTAGCGGTGTTCGCCGGCCGCGTCCGGCGGCTTGATCTCGCAGCCGAGCTTCGCCGGGGCTGGTCCTTGCTCACCCGCCGACCGGATCGGCGGTGGGCGCAGGGCGCACGTGGCGCGGCATTCGCCTTTGTGGGCTTCGGGGCCCTTCTGCGGCCGGGACTTGTGTTCGGCGTGCTGGGTGGGCTCACCGGTGTGCTGTTGCTCATCGTGGGCGCGGGAGAGGTGTCTGCCGCAGCAGGTTCCCGGCCGCTGCGGGTGCGTGCAGGTTCGGGACTCAGCCGGTGGGTGGAGGTCGTCATGGCCGGCGCTGCCCTCGCGTTGGTGGCCGGTCTGGTGGCGGTTCATGCCGCGCCAGCGACCCAGCAGGTCAGCGCGCAGGTGTCCGATACAACGGCGTGCAACGGCCACGTGGAGCTGTGTGCTCGCCCGTACAACGACGTGGCGTTCCCGGCCACGCACAACGGGATGTCCGCCGCCGACGAGCCGGGCTGGTTCCTTCCCGAACAGCCGACCGGGCCCATCGGCCAGCTGGACGCCGGTATCCGTGCACTACTGATCGACACCTGGTACGGGCAGAGCACACAGAGCCCTGGATCCGTCGCCACTGCACCAGGTTCGTATGCAAGCGCTCTCGCCAAGGCTGAGAGTCTCTACGGACCGGACGTGGTGGCCAGCGCGCTGCGCCTACGAAACGCACTCACACCGACGCCCACCGGACCGATACGTCCATATCTCTGCCACGGGCTGTGCGAGATCGGCGCCACCGACTGGGCGCCGGTGATGGTTCAGATGCGTGCCTGGCTCGACGCACACCCGCGTGAAGTGGTGACCTTGTTCATCGAGGACTCGGTGTCGCCGGCCGACACCGCCGCAGTGTTTCAGCAGGCTGGGCTGCTGCCCTACGTGCACACCCAGCAGCCGGGGCAGCCGTGGCCGACGCTCGGCGAGATGATCGACTCCGGTCGCCGGGTCGTTGTTCTGATGGAACGACACGGTGGTGGGTCCGACTACCCCTGGCTGCTGCAGGGGTTCGACTGGGTCCAGGACACCTCGTACACAAACCCGACCGTCGCCGACCTGTCCTGCACGCTCAACCGTGGGTCGGCGTCGCACCCGCTGTTCCTCGTCAACAACTGGCTGAGCAACTTCCGCTCGCTCGTCACCGACGCGCGCACGGTGAACGCCTATGACACCTTGTCGCCCTACCTGTCGCGGTGCCGCCAGGAGCGCGGACATATCCCCAACTACGTGGCGGTCAACTACTTCAACGAGGGTGAGCTGTTTCGCGCCGTCGACCACCTCAACGGGCTGCCTTGATACACGCCCGTGTCGAGATGCACCGAGCATTGACCGAACACGCCGCTGCACATTGACGGATTCGATGAAGTCCCGCGAGGTGGTGTAACTCGTTCCGTGTGGTGCATTGCGTGTTGCGGACTGTGCCGTGTGGATGGTGGTGGTCGTGGTCGGGGCTGGTGGGGTGAGCTGGGCCATGGATTCCTCGAACAGGTAGCGGTGTTCGGCGACCTGCCACTCGT
>JADGOX010000044.1 GCA_017882745.1 Mycobacteriaceae bacterium | reverse complement strand
GGAGAACAATGCAAGGACCGCCGTGAACCGTGACGTGCTGGCGGGGTACGGGGGTGGCACATCGTCGACGGTTACTTCTTTGCCACGGTTCGAAGCACCGGTGGATGTGGGTACGGCCCTCACGTCGTCACCGACTCCACTCAGTCCTCCGCCCACTTCGGGGCCTGTGAACGCGCAGGGCTCTTCGTTCGGCAACTCAACTGCGCCGTCCGGAAGTGCAGGGTCGAACGTGGCAGGACCGCGGTCGGGTGGTCAGCCTCAGCCGGGATGGACACCACAGGGGGCCTCGGTCCCCAATGCGCCGCACCGGCAACCGGGGCAGCCAGTTGGCTCCACGCCGGGTGAGTACTCGCCGGTTGTGCAGACCGCTTCGGCGTCTGGGTTGGACGGATCGCTCGGTGGTTCGGGTACCGGCTCCGGCGCGTACGGCTCCGGTGGTTATGGGAGAAATGGCTCCGGTGGCAGTGGCGGTAGCTCTGCGGGCGGTGCAGGTAACCACGACGGCGGTCAGATCGGCTACGGCGGTGCTTCGATGATGGGGGGCGGGAGCTTCGGCCCAGGCTCGCCGGGCACTCCCGGGTATGGCAGCAGTGGCAGTGGCAGCAGTGGTAGTGGCGGGGCGCGCAGCGGGGGTTCGATCGCACCCGGCGGCCAGTCCGGCGCCGGTCCTGGGGCGGGTGAGTCGGCCGTTCGGGGTGGCGGTGTCGCGGGTGGGGCGAGTGCCGCGGGTGCGCGTGGAACCGGTGCGGGTGGCGGTATGGGTGGGATGGGTGGTGGCCGCGGTAGTGGGTCCGAAGACGACGAGCACGCCATGCCGGATTTCCTCAAGACCGAGGACGTATTCGGCTGCACCGTGTCTTATTGCCCGCCGGTGATCGGCGTCGATCCACCGCGCCAGTGACCCAACAACTCACGGTATGACGACTGCACAGGGGTTTCTCTGTTGAGGGCATCCATGGGGATGAGTGCGCTGGCCTTCGACGTGGCCTGGGCAGCGGCGGGGTTGGACGACAAGCCGCCCGCGTTGGCCATGCCCTCACCGGGAACCACGTTGGAGGAGCGGCGGGCTGTGGAGGAGCAGGCGTGGGCGGAGCTGCACCACAGCGGCCTCGCACACCAGGGGCTCCTCCGCGGTGACACCCGCGACGCACTCACCTTGCTGGGTGGTGCCTCCCGTGAGCTGTACGGGTTCTTCGGCCCTGCGCAGGTGAAGCCGGGCTCGGTGATCGCGGCCGCCAGCGGCGAGGATGCGGTCTTCGCCCGGCTGCACGAAGACACTGTCGAGTTGGAGCCCATCCGCGCCACCAACCTGGCGCCGTCGGTGGCGGAGGGATTGCCCGCACTGGGCAAAGGCCAAGGCCCCGCCCTCAGCGCTCCGTTGAGTGCCGTCCTCGGAAACGCCGGTTCGGGAGACAGCATCTTGCAGCGCAGCGACGGCGGGGGTGGGGGCAACGCGGCCGGGGCGCGGATTCGGCGGGTGCTGGAGCGGCCTCGCCTGGGCGGCGGCCAGTTCTACGCCGCCACCCGGGACCGGTGGGGCAAACGCACACGTCACCCGGCGTTTATCGCGATCCTTGACACCGCGGACGGGCGCTACCTCATTGAACAGCGTGCTGCCAACAGCCAGGAACCTTGGCTGATCTTGTCCCCCGCCGGCACCGACGTCATCATTCGTGCCTTCGATGGGCTGCTCACGGGGCACTAGCTGTTGTGGTTCGTGAGGTTGGGGAACTCGAGCCGCTGCCGGGCCACCAGCCAGAAACGCCGCGAATGCGTCAGTCCGGAAGCCCCAGGTTCCGGTAGCGCTGCCAACGGGCGGCGACTCGGTCGTCGGCATCCGCGGCCAGCACGGTCGCGAGCTCCTCAGCCAAGGTCGCGCCCAGCCGTTCACAGAAGTCGACCGGCTCCTCGGCGGCGTCTGGGTGCTCGGCCACGATCCGGTCCACAATCCCCGCTGACTTCAGGTCCGCCGAGCGCACCCCCTGCTCCGTGGCCATCTGCGGGGCCTTGTCCGGCGTGCGATGCACGATCGCGCTCGCCCCTTCCGGCGGGAGCGGGGACAGCCACCCGTGCTGCGCGGCGATCACCCGGTCGGCCGGCAGTAGAGCGAGGGCCGCGCCGCCGCTGCCCTGTCCGAGCAGTACCGACACCGTGGGCGTACGCATGGTGATCAGCTCGGCCAGGCAGCGGGCGATCTCGCCGGCCAGCCCGCCCTCCTCGGCTTCGGGAGACAGCGCGGCCCCGGCGGTGTCGATCACCGTGACCAGTGGGAGGTTGAGTTCCTGCGCGAGCCGCATGCCACGACGGGCGGTGCGCAGGGCCGCGGGGCCCAGCGGGTCATGGGGAGTCTGGCGGGAACGGTCCTCGCCGAGCAGTACACACGGGGCGCCACCGAAGCGGGCCAGGGCGAGCAGCAGTGACGGGTCGGACTCGCCTTCGCCGGTGCCGTTGAGCGGGACGACGTCGGCGGCGGCGTGGCGCAACAGCGCCCGCACCCCAGGCCGCGCAGGGTCGCGGGACCGAGTGACCGACTCCCAGGCATCAACATCCGGAACAGGCTCATCGGTCACGGAAGGCACGGTGACCTGGCGCGGTGCCATCAGAACGTTCAGTGCCCGGGCGATCAAGGCGGCCAGGCCGTCGGCGGGGATCACCCCGTCCAGCAGCCCGCAGCGGTGCAGGTCTTCCGCCGTCTGCACCCCGTCGGGGAACGGCGCGTCATACAGCGCCTCGTAGACGCGCGGACCGAGGAACCCGATCAGTGCTTGGGGCTGGGCGATGGTGACGTGGCCGAGCGAGCCCCAGGATGCGAACACGCCGCCTGTCGTCGGGTGGCGCAGGTACACCAAATAGGGCAGTCCGGCGGCTTTGTGGGCACTGATCGCGGCGCTGATCTTGACCATCTGAAGGAATGCGATGGTGCCCTCCTGCATCCGGGTTCCCCCGGAGGCGGTGGTCGCCAACAAGGGCAAACCCTCTGCTGTGGCCCGCTCGACTGCGCTGACCAGGCGCTCCGCCGCTGCTACCCCGATCGAGCCGGCGAGGAAGGCGAACTCACAACCGATCAGTGCCACGGGCCGGCCGTGCACCAGGCCCTTGCCGGTGAGCACCGACTCGTCCAGTCCCGAACGCTCACGTGCTTTCGCCAGCGTCGTTGCATAGGCCTGGTCAGTGGATACATCCACCAATGGGCCGTCCCAGGAGACGAAGGAACCGTCGTCGACCACGGTGTGCAGGAGCTCCATGACACTCGGACGGTCTGGGGCTTCGGCGGTCATGGCGGAGCCTCTCGTCTGTGGTCCAGAACGCATTCAGGCCCTCAACGTCGTCACAAGTGCGAGAAACTGACGTTGAGGGCCTGAATGCGGTGGAAAGGTGATGCTCAGACAGCGTCGATCGTGCCGGCGATGAACGCCTCGAGCTCGGTTCGCGCCACGTCGTCTGCAAGCTGACGCGGCGGGCTCTTCATCAGGTAGCTCGCAGCAGCGAACACCGGTCCACCGATGCCGCGATCTTTGGCGATCTTGGCTGCGCGCACGGCGTCGATGATGATGCCGGCCGAGTTGGGTGAGTCCCAGACCTCGAGCTTGTACTCGAGGCTCAGCGGCACGTCGCCGAAGGCGCGACCCTCGAGACGGACGTAGGCCCACTTGCGGTCATCGAGCCACGGCACGTAGTCCGACGGTCCGATGTGCACGTTGTTGGCGCCCATGTCCCGCTTGAGGTTGCTCGTCACCGACTGGGTCTTCGAGATCTTCTTCGACTCCAGACGCTCACGCTCGAGCATGTTCTTGAAGTCCATGTTTCCACCGACGTTGAGCTGCATCGTCCGGTCCAGCTGCACTCCGCGGTCTTCGAACAGCTTGGCCAGCACGCGGTGGGTGATGGTGGCACCAACCTGGCTCTTGATGTCGTCGCCGACAATGGGGACACCGGCATCGACGAACTTCTTGGCCCAGACCGGGTCGGAGGCGATGAATACGGGCAGCGCGTTCACGAAGGCAACGCCCGCGTCGATGGCGCACTGCGCGTAGTGCTTCGCTGCGGACTCTGAGCCCACGGGCAGGTAGCAGACCAGGACGTCGACGTCGGCGGCGCGCAGCGCTGCGACCACGTCCACCGGCTCGGCGTCAGCCTCGGTGATCGTCTCGGAGTAGTACTTACCGAGGCCGTCCAGGGTCGGGCCACGCTGCACGGTGACCCCGGTGGGTGGCACGTCGGAGATCTTGATGGTGTTGTTCTCGCTGGAGAAGATGGCCTCGTTGAGGTCGAAGCCGACCTTCTTGGCATCGACGTCGAACGCAGCGACGAACTGGACGTCGCGGACGTGGTACTGCCCGAAACGGACGTGCATCAGGCCGGGGACGGTGGTGTCTTCGGGTGCGTCCCGGTAGTAGTGCACGCCCTGCACGAGGGACGAGGCGCAGTTCCCCACGCCTACGATTGCTACCCGCACACTGGTGCGATTTTCAGCCATGGTCGGCCTCTCCTCTGTTGGTTGGACGATCGGTACTTGTGCTGCCGTCGATGGAATCGGTGTTGCCTTCTGCGCCGGACTCTTC
>JADGOX010000043.1 GCA_017882745.1 Mycobacteriaceae bacterium | reverse complement strand
GCCGGGGGTGGCTGAGAGTCCGCCGGCAGCAACTGCTGGGAGGCAGCGGGGGTAACGCGGCGAACCTGCTCGTCGGAGGGAAGCGCCATCGTCCCCGCCCGACCGGTGACGAGACCGGGGACGTAGCCGACACCGCTGAAGATGTCAGTCGTGGGAGCGACTGGGTTGAAGGCCCAGAAGATGGGGTCCGTGGGGAGGACTGGGTTGGGCCCTCCGGGGTTTGGCCCCGAACCGACGCCCTCTGCAGCCACGTACATGAGTAGCGCTGGCTGGCCGCCTTGGGCCGCAACAGTGACTACTGCCTGGGGCTGGTCGGCTGTCGGGATACGCCCAACCACCGTCCAGTTGAGCTCGGGTTCGGTCGATTTGCCCGGCAGGCGGATCACGGCTATCTCGTCGGCTCCCGACTCGGCCACGAACAAGCGGTCGCCCTGCGGGTCGAGCGCGAGTGCCACCGGCATCGTTCCCAGTCCCGCGCTGCGTCCCACCGAGACGGTGCGCTCCACAGTCCGTTCGTGCAGGTCGACCACGACAACCTCGTCGCTGGCTGACAGCGCGACATAGGCCCGCGCCCCGGCGCTGTCAACCACGACCCCCTGAGGATGAGAGAGCGGGGGGCCGACCGTGATGTCCGTGAGCTTCACGCCGCGCTGCAGGTCGACCATGGACAGCGTTCCTGCGGCCTCGTTGGTCACCAGCCCGGTATCGCCACCGGGTACGACCGCCGCACCGAACGGGTAGCTGCCGGTTGGCACGTAGCGCACCTGGTCGGAGTGGTTGAGGTCAACCACGGCAGCACTGTCGGTGAGGTTGAGCGGCACCAACAGTTGGTTGCCATCCGGTGAGACCGCCACCTTCTGCGGCCACGAATTGGAGGAGGTGGTCAATCCCCCCCGCGGCGGCGGGTATTGCTGCATCGCCGGGGCTCCGGGCTGCGGCGGAACCGGAATGACCCGGACCAGGCGCGCCTGCCCGCAGGAAGCCTCCCAGCTGTAGACCAGGATGGCGTTCCCTTCGGCGCCCGGAAGACTGTTCTTCGACGGCTGCCAACGGGAGTTGGCCACGCCGGATACGTAGGCAAGCCGGTGGGGCGAGTCCAATGCGATGCCACCCGATGCGCCGGGCACGTTCAGTATCTGGCACACGCGGTTTACCTTCGTGTCGACGATGCGGACATCGTTGCTGCCGAAGCCGGCGGACACCGTCCACAGGAACTGTCCGTCAGCCGTGACCGCTCCGCCGGTCGGGAAGTTGCCGAGCGCCACCTGCTCGCCCTGTGGCGTGAGTTAGCGACCATTGGGCATCACGCCCGCGGCGGGAACGGCAGACCCTGGCGGGGTCCCTGACCCACCTGCCACGGCGTCTATTCCGGCAACGATGAGGAGCAGCACAAGCACCACTGCAAGCAGAATTCGGTGCGATGCGAGAGTTCGCCGGACTGCCGCCCTGGCGGTGCTATGCGATGCGTTCATCGTTGGTTCCCCACTCCTGACAGAATCAGCGAGCCCAATGTCCGCCCGACTCAGCCACACCCGCACCCATTTGGCGCCCCGTTCAGAGAAGGCGAATTCAGGCGGTCGTCGCAACGACGGGTAGATCGTGGTCAAACAGTAGGCCGTGAATGGCTTGGGCGCGGAATGAACCAGTCCAGGGTCTCGTTATCTGCCGAACTCGCAGGGGCACCGTTACGGCAAGTTGCTCAGCAGCGTCTTGACGATCGGGACCGAACCGGAACTCGAGTTCCCTCCCCCATAGACGAACACCGAGAAAGCCAGATCACCGCGAGTTCCGGCGAACCAGGCGTGACTCTCGGGTGGGTTCGCGGTCCCGAACTCCGCAGTGCCGGTCTTGCCCTCGACCGGTCCGGGCAGGCCGGCAAGGTCACGCGCGGTGGCGCCAGGCTGGGCGACGACATCACGCATGATCGCGTTCAGGTAAGCCGTCACGGTGGCCGGCTGCGCGTCACCTGGCGTGGCCTGTTGGCCGACTGTCAGCGATGGCGCCACGGGGCGCCCGGTGGACGCGGCGCCCGCGATCTCGGCCATGAGCAGTGGGCTGACGAGTGTTCTGCCCTGCCCGTAGGCGGTGGCAGCTTTGTCGTTGGGGGTGGTCGGTGGGGACAGCGTCCCGGAAAACGCGTCCACCGGGAGTGTCCACTTCGCGCCCAGCCCGAGGGACTGCGCCGCCTTGAGCAAGGCGCCGTCTGGCAGTGCCAGACCGAGCCCGGCTGCGGTGGTGTTGCAGGAGAAGGCGAATGCTGCGCTCAACGGGATGCGGCCCATGGCGAAAGAGTTCTCGTTGGTCACGGTCTGTCCGTTGACATTGATCGAGCCGGGGCAGTCCGCAAGTGTCGCCGGTGACAGTGCCGGGTTGTTGGTGAACGCCGCGGTGTACGTGACGATCTTGAAGGTCGAGCCGGGCGGGTACTGCCCGGTCAGCGCGATGTCGCCATCCGCCGCCGCTGAGTTCGCCACGGCGAGCACCTTGCCGGTCGAAGGCTGGGTGACCACGATCGATGCCGGCTGACTCACCGTCGCCAATGCAGTCTCCGCCGCGTTCTGGTCCGCCCGGTTCAGCGTCAAGGTCACCGCGGTGCCCGGGGTCGGCTTGCTGAGCTCAGCAAAGACGGGTCCGGCGGCGCCATTGGCGTCGGTGACCGCTTGGATGCTGAATCCCGGCGTGCCCGCCAGCTGGTTGTTCAGCGCCCGTTGCAGCCCCGATGTACCAGTCACGTCGCCGGCGGCAATGGCTCCGTTCGACTGGTCAATGACCTCCTTCGTCGGGGAACCCACCTGCCCCAACAGGGGCTGGCCGTAAGTGCTCGTCGGCCCCCGTAACGCCGTCCGTTTGGCGAACTGCGTCCCAGGCAGGTCGTAGATCTGGGGTTTGACCTGGTCGTAGGTTGCCTGGCTCAGTGTGGTGACGGCGGCAGCTTGGCCTTTCGGGGTTGCCTGCACCGTGCTGATAATGGTCGCGGCCGGGATGTTCAGCACCGCGCCCAACGCCGCAGCCAATGCCGGGAGATCGGTGATCTTGGCCGGATCGAGGCTCACGTCGATCACCGTCTGCTCGGTGAACAGCGGCTGGCCCGCGGCATCGAGCAGCGGCGCACGGGTGGGTTGGGTGCGAACCAAATCGAGGTGCTGGCCGACGGCGAGCGTGGGGAAGATCGCCGTCGGGTCCCATTTCACCAGCCAGGAATCGGCTGGCTTGACCATGGACAGGGCGCCGTCGTAGGTCCACGGTCGCGGAGCGCCGGGAAACGTCCATGACGCGCTGTAGTGGGCCGTGGACGTCGTGTCCTTGCGATCGGATACCGAGGTGATGGTGAAGGTCGGTCGGGCATTCGCTCCAAGACCGTCAAGGCTGCTCTTGAGCGCCGTAACAGCCGCCGCCGAATCGGAGGTGCCTGCGGCAGCCGCAGCAACGTTGTGGTTGCTGAAGGCGTCAAGGTACGTCTGGGCTGCTTGCTGGTCGGGTTGCTGCGCTGGCGAGCTGGTGCAGGCCGTCACTCCGGCGAAGGACAGCACCACGCTGACGATCACGGCCACAAACTTCGGCTTCATGGGTCGGTAACTCCTACCTCGGGACGACGACCTTCTCCAGTAGAAGTACATGCTGGCGCCACTGGCGAAGGCGGACGGGTCGTGAATGTGACAAATATGCACCATTGGGGCCTCCCCGCTGAAGAATTCTGCGTGATCTTGCCAGCCGTTACGCTCACGCAGTGACCTCCGACACCAGCCCGAACAGCCCCGTGGCGGTCAAGGAGAGGCCGCGGTTCAACGGCAGATGACACCAACCATCCAGATGAGCGAGGAAGACACGTGCGGCGAATCGACCTCTCTGCCAAGCTCATCTCAACGGCGCTCATGGAGGCCGGTTCCCTCGCGCTCGGTCTGATTCCGGTGGTCAAGGCCGGAATCCTCGCGCCGATCCGCCCGGATCGGCTCGCCCGGGTGGCCGCCGCATGGATGCGCTGGGACTTCACCCCGAACGCCCTGCTCGCGATCGCCGCGCGACGCGCACCGGACCGGCTGGCGGTAATCGACGAGTCGGGCATGCTCACCTACTCCGAGCTCGAGCGGGACGTCGTTGCGCTGGCCCGCGGCCTGCAGAAACGGGGCATCGGCGCGCGCACACGGGTCGGCGTCCTGTGTCGCAACCACCGCGTGGTGCTCCAGGCCCTCGGTGCGACGGGACGCCTCGGCGGTGACGTGGTGCTGCTCAACACCGGGCTGTCGGGGAAACAGTTCGACGAGGTGCTCATCGAACAGCACATCGACGTACTGGTCGCCGACGGGGAGTTCGCCGACAAGCTCCCAAAAGACATGGACGACAAGCGGTTCAGCGGCATGTTGGTGCTCGGAGCGTGGGACGCGAATGATCTCGGCGCCGACGGCGACACCATTGAGGAGATCATTGCGAACGCTCCCGAGGGGTCACTGCCGACCCGGCCGCGACGAAGCCGGACCGTGGTGCTCACGTCCGGAACCACCGGTACCCCCAAGGGCGCACAACGGCCGGAACCGCGCAGCTGGATGCCGGCCGCGGCGGTGCTGTCCCGGATTCCGCTACGTGCGGGGGAAACGACCGTCGTGGCGGCCCCGATGTTTCACACCTGGGGCTTCGCCGCGCTGCAGCTGAGCCTCGCGCTGGGCTCCACCATGGTGTTGCGCCGCAAGTTCACCCCGGCCGACTGCTTCGCGGACATCGAGAAGTCGAAAGCCAGCGCCCTGTTCGTGGTTCCGGTGATGCTGCAGCGCATGTTGGAGCTGCCCGCGGAGGCGCGCCGCAACGACACGGGCAGTCTCCGGGTAATCGCCGCGAGTGGCTCGGCTATCGGTGCCCCGCTGGTGAGGAAGACGCTGAGGGTCTTTGGGCCTGTGCTTTACAACCTGTACGGCTCCACGGAAGTCAGCTGGGCCTCCATCGCGACCCCCGACGAACTGCTGACCAATCCCGCCACAGCCGGACGTGCGCCCTTGGGCACCCAGGTCGAGGTCCTCGACGAGGACGGGAACCGCGTCGAGTGCGACACCGTGGGCCGGGTGTTCGTGGGCAACGGGATGCTGTTCGAGGGCTACACCCACGCTCGCGAGGACAAAGCGGTGGTGCGCGGGATGATGTACACGGGCGACCTCGGCCACCTCGACGCCGATGGACTGCTCTACATCGACGGCCGCTCCGATGACATGGTGGTCTCCGGCGGCGAGAACGTGTACCCGGGCGAGGTCGAGGACCTCATCAGTGGGTTGGACGGCGTACGGGAGGTTGCCGTCATCGGGGTCGACGACAAGGACTTCGGTGCCCGGCTCGCGGCCTACGTGGTACGCGAGCCCGACAGCGATGGTGAAATCGACAGCGAATCGATCCGCAAGCACGTCAAGACTCACCTTGCACGGTTCAGCATCCCCCGTGACGTGGTGTTTCTCGACGCGCTCCCCCGTAACGCCACCGGCAAGGTCGTGGCCAGGGAGCTGCCGTCCCCCGAGGACTAAGGCCCTATCGCCACAACGCAACTCGCGTTAGGTTGATCACTCTCAGGTGTGGAGGCGATGGTGATGACCGTATATGTCGTGACAGGTGGAACAGGCTTCCTTGGCCGCCACGCCATTCCTCTGCTTCTCGCCCGGCCGGACTGCGAAGCCGTCCACGTGTTGGTGCGGGAAGGATCGGTGGCACGCCTGAAGGGTATGGCGGCCGCGTGGCCCGGCGGGGACCGCGTGCACCCGCTCATCGGTGACCTGACTGCCCCGGGACTCGGCCTCGGCCGGCGGGGACCGCGCGCGGCGGACCACGTGCTGCATCTGGGTGCTGTCTATGACATGACCGCACCGGCCGAGGTCAGCCACGCCGCCAACGTCGACGGCACCACTGCGGTGATCGCGCTGGCTGAGCGGCTCGGCGCACGCCTGCACCACGTGTCGTCCGTCGCCGTCGCTGGTGAGCACGTCGGCCAGTTCTCCGAGAACGACTTTGACCTCGGGCAATCACTACTCTCGCCGTACCACGCGACCAAGTTCGAGGCTGAGCGACTCGTCCGGGAAACGTGCAAGGCTCCGTGGCGGGTGTACCGCCCGGCCATTGTCGTAGGTCACTCCCTCACCGGTGAGATGGACAAGATCGACGGCCCGTACTACTTCTTCGGCGCACTGGCCAGGTTGGCCGCACTTCCCTCCGTGCTGCCGATCGCCATTCCCGACCTCGGGTCCACCAACATGGTGCCTGTCGACTACGTCGTCGCCGCACTGGATCACCTGATGCACCGCGAGGAGGGCGATGGTCAGGCGTTTCACCTGGTGAACCGCCACATGCAACCGCTCCGTGAGGTGTATTCGGCGTTGGCCGCGGCCGCTGGCGCCCCCATGGCCGTGGCGACACTACCCAGGGACGTGCTGGCGCCGCTGGCCCTGCTGGGCCGCCTGCCCGGCGCCAACGTGGCCCGCGATCTCGTACTCAACCAGCTGGACATCCCCCCGGAGGTGGTCGAGCATGTCACCTTCCCGTCCGACTTCGCCAGCGGTATGACCCGCCGCGCGTTGAAGGACAGCGGCATCGCGGCCCCAGAGCTCAGCACCTACGCCAAGGTGCTGTGGGACTACTGGGCGGCCAATCTCGACCCGCAGCGGGCGCGCCACGACGACCCGGCCGGCAAGCTGGTGGATCGCGTCGTGGTCATCACCGGCGCCTCCTCGGGCATCGGCAAGGCCCTCGCGCTCGCCCTCGTCGAGGAAAATGCGATCTCCCTGCTGCTCGCTCGTCGAGCGGAGGAGCTCGACGAGGTGGTGGACGAGGTGCGCACCGCCGGGGGGCGTTCCTACGCATACCCCTGCGACATCACCGATCCCGAGTCGGTCAGCCAGGTGGTCAAGACCATCATCGAGGAACACGACCACGTCGACGTCCTGGTGAACAACGCCGGGCGCTCCATCCGCCGCTCAGCCTCGGCCTCCACCAAACGCATGCACGACTATGAGCGCACCATGGCGGTGAACTACTTCGGTGCCGTCCGCCTGGTGCTGCAGCTGCTTCCATACATGGAGCGGCGCAAGCACGGGCACATCGTGAATGTCAGCTCCATCGGGGTGCAGACGCTGCCCCCGCGTTTCTCCGCATACGTGGCCAGCAAGGCCGCACTGGACGCCTTCAGCGACGTGGTCGCCAGCGAGACCTGGCATGACGGCATCACCTTCACCTCGGTACGCATGCCGTTGGTGCGCACCCCGATGATCGCGCCGACCTCGCTGTACGACGCCTTTCCTGCAGCCACTCCCGAAGAGGCGGCCCAGATGCTGATGCGCGCCATCAAGGACCGACCCAAGCGCATCAACACCCCACTCGGCTCGCTCGGGGAGTTGATGGGAACGTTCGCGCCCAAGCTCAAGGACGCCATCCTGCACCAGGCGTATCACCTGTTTCCCGACTCCCCTGCCGCCCGTGGTGAGAAGACGAGCGTCGAGGAGACCTCGGCAGCAGGCGCATCAGCGACGCCCGCTTCGTACTCCGCGGCAGTGATGAGCACCAAGCAGCTTTCACGCGCAGCCACGACTTTCATGCGCCTGATGCCCGGCGTGCACTGGTAACCAGACGGCCGGTAGCAGGCAGCACCTCGTCAACCCCGACAGTGGCGAGGACTTCGACTGGATAGGGTGAGGACCGTGCAGGACAAACTGGTGTGGATCGACTGTGAGATGACCGGCCTCGAACTGGGCTCCGACAAGCTCATCGAAATCGCGGCACTCGTCACCGACAGTGAGCTGAACATTCTCGGCGACGGGGTGGACATCGTCATCCATGCCGACGATGACGCCTTGGCCGGGATGCTCGAGGTGGTCCGCAAGATGCACGGACACTCCGGACTCACCGAGGAGGTGCGGGCGGCCACGGTCTCCCTCGCCGAGGCCGAGCAGCAGGTGCTCGAGTACGTCAAGGAGTTCGTACCCGACCCGCGCACCGCGCCCTTGTGTGGCAACTCCATCGGAACCGACCGGGGCTTCATCGTCCGGGACATGCCACTTCTGGACGCGCACCTGCACTACCGGATGATCGATGTCAGTTCCATCAAGGAGCTGTGTCGCCGGTGGTACCCGCGGATCTACTTCGGGCAGCCCGAGAAGGGGTTGGCGCACCGCGCGCTGGCGGACATCAAGGAGAGCATCCGCGAGCTCGCCTACTACCGACAGACCGCGTTTGTTCCGCATCCCGGTCCCAGCTCCGAGGAGGTTTCAGCGGTCGCAAAGACGCTGCTCGCCGACTCGTTGACCGAGCCGATTCGGCTGGACGGGTAGTCACCGGCTACCATTTCGTCGGCCCTGGCGGTGTCGGGGCCATGGTGGGTGTAGCTCAGTTGGTAGAGCACCGGGTTGTGATCCCGGTTGTCGCGGGTTCGATCCCCGTCACTCACCCCACGTAGTTGAGCCCCTGACCGCCAGCGATGCCGGTCAGGGGCTTTCCTCTCGCGCCCCGCGTGTTACTGACCCACGTTCCTAGCGGTCGAGCAGCCCGGTGCGCACGTAGTACGCGACGAGGTCGCGGATCGTCTCCTCGGACGACCGTGGCTTGTAGCCAAGCTCCGTGCGGGCCTTGCTGCTGTCCACCACCGGTTGCGCGAAGATCGCGCCGAGCGCAGACTCCGACATCACGTCCGAGCCGAAGAGCGACCCGATCGGCTCGGCGATCGGCATGATCGCCTTCAGCACCCACAGGGGTACGGCGAACAAGGGGCCGCGTCGGCCAGCCGCCCGTGCGCCGAGCTTCATCAGCTCGTGGAGCTGCACCATCTGGCCGGCCAGCAGGTAGTTCTCGCCGGTGCGGCCGTTCGTCGAAGCGAGCACGAGACCGTTCGCAACATCGCGTACGTCGACGAGGTCGAAGCCACCGCCGACCGACAGCGGCACCCGGCCGAGAGCCGAGTCACGCACCATCTTGTTGAGGCGGGACAGCCGACCGGCGTGGTCGACCGGGCCGTACACGCCGGTCGGGTTGCACTTCACCGCATCGAGGCCCTTGTCGATGAACCTGTCCAGCTCGAGCTCACCGGCGTACTTTGAACGGTCGTAGACTGGGAGGCCGGACTCGTCGTCGGCCCGGGGTGAGGTCTCGGAGAGGACACCGTCGCAGTTGGTCTGGTCGAACGAGTGCACCGACGAGCAGTGCACCATCCTGCGGGCACCCACGGTGAGTGCTGCTTCGGCGACGGTGGCGACACCCTCGGTGTTGAGCCGCCAGACGACCGGGTCCTCCTGCTTGAGGGTGATCATCGCGGCCAAGTGGTAGACCACCTCGGCCCCGTCGAGTGCCGTGGCCATGCCGTCCAGGTCGAGGACGTCGCCCTCGACCCACGTCACGCAGTCCGAGGGCGTGAGCGCGGGGACGGCTCGGTCGATCGCCGTGACCTCGTGGCCGTCCGCGACGAGTTGGTGGAGCAAGTTGGTGCCGATGTAGCCTGCTGCACCGGTCACTGCGACCTTCATGGAACCCCTTTGGTTGGTGAGGAGGAGGAGCGAAGCTACATCTCGAAGCCCGTGCCCAAGACGTAGAACACGTTCTATAATTGCAGAGAAGATGGCGTCGGCGTGACGTCGGCAAATTCACCGACAGGAGAGCGTCGTGGTTGATCAGGAAGAGCTGCTCGCGCTCGTACGTTCCTCACCAGTGGCTGTCGCCGGGCATGACAAGGCCGGGTGGGTCGGCCTCTTCGCCGAGCGGTACGTCATCGAGGACCCGGTGGGGTCTCGGCCGGTCCTGGGTCCGTCGAGGGAGCCGATCTCCCGGTTCTGGGACACATTCATCGCCCCGAACGACATCGTCTTCGAGGCGCACCACGACTGGGTCGACGGCTTCCACGTCGTACGCGACGTCACGGTCGTGACCACGCTTGCCACCGGCCTCAAAGTGCGGACCCCGGCGCACCTCCGCTACGAGACCGTCGTCGAGGACGGGGACCTCAAGGTGCAGCGGATGGCCGCGCACTGGGAGCCCGCCCCGGTCTTCGCGCAGCTGATGCACCCGGGTGCGGCGTACGTCCGGTCGTTGGTGTCGATGACCGGCCGGATGCTGCGCAACCTCGGTCCCGGCGGCACGGCTCGTTTCGTCGGAGCGATCCGCAGCGTCGGCGAGCCCGGCAAACAAGCGGTACTGGACCACCTCGGCAGCTCGGTGCACGACGTACGCAAGGTGATCGCGTCGGGCAACGTCGTGACCGCAAACTGCACCGTCGACGGCAGGCCGTCTGCACTGCTCGCGACGCTCGACCGGCGAACGCGCGAGGTCCTCGACTGCCGGGTCTACACCGAGCCGGCCTAGGCGCGCGGGTCATTGACACGCGGGCCGGGCATCTGGCCCGCGTCGTCACTGGGGCCATCGAGGAGCACGGTCGACCGGGTTCTAGTCTGGCGGCATGGAAACTGTGCTCAACGTCTTGCACGTTCTCACCGCGGTGTTCATCGTGGGTCCGATGGCTCTTCTGCCGATGACTGCGATGCGCG
>JADGOX010000260.1 GCA_017882745.1 Mycobacteriaceae bacterium | reverse complement strand
GGTGTCCCGAGAGCGCTTTGTCGACCATTGCGTGGCGCTCGTGCTGGGTGCGAACCGCTCGGGCCGCTGATCAGGCGCACCAGCACTCTCGTGTGGTGGTTGACCGCAAGGCCACAACGCTCGCGCAGAGCAAACCGCGCAGATATGCTCCCTCGCAAAGAGGGAGCACGCGCATGAGCACTCCACCGTTCGAACCTCCACCCGGCCAGGACCCTTCCCAGGGCCAGTACTCGCCCGGCCAGTATCCACCGCCCGGTCAGTACCCGCCGCCCGGCCAGTACCCACCGCCCGGTCAGTATCCACCGCCCGGTCAGTACCCGCCGCAGGGCCAGGGGCCGTCGTCGAAGAGCGGTCGGAACGTAGCCATCATCGCGGTGGCCGTCCTGGCGGTGCTGGTCTTGGTCGGCGGAATCATCATCTTCCTGGTCACCGGCAACAACAAGGACAGCGCCTCGACCGTCGCGGTCGGCACCACCTCCGCGACGAGCGCTCGGTCGACGAGCGCTCGGTCGACCACCACGTCGAGGCAGCCGACCACGACGGGCTCAGCCGGAGGGGGCCTTTCGGTGGATGTCAACATCGGTGAATGCATCTACCTCACGTTCGCCGCCAACGGTGACGCAGACGCCACCCCCGCGACGTGTGGGAGCACGGCCAACTACAGGGTGATCGCTAAGGCCGCCACCCAGGACGGGTGCGTCTCGGACGTTGATGCGACGTACTACGAGACCAGGCGGGGCACCGAACAGGGTGCGCTCTGCCTGAACGTCGACTTCGTGGTCGGTGGTTGCTTCGATCTCACCCCGAAGCAGAAGCATCGGGTGACCTGCGGCACGACCGGGCCGAAGGTCGTCAGGGTGACCGGTATCAAGACCAACACGGTCGACAAGTCCCTGTGCCCCGACGCGACGTTCACCTACGACACGCAGCGGATGGTGGTCTGTCTGACTCCGCAGCCGTGATCTCACTCCTCGGCGAGGGCCACCGAGGTGATCCGGTGCAAGGAGAAACGCCGAATGCCGGCTGCGGCGGAGTCGAATCCTTCGAGCACGCCAGCGCCGATGCTGACCGGTTCCACCACCCGCTGGCTGGCGACCCCCTGGGCGTCGACGTAGCCGATCCACACGCTGCGTCCGGCTCTGGCTGCCTGCTGCAGCACGGCCATGGTGGCCATCCCCGTGGCGCGACTGCCGTCGGTGACCACCCGGGTCGTCGGGTTCATGGCGGCGGCGCGATCCCCGGCGCGCACCCCGCGCACCACCGCGGCGCGCTGCTCATCGGAGGGCGCTGTCGGCGTGGGGACACGTCGACGGGGGCGCCCGCGCATCTCTATTCGCGCCCCGCGGGACCGCAGATCCAGCACGGCTCCCGACCGGTCCTCCGCTGCCGGCGCGAAACCAGCAGCCCGGAGCCCGTTCAGCACCTCAGCCAAGGGGGCCGAGCTGACCGCGACCGTCGGAGCAAGCCCCCGTAGTGACAGTCGGCTGGACACCGGTGAGGCGAGGACCTCGGCGAGCAGCGTCTCGTCGTCGCAACGCAGGAACGAGGCAGCCGTGCCGGCCCGCAGACGGCCGTGTCGCCGGGCGACGTCGTCGATGAGGTAGCTGAGTGTCTGGGGCACCGGGGTGCGGGAGCGCAGGGCGAACAGCGCGTGCAGTTCGGCAGCGCTGCGCCCGGCGTCCAAGGCGCGTCGCACGGTGTCTGGGCTCACCCGGTAGACCGTGGCGGCACCGGCCGACTCGACGTCGGCGACCAAGGCGATCTCATGTTCCAGCTCCGCATCCAGCGGCCCAGGCGCGACGACCGTCAGGTCGGCCTGCACGAGGAAGTGGTCCACGGCGGGCGGCAGGACCGCGGCCATCGCCGCGGCGGCGTCCTCCCCGGCGAGCAGGGCCCGACCAGGACTGCTGAGTGCACCGCGCCCAAGCAGCGCAAGCGCGGTGGCCTCGGCCAGCGTCCAGCTGATCAGTTCGGGGCGCAGACGACCACCCCAGCGGGGGCGTCGCCAGGCCAGGACGGTGTTGAGCTGCTCCGCGTTCAGGGCTGTGGCGTGTGGGAGGCCGGCCAGCACGCTCAGCACGCGTCGCCGGTCGCGAGGCGCGAGCGGCCGACGCAGTTCCTCGGACAACGCCACCAGCGGCTTGTCCCGCTCGTCGCGCTTGCCGATCAACCCGGGCAGGCGTGGCAGCTCCAACCACGCACTCGCGAGCCCGGCCCAGCGCACGGCAGGTTCCGCGGCGGCCCACGAGTCGGCTGCGGTGGTCGGGGTCCAGGAAGGATCAGCTGCTTCGTCGGAGGCAATCAGGCCTGCTGCGGCCAGCAACTCGGCCACCAGCGAGACCCGGGCCTCGTCCAGGTCTGTCTGCTTGGCCAGCTTGCGTGCCTCGCGAACGCCCAGACCGCCGGAGCGCAACACCGCAGCCGGGGCCACCCCCAGAGCTTCTATCAGCGCCGCGCTGTGCCTCAGCAGCTCCAGTGCGGCACCGGCCGCGGTGGAGTCGATATCGGACTGCTGGAGTTTGCGTGGCTTCGGGCGGGGGTCGGTGTGGGCCACCTCGCCCATGGGGGTGCCGCCACGCAGCACGGCGCTGACCTGGCTCGGCAGCTCGACAGTGTTGTCGTCCACGGGTAACAACAGCCCCGCGGCCAATAGTTGCTGGACGGGGCGGTCGGCGGGTGTGCCTGGGGCGGCGTCGCGGGTCCGCCCGAACGGGGCGCCCTTGGCCAGGGCGGTGAGCAGACCCAGGCGGGCGGGGTCCAGCTCGGCCAGCGTCGCGGCAACGTCGACCGTGAGCAAGGCGGTGGAGGGTCGGCCGATCTGGCCGGCTCGGGGCAGGACCTCCAGGACGGCGGGGACCACCCGAACACCGGGTATCTCCTCGTCGGGGCCCCACACCAGTGCGCGCTTGCGCAGGGACTTCAGCGCCTCGGTGATGCGGGCTGCAGGAACGGGCTTGCCGAGCAGCTCCTTCAGGTCGGAGGCATCTGCCGGGCTTTCGGTGGCGTGCGCGAGGATGAGGGCTTCCAGCACCAGCAGCTCGAAGGCGTTCAACTCGTCCGCCGCGCGGGACACCGACGCCCGCAAGCCGGCACGCGTCGCAAGCACCGTGGAGTCGGCAGGTGGGGGTACGGCGAGGTCGGGACGGAGTTCCAGAAGGGCAGCCAGCTGCTCGTCGGAAAGCCGGGTCAACCATGCAGCGAGGCTCGTGGGGTCAGACATCACTGCTCACGGTAGTGACCTGCTCTGTACGCGGTGGGGCCGGACTGTCAGAATGGCACTCGTGGCGACAATTGATGACGACAGCAGCAAGAAGAGCAAGCACTATGTCGACGCCGGGTGGCCGAAGCTGCCTGCGGGCGAGCACGCTGTGAGCGAGTTGGTATCGGCGACTGCGGGCGCGTTGTCCCCGTTCGGTGACCTCGAGTTCCCGCTGCCTGCGGAGGACTTGCCCTACCTTCACCCCACCACCGTGATCAACCGCTAGGTGAGCGCAGCCGCCACTCTCTAGGGTGGGCGCATGACTGCCCCAGGTCCCGGCTACGCAATTACCATCAGGCTCGACGCACCGACCTCGGCCAGTGCGGCAGGTGAACTCACCAGTGCGGTCGGCGCCTGCGGCGGGGTCGTCACGGCGTTCGACGTCGTCGACTCGCGGGCAGACGTCATCGTCGTCGACATATCCTGCAACGCGCGCTCCGAGACGCACGCTGAGGAGATCACCGCCTGCTTGGACCTCCTTGACGGCGTCCACGTGCACAAGGTGTCCGATCGGACCTTCCTCATCCATCTCGGCGGCAAGATCGAGGTGTGCTCCAAGGTCGCACTGCGCACACGTGATGACCTCTCCCAGGCGTATACCCCGGGTGTGGCCAGGGTGTGCCTGGCGATTGCAGCCCACCCTGAGGACGCGCGGCGGCTGACCATCAAGCGCAACACGGTCGCCGTGGTCACTGACGGCTCAGCTGTGCTGGGACTCGGCAACCTCGGCCCGGC
>JADGOX010000042.1 GCA_017882745.1 Mycobacteriaceae bacterium | reverse complement strand
GCGGTGGCGGGTGGCCGATGCTTGGGGAAAACCGAGAGGACGGGTATGAACACCGAGCAGTTCAAGAAGATCGACGCGGGTGACGGCTTCATCGCGGCACTCGACCAGAGTGGCGGCAGCACCCCCAAGGCCCTGGGGCTGTACGGGGTCGACGAATCCGGGTACTCCAACGACGCCGAGATGTTCGATCGGATGCACGAGATGCGCACCCGGATCATCACCAGCCCGGCCTTCAACGGCAACCGCATCCTCGGCGCGATCCTGTTCGAGATGACGATGGATCGCCGCATCCAGGGCAAGGGGTCGGCCGAATACCTTTGGGAGGACAAGAATGTCGTCCCGTTCGTGAAGGTGGACAAGGGGCTGGCCGCGGAAGTCGACGGCGCGCAGGTGATGAAGCCGATGCCCGACCTGGATGCCCTCATCGCGCGGGCCAAGACGCATGGTGTGTTCGGCACCAAGATGCGCTCGGTGATCAAGCTGGCCAACAAGACCGGGGTCGACGCCGTCGTCGGACAGCAGTTCGAGGTCGGCCGGCACATCATCGGCGGTGGACTGGTGCCGATCATCGAGCCCGAGGTCGACATTCACAGCCCGGAGAAGGCCGCCGCCGAGGAAGTGCTCAAGGTGGCGCTCACCGACGAGCTCAATCGGCTCGGATCGGACCAGCTCGTCATGCTCAAGCTGACACCCCCCGAGCGGGACGACTTCTACGCGGAACTGGTCAAGCACCCCAACGTGCTGCAGGTGGTCGCCCTGTCCGGCGGCTACAGTCGGGACGAGGCCAACGCCCGCCTCTCCCGGAACCACGGGGTCGTTGCCAGCTTCTCCCGTGCCCTGACAGCGGGTCTGACCGCGCAGCAGAGCCAGGCCGAGTTCGACGCCGTTCTGGACGCCTCCATCGAGAGCATCTATCGGGCATCGGTGACCTGACCCGAGCCGACCGGCCGGGCACCTTCGCCGCAATCAGCGACGTGCCCGGCGGGCGGCGCATTGTCGCCTGTGCCGTCGGCCGGAATGTCTACCCTGATGCTCGTGACGCGGCGAGCGAAGGCACTCCACCTCTACGGCACGCCGAGCGACCGCGCTTCCGTCGAGTGGCCATGGGTGGACCGGCAGCTCACCGAGGCCGGCACCTATTGGGTCGTCGCGCGCGCGTCGGGCCAGCCCCATCCGCGGCCGGTGTGGGGGATCTGGCACGAGCAGCTGTTGTACCTCAGCGTTGGCAGCCCCGCTCTGCTGCTGGCCCTCCGCGACGGGGCCGCTGTCACGGTGCATCTGGACAGCGGCACGGACGTCATCATCGTCGAAGGCACGAGCACCCGCGGTGCGCCGACTTCGCCGGAACTGATCGAGTCCTACAACCGCAAATATGACTGGGAGTATCAGGTCTCGCAGTACGGGGAGCTCACCCAGGTGACCCCGGCCAGAATTCTGGCCTGGCGATCCGCAGGCTGGGCCGGCCGCGACGGCTTCCAGGCCACCGGTCGCTGGGACTTCCACGGCCACCCCTGACACTGCCGTCCCAAATGCCGCTGGATCTACCAGACGACGTTCCGTTGTCAATGGGCCGTCAACGGCCGTCGATGGTGACTTCGGGTGAGCCCGGGGGCGGGTCCTATCGACAGCGCTTCATGGCACCCATGGGCAAGCCAGAATATCGCCGGCGATTTCCTCACTGGGGCACGCTGACAGTAACGGTCTCGCCCTTGACCACAGTGGTAACGGTCGTCGTGCTCAGTTCGGTGACGATGACCGTGCCGATCTTGTCGACTTCTTTGGTGAGGACAACCGTCTGGGTGCGGGCGGGGATACTGGTCGTCACGGTTTCGGTGCTGGGCGTCATCCACGTCGTCACGGTCGCGGTACTCGCCGGAGTGCCGGTGGTGGTCGTCACGGTTTCGGTACTGGGGGTCATCGGCGGTGGATCGGTCGCGACACTCGCGGGAGTGCCGGTCGCAGGGACGTTGGTGGCGATCACCGTCCCGCTGCTGGCTGGGATGTTGAAGGAGGCGGTATCCGCACCGGGGGAGGTGCCAGTGCTGACCGCGCTGCGGACCACGAGGCTACCGGCGAGCAGGGCCACGCTCAGGACAGCACACCCGCTGATCGCCACGAGCACCCGGATCAGATATGACCGATGGCCGAGGCGAACGGCCTCGGCGATCTGATCACTGTCGGGCCGGCGGTGGCTGTTCATCGATCACCGCGAGACTGCGATTCCACCAAGGCGCCGCGAACGAACGCCAGGTCTCGGTCCAACATCTTGGCGATGTCCGCCACGGACACACTGCACAGGCTGTGCAGCGCCATGATGACTCGCCGCTCGCGCTCCGGGTCAGCCGCCGAGCCGTCGCCGAAGATCGCGTCCTGCTCGCGGGCGATGGTGATGGTTCGGCACAGCAAGAACAGCGCAAACAACGTTCCGACGCCGCTGGTCCACTCTCTGGAGACTCTGGTAACCGTCAATCCCACCGTCCGATGGACCGCTTCGGGGTCGCCGCAGAGCACTTGTGCCACGCTCTCCATTTCTGGCTGCAGTCCGGCGCATTCTTTTGTGAGCGACTCGACCCGAGTTCGGCTGCCGTTGGCCAGCTTGAAGACTGACCCGAGATTGAGCGCGGATACGGCACCGTTGGACGTCCCCAAGAGCACAAGTGCCGCCCCCCACCGGTGGGAGCAGCCCCGTGATCCCCCCGGCCAGGAAGGCGCCGCCCGCCGTGCAAAGGACACCGGCAATCCAAAGGGCGGCACTCAGCGGCTGGAATAGTCCGGCCCGCCATCGTGGTCGCGGGGCTTCACAGATCATTCGCCACCTGGCAATCGGTGCGGCCGTTGATGC
>JADGOX010000041.1 GCA_017882745.1 Mycobacteriaceae bacterium | reverse complement strand
GTGGGTCACGCTGGTCATTCTCCTTGCGGATGCGATCCGAACGCAGCAGCACGGCATTCAGCTCATCGGCCACACCACCGGCCACTGTGGACTTTCCGGTACCGGGTAGTCCACCGACCAAGATGATGCGTGGCTCACCTGCCCGTAGGTGGCGCAGCGCCAGCCTTGCCAGTGCACGCGCCTGTTCGGCGGCCTCACCGACACCCTGGGCGTATCGCAGGCTGCTCACCTTCGCCCGCACGCCGGCCCGGTAGGCCACGTAGTGGTGCTCCAGGGAAGCGATACGCCGCCCACCGGTGAACTCGCCGTAGTAGTCCAGAAACGCCGCGGCAAGGTCGGGCTTGCCGAGCCGCTCCAGGTCCATGGCCAGAAACGCCGCATCGTCCAGCCCATCGACCCACCGCAGCCGGTCGTCGAACTCCAGACAGTCCAGCGCACGTGGGCCGTCAGGCAGGCAGAACACGTCATCGGCGGACAGGTCTCCGTGGCCGTCACAGATCAGTCCGGCATCGACGCGAGCGGTGAACAGGGAGCGCCGCCCGGCCAGATAGCGCATCGCGCGATCCGCGATTTCGTCAATGACCTCAGCCTCGAGCGGGTCGCCCCGGAATTGCTCCATCTCAGCGAGATTCGCCATCCACCGACCCCGCAGCCCGTCTACCGAGCCAGCATCGTCAATTTCCGGTCCCCGCTGGGCCTTCGCGTGAAACACCGCCAGCATCCGGGCGAGTGCCCGCAACTCGTCGTCCACCGCGACACCCGAACAAACAAGCGTGGACAGTCGACGCTCCTCCGGCATCCGCCGCATCACGACCATCCACTCGCACGGCATTCCCTCGGCGTCGGTGACCTCTGCGACGCCGAGGTACACATCAGGGGCCAGTCTTCGGTTCAGCTCCACCTCTCGGTGGCACACCGCCCGTCGGGCTTCCACAGTGGTGAAATCGAGAAATCCGAGGTCGACGGGTTTCTTCACCTTGTATGCGCGGTCACCGAAGAAGAACACCGCGGCACTGTGCGTCTCGTACACGCTCGCCCCGGGTGGGCTGACTGCGTCATTGGCGTGTTCCGGAACCGACCCTGCCAGATCAACCATGTGTTCCAGAATGGCACCGAAGCGGGCGGTGGGATACCGGAGATTGTCCCGCGCTCAAGGACCTTGGTCACCTCCGCGGTCCTACTTCGGCCCTGTGACAGCACAAGACCCCCGCTGCACGATGGACCCAGGTAAGCGGAAGGAAGCCACCAATGAGCAGCGCAAGACCCACCCCGGACCTGGAGACCATCCTCGCGGCGCTGGATGTCGCATGCCGGGCACCGTCAGTGCACAACACACAACCGTGGCGCTGGGCCATCGCCGAGCACTCGGTGCACCTGTTCGCCGACGCCTCCCGGCGGTTGCCGGTGGTCGACCCCGACGGCCGCGAAATGACGATCAGCTGCGGTGCGGCACTGCACCACGCACGGGTCGCGTTCCGCGCACTCGGCTGGCAGCCACGTGTCCACCGGCTACCCAACCCCGCCGACCGTGACCATCTCGCCGCCATCGAGTTCACGCCACTGCCCCAAGTCGACCAACAGACGCTCGCGATGGTGTCCGCCTCTGCCGCTCGCCGCACCGACCGTCGCCCGTTCCTGAACGCACCTGTGCCGGCGGAGCTACTCGAGCAAGTGGCCAGCGCCGCGGTCGAGGACAACGTCCGGGTCACCATCGTGACCGATCCCGTTCGACGCCGCCAGATGATCCTGGCACTTGCCCATGCGGATGTCGTGCAACGCGCGGACTCCTTGTACCAGGACGAGCTGCTCGAATGGACCCACCGCCACACTCACTCCCACCAAGGGATACTCGCGGGCAGCGTTGCCGCTTCCGGTCCACTGCCCCACGGAATACCCGGTCGAGACTTCGGGACGGGTGACCTCGAAAGCCCACCGGCCGTGGCTGACGGCGCCACCCTCTGCGTACTGAGCACCAGTACCGATGAGCCCCTCGACTGGCTACGCACCGGCGAAGCACTCTCCGCTGTGCTGCTCGCCGCGACCACAGCAGAACTCGGCAGCTGCGCACTCAGCCAGGTGACGGAGACACGCGTCACGCGCGATCTCGCCCGGCTCGTGACCCCGAACGGCATCGGCGAACCACAAGTCGCAGTACGCATCGGCTGGCCCGCCACCGCCGAGTTCCCCGGCCCCACCACGCCCCGACGCCCACTCGCCGACGTCGCCCGACAATGGACCGACTGACCCAGATCGCCGTCGACCCATCCGGCCACCACCGATTCCGGCATGGGTCCAACGACCCTGCCCATGCGGCCCTTCGGCACTGTCGAGGCCACGTCGTCGGGCCGCATACTGACCACAAGGCGATGAGAGGAACGTTGTAATGGATCAGAAGCGCGGGCGGATCGTGGTGGGCGTCGATGGATCGGCGGGCTCGAAGGCGGCCTTGGCCTGGGCGGCCGCCCAGGCCAAGCTCAGCGGGGCAACGTTGGACGCGATTGCCGCCTGGAGTTATCCCGCCTCCTATGGGTGGGCACCCGTCTACCCGGACAACGACAGCCTGTCCACGCTGACCCAGAAGGCGTTGTCGAAGACCCTGAAGGCGACGCTCGGCGAGGCTGCAGCGGCGGAAATCACCACGACCGTAACCGAGGGCCAGCCCGCGGAGGTGCTGGTCGCCGCGTCGGCGGACGCAGAACTTCTGGTCGTGGGCAGCCGCGGCCGCGGGGGGTTCGCCAGCCTCGTCCTCGGCTCCGTCAGTCAGCACTGTGTCCAGCACGCGCCGTGCCCCGTTGCGGTGATCCCTCCCGCGGACGAAGGCAAGTAGCGCCCACGGGCGCACCAGGCAAGAAAGGCGGTGAGACACATGGCGCAGATTCAACACAGGACTGACCGTTCACTCACAACTGCAGTTACCGCCGAGTTGGCGTGGACGCCGAGTGTCGCAGCCGATCAGGTCGGGGTCGTCGCTCTCACGAATGGGGCGGTCACGCTCTCCGGGAACGTGCAGACCTACCCACAGAAGGAAGCAGCGGTGAACGCCGCGCTGCGGGTCCGCGGGGTCACTGCGGTCGCTGACGAGATTGTCGTGCAGCAGCCAGCACACGCGCCAACGGACACCCATATCGCCCGCGAGGCAGGAATCGCCCTGCAGCGGACGGTGAGTGTGCCCTCGGGGTGTGTGAAGGCGACGGTCCACGATCACGTGATCACCCTGTCCGGGACGGTCGACTGGCACTACCAACGTGAGGCGGCCCAGCGCGCGGTAGCCACCTTGTCGGGGGTGAGCGGGGTGCGGAACACGATCACCCTGAAGCACCCCGTGGTCTCGCCAACCGAGGCCAAGGCGACGATCACTGCCGCTCTGGTACGTCACGCACAACTCGACGCCCAGCACATCCAAGCCTCCGTCGACGGCACCGAAGTCATCCTGACGGGCACGGTCTCCTCCTGGGCCGAACGCCGCCAAGCCGAAGACGCCGCCTGGCGCGCCCCCGGGGTGACCCACGTCAACAACCAGCTGCGGGTCACCTCATGACCGCACGTTCCGCGCACTCACCGTGTCGCTGACGACAGTTTGGCGGGAAGGCATGCCCTCACGTTTCGGCCGCAACGGCGACAGCTCGCGCGAGCAGACGGCGAACCCCGGGGACCTCGGGCGCAGGGTGCGGGCGCGCCGCAATGATCTCGGACTCGACCGGCAGGTGGTAGCGCGCCGCGCGCACATGGCACCTGGCTATCTGGAGTACCTCGAGGAGAGCCCCGGCGCCGCAATCAACCCTTCGTCGCTGTACCGACTTGCGGCGGCGCTCGAGACAACCGGTGCAGACCTCATGGGCCAGGGGTTCGGCCAACCCCAGGGCAGCGGGGCGGTTCCGGGCGGATCCCCGCGGTTCGAGGTTCTCGATCGGGCCGCTTGTATGGAACTGATCCGCGCCGGGGGTATCGGCCGTGTCGTCTTCGACGACGGGCGCGGACCCATCGCCCTCCCGGTGAACTTCCGAACCCTCGATGAGCACGTGGTGTTCCAGACCGGCCACGGCTCGATCGGTGCTGCCGCGGCGGCGGGGCGCCCGCTCAGTTTCGAGGTGGATCATTTCGACAGCACTCTCGCCGAGGGCTGGAGTGTGCTCGTACGCGGTGAGGCCGTAGTGGTCCGCGACGCCGACGAGGTGCAGCAGATCGACGAGCTCCACATCGAGTCCTGGGCCGGAGCGCCGCGGACCACGACCGTGCGGTTGCGTGCGGAGGAGATGACCGGGCGCCGCATCCGGCGTCATCTATGACGCCGGCAATGTGCTGTGGCGCCCCGTCGAGCGGGTATCAAGGGAATCAGTGCAGCAGGGAGATCCCATGAGGCAGGAAAAAGCGCTTGGTGCACTCGCCGTGGGAGGCGCGGTCGCCGCCGCTGTCTTCAGAGCGAGGTACCTGCGGTGGGGCGCCAGCGACGAGGAGGTGGAGATGACTCTCCCCGGTGACCTCATCGTGCCCCGTGCGGAGCTGACTGCGACACGGGCGATCACCATTCACACGCCCCCCGCCGGGGTCTGGCCATGGATCGCCCAGCTCGGGCAGGGTCGTGGCGGCTTCTACAGCTACGACTCCCTCGAGAACCTGTTCGGCTGCGACATCCACAGCGCCGACCGGATTGTTCCCGGATGGCAACAGATCACGGTCGGCGACGAGGTCAATCTCTACCCCCAGGGCGGTCTGATCGTCGCCCAGGCGGACCCCGGGAGAGCCTTGGTCTTGCGTGGCGGAATACCCATGGGCCGAACACCACCACCCTTCGACTTCACCTGGTCCTTCGTCATGCGAAGCCAGCCGGGGGGAGCCACCCGGCTCGTGGTGCGGGAGCGCTACGGATACTCGCGGCGGTGGGCCCCCTTGCTCGTGGAGCCGGTCGAGCTGGTCAGCTTCGTCATGAGTCAACGGATGCTGCGCGGCATCCGAGATCGGGCGGAGCGAACACCCTTGGTCCGCTCAGGGCAGGACGGGTTCGTCAGTAACGGCAGCCTGGACGACTAGCCCGCAGGCGTAATGGTTCTGGCGTGCTACTCGGCGGGGTGACGCCCCTGGTCACGAAGCTCTGTAACCAGCACCGCCGCCTGAGTCCGCCGCTCCATACCCAACTTCGCCAACAACCGGGACACATAATTCTTGACCGTC
>JADGOX010000040.1 GCA_017882745.1 Mycobacteriaceae bacterium | reverse complement strand
GGTTGTGATCGTCCATCAGGATGCTCCTCAGGATGTGGTGGGAGCACCCATGTTCGGCGGCGACCCTATGAGCTTGCTGTGCGTGGGCTGGGTATCTGTTTTCCTTCCACGCGGTAGCAGATTGTCCCGGGGCGCCACGGTTTCGCCGACAGTCCCTGCCTAGCCGGCGCACAGCCCACGCATAGATACGGCGCCCACCATGGGTCCACGGACGAACCCCTCAGGAGGACCCGATGGACGATCGAAGTCGAGGCCGTCGCCGAGCCCGCTGGACCACCCGGGCGATGTTGGCCGCGAGCGTGGTCGGCACCGCCTGGCTCAGCGTTGTGAGCCTCACCGGACAGGAATCCAACTCATCCCCGAAGGCTGACGCCACCACCCCCACGACCAGCGACAGCCCGACCCCAGCCCCGACCACCGTCAGCACCGGTGCCCGCCCGCGTGTCCTCGCCCCGAGAACGATCGAGCCGGCGCCGATGGTGACGCCCGGATCAGGGCGAAGCCAGGCCAGGAGCGGTGGATCATGACGGGCGCCAGCACTTTCCGTCTGATCGCGAAACGGCGGCCGGTGCACCCCGCCTTCGGCTGGACCACCAGTATCGCGAGGGCCGCGTGATGGAGGAAGCACTGTGGGCGCTGGGTCGCGGCACCGGTGTCGTCACCCTGGTGTGCATGACCGTGTCGGTGCTGTTGGGCATCCTGACCCGGTCGGGCCGCCCTGCCTTGGGGTTGCCGCGCTTCGCCGTGTCCAGCGTGCACCGCAACGCCGGGTTGTTGGCGTCGGTGCTACTGATCGTGCACATCACGTCGCTGTTCTTCGACCCTTACGCGCAGCTCCACCTCGTCGACACGGTCGTGCCCTTCCTCGGCACCTACCGACCGTTCTGGCAGGGCCTGGGAACGGTTGCCCTGGACCTCACCCTGGCGGTGATGGTGACCAGCCTCCTCCGCCACCGCATCGGGCTGCGGACCTGGCGGGTGGTGCACTGGGCCACCTACGCAATGTGGCCGGTGGCCTTGGCGCACGGCCTCGGCAACGGCACCGACTCCTTCGCCCCCTGGTTCCTCACCGTCAGCGGGACCTGCGCCGTGGCCGTCGCCGCCGCGCTGTGCTGGCGGGTGCGGGAGGACTTCGTCGAGCACCGCAGCACCCGCACCGAACCCGTCACTGTCCCCGTTCACGCACGAGAGGCCCTCCGATGAGCATCAGCACCAGCGAGCGGGTGGGTGTCGCCCGCCTGCTCTCGACTCCGACGCCCGATCTGGCCGAGCACCGAGCGCACTTCGGTCCACTACCCTGCCTCGATGTACCCCAGCTGGTGGACCTGCTGAAGTGCGCCGGACTGGTCGGTCGGGGCGGCGCTGGGTTTCCCACCTGGCGCAAGCTCGCCGACGTCGCTGCGGCAGGCGCCCGACACCCCGTGGTCGTGGCCAATGGTGCCGAGGGGGAGCCGCTGAGCGACAAGGATGCGGTGCTCCTGCACCGGTCCCCGCACCTGGTGCTCGACGGTCTGGCGCTCGTCGCCTCGGCCCTTGGCGCGCGAGAGGTGCACGTCTATGTCGGAGCTGCCGCCGTGCAGTCGGTGCGGGCCGCCCTGGCTGAACGAGGCGATCGGCGTACCCAGCTCACCGAGGCACCAGACGCGTTCGTCGCCGGGGAGGAGTCCGCCGTCGTCAACAGGCTCCAGGGCGGACCGGCCCTCCCACTGGACCGCACCTTGCGGGTGACCCGCTCCGGGGTCCGCGGCCGGCCGACCCTGGTGCAGAACGTGGAGACCTTGGCGCATCTCGCCCTGCTTGCCCGTTACGGTCCCGACTGGTTCCGCGCCGCGGGCCGACCCGATGAAGCCGGTACCCGGCTCCTGACGCTGTCCGGCGACCTGGCTCGCCGCGGGGTGCTCGAAGTCGAATCCGGTGCCGGCCTAGGAGCGCTGCTCGCCCGGCGCGGGGTAGACCTTCGCGACGTCCGTGCGGTCCTCGTCGGCGGTTACCACGGAGCGTGGGTCCCCGGCGCGGAGCTGGCACACACCGAGCTCTCGGTCGCGTCCTTGCGGCGCTTCGGTGCGGCCCCCGGCGCCGGGGTGGTCCACGTCCTCGGGACGCGCCGGTGCGGTTTGGCGGCCTCGGCGGAAATTGCGAGCTGGCTCGGTCAGCAGAGCGCCCGCCAGTGTGGGCCGTGTGTGAACGGGTTGCCGGCTTTGGCTGACGTGCTCACTCGCCTCGCCCGACGCGAACGCACTCCCGGACTCGTCAGGGAGGTGCACCGGCTGTCCGAGGTGGTCACCGGACGCGGCTCGTGCCGTCACCCCGACGGCACCGCGCGGTTCGTTCGCAGTGCCCTCGCTGTGTTCGACAATGACGTGGCCGCGCATCTGCAGGGCGCGTGCGAGGTGGCAGCATGAGTGCCAACAGGCGGTTGCACGTCGACTGGACACGCTGCGACGGCCGCGGACTCTGCACCGAGCTGCTGCCGCGAGTGCTCACCCGGGACGAGTGGGGCTACCCGGTCGTCCGCGACGGCAGCCGTGAACCCGAGGTGGCCCGCGGCGAACTCGCCGATGCACGTGAAGCCGTTCAGCTCTGCCCACGTCTGGCCCTGTCCATCCTCCAGCAGTAATCGCCCAGGCCGATCCTTGCGGCGACCAACGGCCTCCCTGTGGCGCGGGCAACACGATGGTCGGCGCGCTGGATAAGGTCGAGACGCTGCTGCAGATCAACCACGACGCGTAGCTCCGGAGGGCTGTTGACCATGAACTACCCGATCTGCCAGACCTGCGGGGTGCAGTACGACCAGGCGCACTTCGACCCGGACCACTGCCGCATCTGCGAGGACGAACGGCAGTACGTCGGCTGGAGCGGCCAGCGCTGGACCACCCTCGAGGAGATGGCTGCAGGGGGCTACCGCGCGGACATCCGCGAGGAAGGCGAGCTCACCGGTATCGGCACGGCGCCCGCGTTCGCCATCGGCCAGCGCGCACTGCTGGTTCCGGGGGAGGGCGGCAACGTCTTGTGGGACTGCGTGTCCTATGTGGATGAAGAGGCTGTTGCTGCGGTGCAGGCCGCGGGCGGAATCGCAGCAATTGCCGTTTCCCATCCGCACTTCTACAGCTCAGCCGTCTCCTGGAGCGAGGCCTTCGGCGGGGCCCCGATCTATCTGCACGAGGCCGATCGGAAGTGGGTCTGCCGGGACGGCAACATCACGTTCTGGGCGGGCGACTCCCACGAGATCCTGCCCGGGCGCACCCTGGTCAACTGTGGCGTGCACTTTGCCGGGGGCACGGTGCTCCACTGGGCGGCAGGAGCGGACGGGCGCGGTGCGTTGTGTACCGGCGACATCCTGACCGTGGTGATGGACCGGCGGTACGTCAGCTTCATGTACAGCTACCCCAACCACGTCCCCGAGTCGCCTGCGGTCATCGAACGTGCGCTGGCGCTGCTGGAGCCCTTCGCCTTCGACACGATCTACGGAGGCTGGTGGGGGCGGGTCGTGGCGACGGACGGCAAAGGGGCTGTGGCGCGTTCGGCCGCCCGCTACCTCGGTCGGCTTGGGTTCAGCACGCCGTCCAGGCCTCGGCCACCCACGTGTTGACTGCCCCGCAGTGGTACGGCCCCCGCCAAGAACTCACGAAACCTCCCGCTGTGGCGTCTACCCCACAGAACGTCGGCACCCCGCGTTAGCCTTCAGGAGGACGCCATGAGGACACACTCGATCATCGATTCGCCGGTGGGTGAACTGACCTTGGTCAACACCGACGGCGTGCTGAGTGCGCTCTACATGGAGGTGCACGCGCGACGGCCCGACCAGGCCGGCTTCGGCGAGCGGACACGCACTGGTTTCGAGCAGGCCACCGAGCAGTTGGCGGAGTACTTCGGCGGGCAACGTACCCAGTTCGCGTTGCCGCTCGCGCCGCTGGGCAGTGAGTTCCAGCAGCAGGTGTGGCAGTTGTTGCAGCACATTCCCTACGGGGAGACCCGCACCTACGGCCAGCTGGCCGACGAGTTGGGCAACCGACTGGTGATCCGAGCGGTCGGCTCCGCCAATGCCCGTAACCCGATCGGCATCGTGGTTCCCTGCCACCGGGTGATCGGTGCAGACGGGTCGTTGACCGGATACGCCGGTGGCCTGCAGCGCAAGGAGTTTCTGCTGGCCTTGGAGAACCCGTCCCGCGTCACCCAGCCGTGCCTGTTCTGATCCCGTTCGAGGACGTCGTCACGCAGCACGGGCCAACGGTGTTGCGGGTCTGCCGCGCGGTCCTGGGCTACCACGAGGCAGAGGATGCTTGGTCGGAGACCTTCCTGGCTGCGCTGCGCGCCTACCCGACGCTGGATCCCGCGGCCAACGTAGAGGCCTGGCTGGTCACCATTGCCAAGCGCAAGGCCATTGACCAACACCGGGCGCGGGGCCGGCATCCGGTACCGGTGTTGGAGCTACCTGAGCAGCCCAGCCGCGCGCGAGGCCCCGGCGAGGGTTTCGACGAGCTGTGGTCCGCGCTGAAGGCGCTGCCGGTCACTCAGCGAGAAGCCGTCGCCTACCACCACCTCGCGGGCCTGCCGTATGCACAGGTAGCCGAGATTCTCGGCAACTCGGAGGCGGCCGCGCGCAGAGCGGCAGCAGACGGCATGAAGAAGCTGCGCACCACCGATCTTGGAGCGTCCTGATGAACGTCTTCGCGTCCCTACCCGTGGTCGACGACGGCGCCAACGCGCGGCTGCACTCCAGGCTGGTCGACGCCGCCGCTGCGGAGGGCCTGCTCGACGTGGCCTACCGCACCGTCGACACCCCCGTGGGTCAGTTGCTGCTGGCGGCCACCGAGCTGGGTCTGGTTCGCGTGGCCTATGCCCGCGAAGGACACGGCCAGGTTCTGGAGCTGCTGGCCGAGCGGATCAGCCCCAGAATCCTGAATGCGCCCGGGAGGCTGGACGCTGCTGCCCGAGAGCTCGACGAGTACTTCGCCGGTACCCGCACGGAGTTCGACCTTCCTCTGGACTTCCGCCTCTCCGCCGGGTTCCGCCGCACGGTCCTCGCTCACCTGCCGGGCATCGCCTACGGCAGCACCGCGAGCTACGCGGCCGTCGCACAGCTCACAGGACACCCGAAAGCTGTCCGGGCGGTCGGCACAGCGTGCGCCACCAATCCGCTTCCGGTGGTGGTGCCGTGCCATCGCGTCGTCCGCTCCGACGGCACCGCCGGCGGCTATGTCGGCGGGCCGGAGGCGAAACTCGCTCTCCTGAGTCTGGAGGCAGCAGCGTGAACGCGTCACTCCGGCGTCATGCCAGCTGCTTGCTCAGCACCTCGAAGGCGAGGTCTGGTCGTCGGGGAACCCCGAAGCGCTCGTCCCCGTAGGGGAAGGGCCGTGTCTGCCCCGTGCGCCGGTAGCCGCGTCGCTCATACCAGGCGATGAGCTCGATACGTTGCGTGATCACCGTCATCTCCATCGTCGAACACGCGAGCTCGCGAAGCGCCATGCGCTCAGCCTCGGCGAGCAGCGCACGACCGATCCCGGTGCCCTGCAGGACGGGCCGGATGCTGAACATGCCGAAGTACGCGACGCCGTCACCGCGCTGCTCCAGCGCGCAAGATCCCTGGACACCCCCCGCGTCATCCAGCGCCACGACCATGCGGCTGCGGGGCTGGGCGATTGCCGCGGCGACCTGCGTGGCGTCGGTGCGCTGTCCGTCCAGCAGGTGCGCCTCGGTTGTCCACCCTGCGCGACTGGGCTCGCCGCGGTACGCGGACTGGACAAGGTCGACGATCGCGGTCACGTCACCCGAGTGGGCCAGCCGGAAGGCGGGTGAGTCTGCTGCCATGGGAGTAGTCCTACCGCATGGCTCTCCGCGATAGGCTTGCCCCGTGACCGACCGTCGACCCCACGACACCGTTGAGCACGAGATGGCGGTGCTGTTCCGGCGGGCGCGATCCTTCTCCCGCGAGCTGGCCCGCGAGGTGCACCCAGGCCTGGAGCCCGCTGCGTACGCCCTGCTCCTTCGCGTCGAGGAGCTCGGTTCGGTGCGGTTGACCGACCTCGCGAGTTTCTACGGCGTGGGCAAGCCGACTGTCAGCAGGCAACTCGCTCTCATGCAGGAGCTCGGCCTGGTCCAACGGGTGGAGGACGCCAACGACCGTCGGTCGGCCAAGTTGTCGCTGACTGAGGACGGAGTCGCCAGGTTGGCGCACGCACGCAAGGCCAGAAGAAAGCGGTTCAAGGCGCTTTTCGAGGACTGGGACGCGGCCGACATCGCCCGCTTCGGTGAGCTGCTCGGTCGGTTCAACCGTACGCAGGACTGAGTGTCGCAACAGCAGGATGCCGCAACCTCTAGGGTTGCCCTCGTGCACCGCCAGCAGGTCCTTGTCCGCGTTGCATCAGTGATGGGTGCGCGGCCCTGGTTGGCGCCACTGACGCTTGCCGTATCGGCGCTCGCGCGCCTGGTGCTGAGCTTCGTCACCCCCACCGGTTTGAACATGGTGGATCTGCGGGTCTACACCTACGGCGCGGCCAGCCTGAGCCGGGGTGCGTTGTACACCTTCACCTTCGCGGAGATGACGCCGAACTTCCCCCTGCCCTTCACCTATCCGCCCTTCGCGGCGCTGGTGTTCTTTCCGCTGCACTGGATCCCGTTCACCGCTTTGGCCGTGCTGTGGCAGCTGGCCACCATCGGGGCCTTGTGGGGTGTCGTACGGATCAGCATGCAGCTGATGCTCGGTGAGCGTGCGGATGAGCCCGTGTGGCGGGGTGCGACGTGGATGTGGACCGCGCTGGCCGTCTGGTTGGAGCCGGTGCGCACCACACTGGACTACGGGCAGATCAATGTGTTCTTGGTGTTTGGCGTGCTGTTGGCTGCACGCACCAGCCGGTGGTGGCTCGCCGGCGCCCTCGTCGGGGTGCTCGCGGGGATCAAGCTGACCCCAGCCGTCACGGGGGTGTACTTTCTCGCCCGGCGCAACCTCGCCGCGGCGGCGTTCTCCGTGGTCGTCTTCGCCGGCACGGTGGGACTCAGTTTTCTTGTGGTCGGCGACGCGGCGCGAACCTACTTCGGGGAGCTGGTCGGCGACGCCAGCCGGATCGGTCCGGTCGGCTCCGCCATCAACCAGTCGCTGCGCGGTGTGCTCACCCGCTTTGCCGGGCACGACGTGGGCACGGGCCCCTTGTGGCTCATCGCGGTGGCCTGCGCGGCAGTGCTGTGTGTGCTGGCCTGGCGCGGACTCGACGGCGAGGACCGCCTGGGCACCATGCTCATAGTCCAGTTCTTCGGGCTGCTGGTGTCCCCGATCTCCTGGAGCCACCACTGGGTGTGGCTCGTTCCCGCGCTGTTGTGGCTGGTGCATGGCCCCTTGGGGAGCACTCTCGCGGCGAGGATCACCGCCGCCACGTGGTTGGTGGTGCTGCTGGTCGGGGTGATCCAGCTGTTGCTGCTGCGGCAGCCGACGATCTGGGACCTGAACCGCCCCGTGCTCGCCTCCATCGGTGGCGCCATCTACCCGGCGGGCGTTGCGGTGATCCTGGGGTTGATGGTGGGTCAGCGTCGGCTGCTCAGGCGAAGCACACTCAAGCAGCTGCAATCAGTCGGCTGATCTCGGTCGCCAGTTCCACGTCCTTCGCGGTCACGCCACCTGCACTGTGGGTCGTGCACGTGAACGTCACCGTGCGCCAGCGGATGTCGATATCGGGGTGGTGGTCGCGCTCTTCGGCGGCATCGCCGACGGCCGCCACCACGTTCAGTGCGACCCGGAAGCTCGCCAGCTCCGCGGTAGTGGACAAGCGTGCGTCTGCGTAGATCCAGCCGGGCAGGTGCTCCAGCGCGGACTCGATCTCGGATGCCTCAAGCAATGCGGTCACATCTCGATGCTGGCACGCCCGTCCGCTCTGCGCCTGTCGGGACCGCGGTGCCAGACTGCTGCGGTGCTGCCCGTTGGGGAAGAAGTAGTTGCCGGTGCCATCGTGCGAGGGGGCAGGGTGCTGCTGGCCCGACGTTTGTGGCCTGTAGCGCTGGCGGGGCTCTGGGAGCTGCCGGGGGGCGGCGTCGACCCCGGCGAGACGTCCGCGCAGGCGCTGCGGCGCGAACTCGACGAGGAGCTCGGTGTGCACGTCAGGGTGGAGCAGCGGTTTGGTGTCGATGTGCCCCTTCTTGATGGTCGGGTGCTGCGGGCCTACGCATGTCGACTGCTTTCCGGTGAGCCAGAGTCCCGCGTGCACTCGGCGCTCGAGTGGGTGTCCGCCGAAGAGTTGGACGCTGTGGAGCTGGTGCCGGCGGACTGCGCCTGGCGAGCAGACCTCGCGCAACTGCTGCACTGAGCCGACCGGGGGTAAATGCCCCAATGCGTGTCTGCTTGCGCATAACAGGCACTTGTGACCCGGGGCACCACCGGTCAGCGGGTACTCTGACTGTCGCCGCAGGGGTTGCGCGGTGCCCAGCGTGCTGTCCGTAAGGATCCGCACGCCGCAGCGCTTCCCGCCGGTGGTCGCCCCCGACCTCGGTCCGAGAGCATTCTCGGCACGAGGATCCAGCAAGCTCAGGAGAACCGCCCCAGTGACTAGCGCGCCCCGAACCGTCTTTCGCAACGTAGCCATCGTGGCGCACGTCGACCACGGCAAGACGACCCTCGTCGACGCGATGCTGCGTCAGTCCGGCGCGTTTTCTGAGCGTGCGGAGCTCGTTGACCGTGTCATGGACTCTGGTGACCTCGAGCGCGAGAAGGGCATCACCATCCTCGCGAAGAACACCGCGGTGCATCGACACACGCCTGATGGCGAGGTTGTGATCAACGTCATCGACACGCCTGGTCACGCCGACTTCGGTGGCGAGGTGGAGCGTGGACTGTCCATGGTCGACGCCGTCGTGCTGCTGGTCGATGCCAGTGAGGGGCCGCTCCCACAGACCCGTTTCGTGCTGCGCAAGGCCCTCGCCGCCGCACTCCCCGTGATCTTGGTCGTGAACAAGACCGACCGTCCCGACGCGCGGATCAGCGAGGTGGTCGAAGAGGTGCACGACCTGCTGCTCGACCTCGCCTCCGACCTGGAGAACGAAGCGGCCCACGCCGCCGAGCTGGCGCTGGACCTGCCGGTCATCTACGCCTCGGCCCGCGCCGGCAAGTCCAGCCTGACGCAGCCCGCCGACGGCGAGGTTCCTGACTCAGAGGACCTGCAGTCGCTGTTCGACCTGCTGATGGAGTTTGTCCCCGCCCCCAAAGGTGACCCGGAAGCACCCCTGCAGGCACACGTCACCAACCTCGACGCCTCGTCGTTCCTCGGTCGTATCGGTCTGGTCCGGATCCATGCGGGCCAGCTGCGCAAGGGACAGACCGTGGCCTGGATGCGTGAGGACGCCGACGGAAAGCCTGAGGTCACGAAGGTCAAGATCACGGAGCTGCTGCGCACCGAGGGCGTCACGCGTGTTCCGGCGGAGCTGGGTGAGACCGGTGACATCGTCGCTATCGCCGGCATCCCGGACATCATGATCGGCGACACCCTCGCCGACGTGGACAACCCTGTCGCGCTGCCCCGGATCACCGTTGACGAGCCCGCCATCTCCGTGACGGTCGGCATCAACACCTCCCCGTTGGCCGGCCGCAACGGCGGCAAGAAGCTCACCGCCCGCTTGGTGAAGAACCGGCTGGACGCAGAACTCGTCGGCAACGTCTCGCTGCGCGTGCTCAACACCGAACGCCCCGACACGTGGGAGGTACAGGGCCGAGGTGAGCTGGCTCTGGCCATCCTCGTCGAGCAGATGCGGCGCGAAGGCTTCGAGCTGACCGTCGGCAAGCCGCAGGTGGTGACCAAGATCGTCGACGGCAAGATTCACGAGCCTTTCGAGCACCTCACCATCGACGTCCCCGAGGAGCACCTCGGTGCCGTCACCCAACTGCTGGCCGCCCGGAAGGGTCGGATGGAGCAGATGGTGAACCACGGCACCGGCTGGGTGCGCATGGAGTTCGTCGTGCCTGCCCGCGGCCTCATCGGGTTCCGCACCGAGTTCCTCACCGACACGCGCGGTACCGGTATCGCCAACACGTACTCCGCTGGATACGAGCCCTGGGCCGGCGAGATCCGGAGCCGTCACTCTGGCTCCCTGGTTTCCGACCGCACCGGATCGGTCACCCCGTTCGCGTTGATTCAGCTCGCCGACCGTGGAAGCTTCTTCGTCGAACCCGGCGCGGCCACCTACGCCGGCCAGGTCGTCGGGGAGAGCCCGCGCTCGGAGGACCTCGACATCAACGTGTGCCGGGAGAAGAAGCTGACCAACATGCGCCAGTCCTCCTCGGACACCTTCGAGGCCATGGCCCGTCCACGGGTGCTCACCTTGGAGGGTGCGTTGGAGTTCTGCGCCACCGACGAGTGCGTGGAGGTCGGGCCGGACGTGGTCCGCGTCCGCAAACTCGTGCTCGACGCGAACGAGCGCGCCCGCGCCCGTTCGCGTGAGAAGACGCGCGACAAGTCGGCAGGCTAAACGGGCGCTCGGCTGATCCAGGCCGGCACCCCAACAGCAGGAATGGTTTCATACGTAGGGTCGGACGTCCGAGCAGGGGAGTAGCGCAGGTGCAGGTTCGGCACAGTCCCCGGCGCGGCAGGCGATGGGTGGCGCCGGCCGCTCTCGCCCTGCTGGGTCTCCTTCCCGCGTGCACCGCGCAGCCGTCGCCGGTGGTGGAGAGCACCGCAACAACGGCGACGCCACCACCGAGCGCCGTGGTGACCAACACTGTCGTGGTGGCCATCGATGACGTTGGGGGGGGCTTCAACCCCCACAAGCTCGCCGATCTGTCCCCGGTAAACACTGCGGTGAGCAGCCTGGTGCTGCCGTCGGTGTTCCGGCCGGATGCGTCCACCACCTCCGACAACAGCTGGGTGCTGGACGGCTCCACCGCGATATCGGCGACTCCGAGCAGCGCCACGACGAGTGGTTCGGCACCGTTCACGGTCACATACGTGCTGCGCAATGAGGCCCAGTGGTCCGATGGCGCCCCCATTGCCGCGGAGGATTTCCGCTACCTGTGGCAGCAGATGATCACACAGCCCGGGGTGGCGGACGGCGCCGGCTACTCGCTGATCGACGACGTCGCCTCCTCGGCCGGAGGCAAGACGGTCACCGTCACGTTCACCGCCCCGTACCCGGCCTGGCGGCAGCTGTTCCGCAACCTTCTGCCCGCACATCTGCTGAAGGACCTGCCGGGCGGGTTCACCGGTGCTCTCGACAGTTCCTTGCCCGTGTCGGGCTCCCGGTTCAAGGTGAAGAGTATCGACCGAGATCGTGGCGAGGTCCTGCTCGAGCGTAACGACCGGTTCTGGGACAAGCCCACCGTGCTGGACTCAGTCCTGCTGCGCCGTGACGGTACGGCCGGTCAGCTTGCCGAGTCGCTGCGCAGCAAGGACGCCCAGCTGGCGCAGGTGCACGCGAACGACGCCACGCGAACGCAGCTGGCGGCCATCCCGGAGCTGCAGACGCTGACGGTGCCTCAGCCGACGACCATGCGGATCGCCCTGGACGTCACTCAGGCAGGGATTCCCGACCGCAAGGTCCGCGAGGGCCTACTGGGCCTGCTCGACGCCGATGCGCTGAGCACGATCGGTGCAGGGCGAGACGTGGGGCAGTACCGGGCCGGCGCCCAGGTCCTGGTGCCCTCCCAGCCGGGCTACGTCGCGACCCGACCCGAATCGATCACCCCGGCGGCGGCCAGGACCGAGCTGCTCGCAGCGGGATACACCTACCAGGCGGGCAAGTATCTGAAGAACGGCACACCCCTGACCGTGGTGGTGGGGGCAGCAAAGGAAGACAGTGCCGCGACCTCGGTCGCGCAGGCTGTGGCCGACCAGCTCACCGTGGCCGGAGTGGACGCCACCGCCAGCATCGTGGCCTCCGCGGAGCTCTACGGGCGCTCGATGGGCAGCGGCACGATCGGCATGCTGGTCGGGCGAGCACCTGCCGGCGGCGATGCGGCCACCACTCTCGCCGGGACGTACGCCTGCGTCAAGCAACCAGGCGGCGCCGTCACGTCCACTTCTGGGACACCCACTGCTCCAGCACCGACCACCTCGGCGGCACCGACCTCCACTGCGACCACCTCCCCTGCGACCACCTCACCCAGGACCCCGGCGGCGGTGCGGCTGGGCAACGTTTCTGGGGTGTGCGACTCAGCGCTGCAGCCACTGATCCAGGCTGCGCTCACCGGCACGTCTGACGCGACCGCGACCGTGGCTGCGCTGGAGCCCAAGCTGTGGGACCTGCACGCGGTGCTTCCGCTGTACCAGGACGCCACCCTGCTTGCTGTGCGCAAGCAGGTGAACGGGGTTGGTGATCCTGGGCCCTTGCTCACCGGCCCCTTCTCCGGTGCTGCCACCTGGACCAGGACCGACCGGTGACGGTGGCGTTGCGCCGTCTCCTGCTGGTGCACGCCCACCCGGACGACGAAACGCTCACCACCGGGGGCACCATCGCGCACTATGCCGCCGACGGCGCTCAGGTCACTGTTCTGACCTGCACTCTGGGTGAGGAAGGCGAGGTGATCGGTCGGCGCTGGGCGGGCCTGGTCGCCGAGCAGTCCAACCAGCTCGGGGGCTTCCGCGTGGGTGAGCTCAGTGGCGCGCTGGAGGCGCTGGGGATCGTTGGCGGCCCGCGCTTCCTTGGTGGCGCCGGACGCTGGCGGGACTCAGGCATGGCGGGCACGCCCGCGGCGGAGCACCCGCGGAGCTTCGTCCAGGCGGGTGCTGCTGCGGTGCAGGCCTTGGTCGAGGTGATCCGGGAACTGCGCCCGCACGTCGTCGTCACCTACGATCCGGCCGGCAGCTACGGCCATCCCGACCACATCCAGGTGCACCGGGTCACCACCGAGGCTGTCGACTCGGCCGCCGACGCCGCGGTATTTCCCGACGCGGGACCGCCGTGGAACGTGGCCAAGATGTACTGGACTGTCGCCGAGCGCAGCGCACTGGCCGCCGCAATCGCCGCAATGGAGACGCTCCCCGAGGGTTGGCGGCTGCCGGTCGAAGGCGAGCTACCCGGCGTCGACGACGCTGAGGTGAGTGCCGTCGTCGACGTCCGCGGTGTGCGCGCCGCCAAGCTCGCAGGACTGCGCGCGCACGCGACCCAGGTGAGTGTGTCGCCGAGCGGCACCGAGTTCGCCCTGTCCAACAAGGTGGTGCAACCGATACTGCTTGACGAGCACTACGTGCTGGTGCGCGGCGCGCGGGGTGAGCTGGGGCCGGACGGCCGGGAGCATGACCTGTTCGCAGGGATTGCAGGGTGAACCGGCTGTTGATCGCCCTACTCACCGGCTACGCAGTGGTGTTCGCGGTCCTCGAGGTGCTCTACCTGCCCGTGTACATCGGCACGGTGGCCGTTCCTTTCGGTGCGCTGGGCGCGGCGTTGACCAACGCGATGCTGGTGCATGCGGCGGGATGGTTCACCACCCGCACCTCGGTGGCAGCACTGCCGGTCATCGGCTGGCTGGTGGCGGTACTGGTGCTGTCCTCAGGTGGTCCGGGCGGGGATGTACTGGTCCCCAACGACTGGCGCGCCCTGCTTCTCCTCGGGCTCGGATTGCTGCCCGCAGCGGTGATCTTGGGTAGGCACTTGGGCGGCGCGTCGGCGCGGAGGGCAGTATCGGGCTCGTGACAACCGAGCCTGTGCATACCTGCGCCCAGTCCCCGAGCCCGTCTGAGCCGGTCCCGGCCCCCTCTGCGCTGCGCCGTGCGCTGCGCCGCGCAAACGACGGGGTCACTCTGGATGCGAGCGAAGCCGAGACACTGCTCCACGCCCGTGGTGAGCAGTTGGACGTGTTGTGTGCGGCCGCGGCCCGCGTGCGGGACGCCGGACTGGCTGCCGCCGGACGTTCGGGGGTGGTGACCTACTCGCGCAAGGTGTTCATCCCGCTGACCCGACTGTGCCGTGACCGCTGCCACTACTGCACCTTCGTGACGGTGCCCGGCAAGCTCGCCGCAGCCGGCCACGGAATGTTCCTGGAGCCCGACGAGGTGCTGGACATCGCCAGGCAAGGCGCGGCCTTGGGTTGCAAGGAGGCGCTGTTCACCCTCGGTGACCGCCCGGAGGCCCGTTGGGCCGAAGCCGAGGAGTGGCTGCACTCGCGCGGCTACGACTCGACGCACGCCTACCTGCGTGCCATGTCCATCCGGGTGCTCGAGGAGACCGGCCTGCTGCCGCACCTCAACCCGGGGGTGTTGTCCTGGGAGGAGATCTCCCGCCTCAAGCCGGTGGCGCCCTCGATGGGGATGATGCTGGAGACCACCTCGCTTCGGCTGCACACCACACCAGGGGAGTGCCACTTCGGCAGTCCCGATAAGCACCCGACGGTGCGGCTGCGCACGCTGACCGACGCCGGGCGGCTGAACGTCCCCTTCACTACCGGCATCCTCGTCGGCATCGGTGAGACCCTGGCGGAGCGGGTCGATTCCATCCTCGCTATCCGTAAGGTGCACAAAGCGTTTGGGCACATCCAGGAAGTGATCGTGCAGAACTTCCGGGCGAAGGAAGGCACCGCGATGCGTGCGGCCCCCGACGCAGAGCTCGACGACTACCGCGCCACCATCGCCGTGACCCGGCTTCTGCTGGGACCCAAGATGAGGGTGCAGGCCCCGCCGAACCTGGTGGACCTGGAGGAGTGCTCGGCCTTGCTGGGTGCAGGTGTCGACGACTTCGGCGGGGTCTCTCCGCTGACACCCGACCACGTCAATCCCGAGCGGCCCTGGCCACAGCTGGATGCGCTCACCGAGGTTGCCGCCGCGGTCGGCTTCAGCCTCGTGGAACGACTGGCGGCGCAGCCGGAGTACGTACTTGCCGGCGCACCGTGGATCGACCCGCGGATCAGCGCCCACGTGCAGGCACTCGCGCGGCCGGGCGGGCTCGCCGATGCCGACGCCGCCCCTGCCGGACTGCCGTGGCAGGAGCCCGATGCCTCCTGGGAGTCCGCCGGACGCGTGGACCTGAACACCGCCATCGACTCAGAGGGCCGCAACACCGAGACCCGTTCGGACCTCGGTTCGGCTTTCGGAGACTGGGAGACCGTCCGCGAGCAGGCCGAGGCGATCGACGTCGCTACCGGGCCTGCCCTTCTGACCGGTGACGTGGCTGCCGCGCTGCGTGCCGCTGCTGATGACCCCGCGGGCTGCACCGACGAGCAGTACCTTGCGCTGGCCATGGCCGAGGGCCCCGCGCTGGAGGCTTTGTGCGCGCTGGCCGACGACCTGCGCCGTGACGCCGTCGGTGAGGACGTCACCTACGTCGTCAACCGGAACATCAACTTCACCAACATCTGCTACACCGGCTGCCGATTCTGCGCGTTCGCCCAGCGTAAGGGGGACGCCGACGCGTTCACCCTCAGCATGCGCGAGGTCGCCGACCGCGCGGAGGAGGCGTGGAACCTCGGGGCCAGCGAGGTGTGCATGCAGGGCGGTATCGACCCGGAGCTCCCCGTCACCGGCTACGCCGACCTGGTGCGCGCCGTCAAGGAGCGGGTACCCGGGATGCACGTGCACGCCTTCAGCCCGATGGAAATCGTCAACGGTGCGGCACGTTCGGGTGCGAGCGTCAGGGATTGGCTGACCGAGTTGCGGGAGGCGGGGCTGGACACCATCCCCGGCACCGCGGCGGAGATTCTCGACGACGAGGTCCGCTGGGTGCTCACCAAGGGGAAGCTGCCGACCAGCTCCTGGATCAACGTGGTGACCACCGCGCACGAGCTGGGACTGCGGAGCTCGTCGACGATGATGTACGGGCACGTGGACCACCCGCGGCACTGGGTGGGACATCTGAACGTGCTGCGCGGGATCCAGGACAACACCGGTGGTTTCACCGAGTTCGTGCCGCTGCCCTTCGTGCACCAGTCCTCACCGCTGTACCTGGCCGGGGCCGCGCGACCGGGCCCCTCGGTACGGGACAACCGCGCGGTGCATGCGCTGGCGCGGGTGATGTTGCACGGACGCATCCGCCACATCCAGACCAGCTGGGTGAAGCTCGGGGTCACCGGCACCCAGGCCATGCTCAACGGCGGCGCGAACGACCTCGGTGGCACGCTGATGGAGGAGACCATCTCCCGGATGGCCGGCTCGCAGCACGGTTCGGCCAAGACGGTGGCCGAGCTCACTGCGATCGCCGAAGGAATTGGGCGCCCGGCTCGTGAGAGAACGACGACACACGCCGTCCGTGCGGTTGCCCTGGCCTGACCGTCCTGGCCACGTACAACGGCAGGGAGTCCGTCGTGGTGAATCCGATCAGTGACCAGCATGTCGTTGGTGTCCTCGGTCTCGTCGTCACGGGCAGTGGCCCGCTGCTCGGCGCACTCACGCACCCCGACCCCTTCGGTCTGAAGAAGCGCACGCATGGGCGAGCGCCGTCCCCTGCACTGCACGGCATCAACCTGAAGGACCGGGTGGTGCGCAGGGCGGTGGACAGTTTCTACGCCGCGAAGTACCCCGGCACCGCAACCTGGGACCGGATGAACCCGCAACAGCGCACGCTGTGGTGGATGAACCGGGTGGGCCGATTCACCACGCTCGTGGCGTCCGTTCCGGGTTTCGCCGGTGTTGTCGCCGACCGCCTGCCGTTGCAGGCGGCGCTGGGTGGGGCGAGCCAGGCCGTGGTGTTGTGTGCGGTGGCCACAGAGTGGGGCGTCACCGACCACACCGACCAGGTGCGGCTGCTCGCCTGGGTGCTGTGCCGTCGAGCTGTGAGCCGAGAACTGGTTCGCAATGCGCCGGAGCAGACGGATGCCCAGCTCAAGGCCGAGGGAATCGATGCCGATGAGGAACGGCTGCACCTCGAGGCCAGGCCCTCGCTGGCGGGCGCGGCCAAGGCCCTGTGGCGCTACGGGCGCATGCTGCGCGGCATCGTCGATGAGCTCGACAAACGGCCGCAGGGCCGGTGGCCGCACCGGATGCTGGGCATGCTTCCCGTTGTGGGCATCGTGGGGGACTACTTGGGGGAGCGGTCCGCGCTGAAGCGAGCTGTGCGACTCGCAGACGAGTGGGTGCGCGCCAACCGGCAGAGCCTGGGGTGAGTGCGCGTGCCCGAGATCACTCGGGGATACTTGCGGCGAGAACCCCCGGCGAGATCAGGAGAACTGCAGTGACCTACACGATTGCCGAGCCTTGCGTGGATGTCTTCGACAAGGCCTGCGTCGAAGAATGCCCCGTTGACTGCATCTACGAGGGCGGCCGCATGCTCTACATCCACCCGGACGAGTGCGTGGACTGCGGTGCCTGTGAGCCGGTGTGCCCGGTCGAGGCCATCTACTACGAGGACGACGTTCCGGACCAGTGGGCGGGATACACCAAGATCAACGCCGATTTCTTCGTCGACCTCGGTTCGCCTGGTGGGGCAGCGAAGGTCGGCAAGACGAATTTCGACCCGGAGCCGGTGGCCAGCCTTCCACCGCAGAGCGCCGGCGAGTGAGCAGGCAGCCTCTCAAGCTTCCCACCTTCCCCTGGGACTCGCTCGCGGGTGTGTCCCAGCTCGCTCGCCGGCATCTCGGTGGCATCGTCGATCTGTCTGTCGGCACGCCGGTGGACCGTGTCGCGCTGGTCATTCAGGATGCGCTGTCCTCCGTCGCTGAGGAACCTGGCTACCCGGCCACGTGGGGTACACCCGCCCTGCGCGACGCGGTGGTTGCTGCGATGAGCCGGCGGCACGGCGTGCACGGGCTGAATCCCGACGCGGTGCTGCCCACGATCGGCTCCAAGGAGCTGATCGCGTGGCTGCCGACCCTGCTCGGGCTCGGGCCGGCGGACACCGTGGTGGTACCGGGGCTGGCTTACCCGACCTACGAAGTCGGGGCGAGGCTCGCCGGCGCGCAGGTCGTTCGCGCCGACGGGCTCACCCTCCTGGGCCCGGCCACCGTCGGTTCGGGCAGGCCGGCAGTCATTTTCGTCAACTCACCGTCCAACCCCACCGGTGCCGTCTTGCCGGTCGAGCATCTACGCAAAGTGGTGGACTGGGCGCGCGAGCGTGGGACCATCGTCGTCTCCGACGAGTGCTACCTGGGTCTCTCCTGGGACCTGCCCACCGGAGACGCTGGGCCGGTATCGGTGCTCCACCCGGAGGTCAACGGCGGCCGCCTCGATGGCCTGCTGGCCGTGCACTCACTGTCCAAGACCTCCAGCCTTGCGGGCTACCGGGCGGGCTTCGTCACGGGTGACCCGAGCTTGGTGGCGGAACTGCTCGAGGTGCGCAAGCACGCGGGAATGATCGTGCCCCGCCCTGTGCAGGCGGCGATGACCGTTGCGCTCACTGACGACGAACACGCACAGCGGCAGCGTGAGCTCTACCGGCAGCGTCGCGCGCGGCTGCTTCCCGCGGTGCAGTCGGCAGGCTTTCGCGTCGACCACTCCGAGGCCGGGCTCTACCTGTGGGCCACGCGAGAGGAACCCTGTCGGGACACCGTCGAGTGGTTTGCCCGGCGAGGGATTCTGGTGGCACCGGGGGAGTTCTACGGTCCAAGCGGACGTCAGCACGTACGCATCGCGCTCACCGCGACCGACGAGCGCATCGACGCCGCGGCGGACCGGCTCGGCTAGCGAGTTCGGCTACGGCAGTTGTGGCCAGCGCCACGAGATTGTCCTACCGTTCAGTGCATGACGACGGACGACGCGAGCCTCGCCGAGATCTTCGGCACCCACGGACGGGGCGTCCTGGCGACCATCAAGCGGGATGGCCGCCCCCAGCTGTCCACCGTGGCGTACGCCTACGACGCTGACGCTCGCGTGCTCTCGGTGTCTGTCACCGACACTCGGGCGAAGACCCGCAACCTGCGTCGGGACCCGCGAGCGAGCATGCACGTCACCAGCGCGAACCCGTACTCCTATGCCGTCGCGGAAGGTGCTGCGGAGCTGACCGCGGTTTCAGGAGACCCGCAGGATGCCACCGCGGACGCTCTGGTCGAGCTGTACCGGGCGGTGAACGGTGAGCATCCCGACTGGGACGAGTTCCGCACCGCGATGGTCGCCGACAAGCGACTCGTGCTCCGTCTGCACGTTCGGCGCTTCTACGGCCTGGCGGCCTGAGCCGGTCAGTCGTTGGCGTGCAGCACCGAGTTCAGCTCGATTCCGGTGCCCTCGCGGGCCACGACCTCCACGCCCCCGGTGAGGGAGTTGCGGCGCAGCAGGATTCCGTTCTGCCCGGACAGTTCGCGGGCCTTGACGACGGTGCCGTCCGGGCCGGTCACCTTGGTGCCTGCCGTGACGTAGAGCCCGGCTTCCACGACGCAGTCATCGCCCAGCGAGATGCCGATCCCGGAGTTGGCGCCGAGCAGGCAGCGTTTGCCGATGGAGATCGTCTCCTTGCCGCCTCCGGACAGGGTGCCCATGATCGAGGCACCTCCCCCCACGTCCGAGCCGTCGCCGACCACCACACCGGCCGAGATGCGGCCCTCCACCATCGAGGAACCCAGCGTGCCGGCGTTGAAGTTGACGAAGCCCTCGTGCATGACGGTGGTTCCGACGGCCAGGTGTGCGCCCAGCCGCACCCGGTCGGCTTCCGCGATGCGGACACCGGTCGGCAGCACGTAGTCGACCATTCGCGGGAACTTGTCGACGCCGTAGACCATCACCTGCCCCCGGGCGCGCAGCTTGGCGCGGGTCAGCTCGAAGCCGTCGACCGCACACGGCCCGTGGTTGGTCCACACGACGTTGGTCAGCAGTCCGAAGACGCCGTCCATGTTGGCGCCGTGCGGTCGAACCAGTCGGTGCGAGAGAAGGTGCAGGCGGAGGTAGGCGTCGTAGGCGTCGACGGGCGCCGAACTGATGTCGGCGATGGTGGTGCGCACCCCGATGACCTCCACGCCGCGGTCCGCATCGGCGCCGAGCAGGCGAGCGAGCTCCGGGGCCAGCTCATTCGCGGTCAACCGGGCCGTGGCCGCAGCGGCGAAGCTGCCCAGCTCGGGGGCGGGGAACCAGGTGTCCAGCACCGTGCCGTCCGCGAGAACGCTGGCGAGTCCGTCTGCTTGGGCTCCTGCAGGAGTCTGTGTGCTCACAGGGGCCCAGGCTACCGGCGGCCAGATAGCCTGAACACGTGGCTCCCTTCCTCGATCTGACGACCGACCCGGTAGGTCTCGCTGCGGCATTGGTCGATATCCCGAGCGTGTCCCGCGACGAAGCCGAGCTGGCTGACGCGGTCGAGCAGGCGCTGCGCCGCCAGGCGGGGCACCTGGAGATCCTCCGCAGCGGCAACACCGTCCTCGCCCGAACCAAGCTGGGCCGCTCCAGTCGGGTACTGCTGGCGGGGCACCTCGACACGGTGCCGATTGCCGACAACGTGCCGAGCCGGCGCGAGGGTGAGCTGCTGCACGGCTGCGGGACGGTCGACATGAAGTCCACAGACGCAGTGTTCCTGCACCTGGCGGCGACGCTGCCCGAGCCCACGCGCGACGTGACGCTGGTGTTCTATGACTGCGAGGAGATCGCCGCGGTCCACAATGGACTGGGCCGCATCGAGCGGGAGCTGCCGGACTGGCTCGTCGCGGACCTGGCGATCCTGGGGGAGCCGACGGACGGAGTGGTCGAAGCAGGCTGCCAGGGAACCATGCGGGTCAGGTTGAGCACCAAGGGAGTCCGCGCCCACTCGGCCCGCTCCTGGCTGGGCGGCAATGCTGTTCATGCCATGGCAGAGGTGCTCGGCCGCCTGGCGGCCTACGAGGCGCGCTCGGTGGAGATCGACGGATGTCTCTATCGGGAGGGGCTGCAGGCGGTCCGCATCTCCGGCGGGGTGGCCGGCAACGTGGTGCCCGACGTCTGCGAGGTGGACGTCAACTTCCGTTTCGCGCCGGACCGCAGCGAGGCCCTCGCCGAGACCCATGTCCGAGCGGTCTTCGCTGGTATCGACGGGCTGGCACTGGAGGTCACCGACTCGGCCGCGGGCGCGTTGCCCGGGCTCGGCGCACCCCCGGCCGCGGAGTTCATCACTGCGGCCGGGGGACAGGTGCAGGCCAAGCTGGGGTGGACCGATGTGTCCCGCTTCGCTGCACTGGGTGTTCCCGCGGTGAACTACGGTGCGGGCGACCCCAACCTGGCGCACAAGCGCGACGAGCACGTCCCGGTCGCACAGATCACCCGCTGCGCCACCGTGCTCCGCAACTACCTCTCCTGATGTCCGAAGGAGTGCCCCGGGCCGATCGATACGCTGTGCCCATGGCATCCAACGAGGACGGCGAGAGGCAGCTCGGCCCGGTACTGCTGCGGGGGCCACGCAGCCACGTGAACACCACCACCGATCAGCGACTGCTCGACCACCGCGGTCCTGCCGACTGGGTGCATACCGACCCGTGGCGGGTGTTGCGCATCCAGAGTGAGTTCGTCGAGGGCTTCGGTGCGCTGGCCGAGGTACCGCGAGCCGTCACCGTCTTCGGCTCTGCCCGCACACAGGAAGGTGACCCGGTCTACACACAGGCGCGGGCCATCGCTGCGGGACTGGCCGCCGCAGGATTCGCGGTGATCACCGGGGGCGGCCCGGGTGTGATGGCCGCGGCCAATCGTGGGGCGTGCGATGCCGACGGCTACTCCATCGGCCTCGGTATCGAGCTGCCCTTCGAGCAGGTGCTCAACGAGTGGGTCGATCTGGGCATCAACTTCCGTTACTTCTTCGCCCGCAAGACGATGTTCGTGAAGTACTCACAGGCATTCGTCTGCCTCCCTGGCGGCTTTGGCACCTTGGATGAGCTGTTCGAGGCACTCACCCTGGTGCAGACCCGCAAGATCACCCAGTTCCCGATCGTGCTCTTCGGCACCGAGTACTGGCAGGGACTGCTCGACTGGCTGCACTCGAGCGTGCTCGCCGCCGGCAACATCCACGAGGCCGACCTGGCATTGCTGCACTGCACCGACGACGTGGACGAGGTTGTCCGCCTGGTGCTCGAGTCCCGCAAGTGACCCGCGCGATCTGCACGTACTGCGCTTCGGGACCGGTGGAGGAGAGCTACCTCGAGCTGGCGTCGCAGGTGGGGGCGGGTCTTGCAGACCGGGGCTGGGGCCTGGTGTGGGGTGGTGGGAACACGTCGATGATGGGTGCCGTGGCGCGTGCAACCAGGCGGGGCGGCGGGTCCACCGTCGGAGTGATTCCCAAGGCGTTGATGAGCAGAGAGCGTGCCGACCGCGATGCGGACGAGCTCCTGGTCACCGACACCATGCGCGAGCGCAAGCGGTTGATGGACGAGCGCTCTGACGCGTTCCTCACTCTGCCCGGCGGCCTCGGAACCCTGGAAGAGTTGATGGAGGTGTGGACGTCGGGTTACCTGGGCATGCACGACCGGCCGGTTGTGCTGCTTGACCCCTTGGGACACTACGACGGTCTCCTGTCCTGGCTGCAGGAGCTCCCCCCCGGGTTCGTGTCGCAGCAGGCGCTGCAGCATCTGGTGATCACCCGCGACGTCGAGTCCGCCTTGCAGGCGTGCGCGGAACCGCTCTGAGCGTGCTCATGCCACCATCGGACGCTGTGCACCCCGCCACTGTCATGTTCTGCGGTCGACCCGTCGCGGCGGATCGGGCCCTGGTCATGGCCATCCTCAACCGCACCCCCGACTCCTTCTACGACCGCGGTGCCACCTTCGCCGACGACGCGGCGATGGCTGCGGCCGACCGGGCGGTGGCCGAGGGAGCCGACATCCTGGACGTGGGCGGCGTCAAGGCCGGGCCGGGAGCGCGGGTGGACACGGCGGAGGAGATTCGGCGCGTGGTGCCCTTTGTCGCGGCGGTTCGGGCACGGCATCCCCGGATGGTGATCAGTGTGGACACCTGGCGGCACGAGGTGGGGCGGCTCGCCTGCCAGGAGGGTGCAGACCTGCTCAACGACACCTGGGCGGGCTACGACCCGAAGATGGCGGAGGTGGCGGCGGACTGCGGCGTCGGCATCGTGTGCTCGCACACCGGCGGCGCCGCACCTCGTACCCGCCCTCATCGGGTGCGCTACACCGACGTCGTTGCCGACGTGATCGCCGATGTCTCCGCCCAGGCTCAGCGGGCCGAGGCGCTGGGTGTGGACGCGGGTTCCATCCTCATCGACCCGACCCATGACTTCGGCAAGAACACCTTCCACGGCCTGGAGCTGCTGCGCCGGGTCGACGAGCTGGTGGACACCGGATGGCCGGTGTTGATGGCCCTGTCGAACAAGGACTTCATCGGGGAGACGCTCGGTGTCGGGCTCACCGAGCGCCTGGAGGGCACGCTGGCCGCGACCGCGCTGGCCGCTGCCGCAGGAGCCAGGGTGTTTCGCGCACACGAGGTCACCGCAACTCGCCGGGTGGTGGAGATGGTCGCCAGCATTCAAGGTCGACGACCGCCGACGAGCACCGTGCGGGGCTTGGCGTGAACGCCGAGCAGCAGGAGTGGTTCGACGACCACACCTGGCACGATCCACAGTGGACTGTTGTGGAACTGTTGGAACTCAAGGGTTCCCGGACAGTCTCGGTGGTGTTGCCGGCGCTCAACGAGGAAGGGACCGTGGCCGAGGTGGTGGCTGCGGTGCGCCCGCTGCTGGGTTCCCTGGTGGACGAGCTGGTGGTGCTGGACTCCGGATCCACCGACGCCACGCGGCAGCGGGCGGCCGAGGCGGGTGCCACGGTGATCACCAGGGAACAGGCGTTGCCATCGGTGGTGCCGGTCGAAGGCAAGGGCGAGGTGTTGTGGCGTTCGCTGGCCGCCACCTCCGGTGACGTGGTGGTGTTCCTCGATTCCGACCTGGTCGAAATCGATCCCGGCTTCGTCACGGCACTGGTGGGGCCCTTGCTCAGCGATCCGAGAACCGCACTGGTCAAGGGCTTCTACCGACGCCCACTTCGGGTCGAAGGTGAGCAGAGCGAGACCGGCGGCGGACGTGTCACCGAACTGATGGCCCGCCCGCTGTTGGCGGCTCTGCGCCCACAGCTCGCCGGGGTGATCCAGCCTCTGGGCGGCGAGTACGCCGCAACCCGTGCGCTGCTGGAGAACGTGCCCTTCGCGCCTGGGTACGGCGTGGAGATCGGGCTGCTGCTGGACACGTACGCCCGCCACGGCCTGGCGGCGATTGCACAGGTCAACCTGGGCGTGCGCAAGCACCGCAACCGCTCACTGCTCGAGCTGGGCGTGATGAGCCGCCAGATCCTGGGGACCGCGCTCCGCCGCTGCGGGCTCGACGACGCCGAGCAGGGGCTGACGCAGTTCGCCCAGCACGACCACCTCTGGGAAGCCCATCAGCATGACGTCACCTTGCGTGACCGCCCGCCGATGCGTGCAGTGCTGGACGGGCTCGACGATGTGAGCTCCGAGCGCTGAACCGCCCGCAGGGTGTCGGTCCCGCGTGGGATCATCGATCACATGGGAACCGCGCTCGTGTACCTCGTCGTGATGGTCGCCGTCGGTGGGGTGCTGTTTCTCGCGGCGTCATTCGTGTTCGGCCGTGGTGAGCAGATGGCCCCACTGCCTGCCGGGTACACCGCCGCAGTGCTGCCCGAGAACAAGGTCACAGGCGCGGACGTGCGTGCGCTGAAGTTCCAACAGGTGGTGCGCGGCTACAAGGCCAGTGAGGTCGACTGGGCACTGGAGCAGCTTGGCGCGCAGATCGACGAGCTGCGGAGTCGCCTGGGCGAGGAGCCGGAAGGCGGAGCGGACGTCCCCACGCCGGATGTTCCCACGCCGGATGT
>JADGOX010000039.1 GCA_017882745.1 Mycobacteriaceae bacterium | reverse complement strand
GTCATGTGACAGTCGACGTGCGGGGCGCGGTGTGCTCGTGCGGCAATCGAGGGTGCCTGGAGCTGCTGGCGTCGCCTCGCGCCATCGTGGCGCGGGCCGCTGCCGCCGTCTCGAAGGGGGAGCTTGACATGCCGCTTTCCGGCACGACGCAGACGGATCTGGCGACGCTGGGGATGGCGGCCATGCGTGGCAACGTCGTCGCGTACGAGATCCTCGCCGACGCCGCAGAGATCCTCGCCGCCGGAATCGTGTCGATGATGAACCTGTTCGACATGGAGCTGGTCGTCCTGGCGGGCCCCGCGTTTGCTTCCACTGCCTCGATCTACCTCGACCGCGTTCAGAACGCCATGGACACCTACGCGCTTTCGCGCCACGCCCATCGGATCAAGGTGCAGCTGTCGTCCAACGTGCACGATGCCGCAGCCCTGGGCGCGGCGACTTTGGTGCTCCAAGAACAGCTCGACCCCCGAAGCCTGCGCTCGGTCAGCATCGCCGGGGTGGCCTGACCTGACGGCGGCAGTGCTCGCCCCACCACCTAAGGACGACTGACCGCACCGGTGTCGGCAGCAGTGCCGGCAACGGTGTCCAGCCACAGCTCGGCCAGACGTTCGTGGCCCAGCTCCGTCGGGTGCACGCCGTCAACGGCGAGCAACACAGCACCTAGCCGCTCGCTCTGCCGGGTCAGCTCGACGTCGGCGGGCACCAGGATCGCACTGTAGTGTGCGGCAAGCTTTCTGACGACCTCGATCTTCGGATCGAGGTCGTCACGCCACATCTTCTGCCCTTCGTCCACGGGCAGCACAAACGGCTCGATCAGCACCAGCCGGCTCCCGGCTGAGGCGACTGCATCGAGCAGCCGGCAGTAGCGTTCCTCGTACTGGGCAACGGAGGTCTGCTCGCCGCTGTCGTAGCGCCGCCATGTGTCGTTGACGCCGATCAGTATGGAGACGACATCGGCGTGGTGGTCGAGCACATCGACCCGCCAGCGCTCTTCGAGGTCGAGGATGCGATCGCCGCCGGTGCCCGTGTTGACAGCCGTCGCCCCTGCCGCGCGCGGCGACTCGGCAATGGCCCGAACGTAGCCATGGCCGAGGTGGCCGCGGGGATCCTCTCTGCGCCCGCAGTCGGTGACGCTGTCACCGGTGAAGACGATGGTGGCGCCGCAGTCGAGTCGCAGGATGGCAGCTCGGCGGGAGCCTTCGCCCACCGGCCGAGCCATCCGCCCAGAGCTGGGACCGCCCATCGGAGGTGAGGCGTGCTCCCATGCCCCGTCACGCTCAGTCATCGTGTCTGTGTCCTTCTCGTGGGCAGCTCTGGATTCTTCGCGCTCACCATCGTACGGCGGCTCCTGGCGCCGCCGGAGCAAGCGCCCAGGAACCGCAGGAGGCTTTCATAAGACACTTAACTTATTCCTTGCTTCCGTTGCGTGAATCTGTAACAGTTCTCGGGTGCGCCCGACGTTCCCGCGATTTGTCACCCTGCAAACCGACGGAACCGCACTTGTCCTCGAGCTGACGCCGGACGGCCTGCCCGTTGTGCTGCACTGGGGTGCGGATCTCGGCGTGCTCACCGACGCTGACCTTGCCGCACTCTCAACGGCGGTCAGTCGCCAGAGCGCACCTGGCACGCTGGACGCGGCGTGGCAGCTCTCCATCCTTCCCCAGGAGTCCGACGGCTGGGCCGGTCGCCCAGGGGTCCTGCTCACCCGGGACAGCTCACCGGTCTTCCCGCGCTGGACCGTGACCGACTTCACCGCGACCGAGCCCGGTGTCGGGCCGCCCAGCGCACGGATCAGAGCATGCGACAAAGATGCTGGCCTCATGGTGGACTCACGCATCACGATCCAGGTTGGTGGGGTGATTACGGTTCGCCACGTCCTGGAAAACACGGGTTCGGGTCTGCTCGTGGTCCACTGGCTGGAGGCGACGCTCCCTACACCTAAGGCGGTCGACACCGTGACCGACTTTGCTGGTCGCTGGACCCGAGAGAAGGTGCCGCACACGGGCCCCGTCCAACACGGCTCGCACGTGCGACAGACCAGGAGGGGACGAGGGGGCCACGACGCCCCCATGCTTCTGATCGCATCGCTGGACGCGCCAGCGGATCGGCACGGCGACCTGTGGGCCGTGCACCTCGGCTGGAGCGCCGACGTCACCTACCGCACCGATCGCATGACGGACTCGCTCACCCTGCTCGGCGCCGGCGAGCTGCTGCGGCCAGGTGAGATCAGCCTTGCCCGGGGCGAGAGCTACGAGACACCCACGGCCTACTTCGCATGGTCCGGCAACGGGCTCGACGGTCTCGCCGGGCGCTACCACCGGTTCCTGCGTGCCAGGCCCAAGCATCCCTTGAGCCCGCGGCCGCTCGTGCTCAACACGTGGGAGGCGGTCTACTTCGACCACGATCCGGCGTTGGTACTCGAGCTGGCCGAGCTGTCGGCACGGGTCGGCATCGAGCGCTTCGTCCTTGACGACGGCTGGTTCAAGGCCAGACGCGATGACACCGCAGGACTGGGTGACTGGCTGGTCGACGCGGTCGTGTGGCCACATGGTCTTCAGCCGCTGGCCGACCGCGTGCATGAGCTGGGCATGCAGTTCGGGCTCTGGTTCGAGCCGGAGATGGTCAGTCTCGACTCCGACCTTGGCCGGGGACACCCCGATTGGCTGCTGCACAACCCGTCTCGGGCGGCCATGCCGCCGCATCTGTCCTGGCGCACCCAGTACGTCCTGGACCTCGCCAACCCGGACGCCTACAAGCACGTCTACGGCCAGATCGCCACCCTCGTGCAGGACCTTGGCATCGACTTCATCAAGTGGGACCACAACCGCGACCTGGTTGAGGCGGTGCACGACGAACGCTACGGCGTACACGTGCAGATGCTCGCGGTCTACCGGCTGATGGGCGAGCTGAAGCAGCGGTTCGCGGGCTTGGAGATCGAGTCATGCTCCAGCGGCGGCGCCCGCAGTGACCTGGGCATGCTCGCCGTCGCGGACCGGGTCTGGGCCAGCGACTCCAACGACCCCGTCGAACGGCAGGACATCCAGCGGTGGACCCAGCTGCTGGTGCCACCAGAGCTTGTGGGCGGACACGTCGGTCCGACGGTCGCGCACAGCTCCGGACGCACCACCGACCTGAGCTTTCGCCTGGCGACCAGCCTGATGGGCTCAGCGGGTTTCGAGTGGAACATCGCCCAGTGCCCGCCCGACGAGCTTGACACGATCGCCGCCTTTGCCGCCCTGTACAAGGAGCTGCGGCACGTCATCCACACAGGTACCGCGGTGCACGCTGACCCTCGTGACCGTGCTCTGCGGGTCACCGGGGCGGTCGCCCAAGACCGCACCGAGGCCGTC
>JADGOX010000259.1 GCA_017882745.1 Mycobacteriaceae bacterium | reverse complement strand
GCCGCTCGACCCACCACTCCGCCGTGGCAACGCGGAACAGCGACTGCGGTGAGCGGTCCAGGGGCGAAAGTCGGGGGTCCCAAGGGCCCGGCCCTGGATTCAGCAACCACGAAGATGAAGCCACCGGACCTTCCGTCGGACATGCCGGACCTCTCCGCCGTCCCACGGAACAGTTACCGGCCGCCCGTGCGCTCGGGCACAGGACGTGACACGGGTGAGCGCCAATCCGGCGCTGCCCGTCCCGAGAAGCGTCCGATTGCCTCCGTGCAGAGCAGCAGGAAGGGCCCGCGCCGGGCGAGCTTGCAGGTGAAGCACATCGACCCGTGGTCGGTGCTGAAGCTGTCCCTGGTACTGTCCTTCGCCCTGTTCCTGGTGTGGATGGTGGCGATCGGCGTGCTGTACCTCGTACTGGACGGCATGGGCGTCTGGGAGCGGCTCAACACCACGTTCACCGACTTCGTGTCCGTCAACGATCCGAACAGCCGTAGCGCGCCTCTGATCGGCCCCGGTCGCGTCTTCGGCGTCGCTGCCATCGTGGGTGCGGTGAACATCGTTCTCCTCACGGCTCTCGCGACCATCGGCTCGTTCATCTACAACCTGACGTCCGACCTCGTCGGCGGGGTAGAAGTGATGCTGACAGAACGTGACTGACCGTGCGGCGTTTCACTCTCCGGCGACTGGGCGGTTCTGGTCGCCGGTCGGGAGGCGTTTTGGTCGGTGGTCATCCCGTGCGGTAACCTCTGCCAGCGCATCGGGGCCTATAGCTCAGACGGTTAGAGCGCTTCCCTGATAAGGAAGAGGTCGGTGGTTCAAGTCCACCTAGGCCCACGAGATTCGCCGGTTCCGAAGGAGTAAGTGGTCGTGTCGAAGCTCCTCCTGCTTGCCGTGGTTGCGGTCGCCGCAGCCATCGGTCTCGCACGGGCGCGATCAGGCAAGGACCAGACGGATCTGTGGCATGAGGCCACGACACCGGTCGCTGGCAGGCATGCAGCACCAGAGCAGGCCGTACGAGAACACGCTGTACCCGAACACCTCACGGGGACGTAGCTCAATTGGCAGAGCACTGCCTTTGCAAGGCAGGGGTTAGGGGTTCGATTCCCCTCGTCTCCACCACCGTTGGATGGCTGATGTGCGCATACTGACCGTCGTGACCCTCGCCGCCGTGGTCCTCACCGGGTGCTCCTCCACCCAAGGCTCACGCATCAGGGCGACGCAAGACGTCCCCCCTACTGCGACGGCGCACTTGACGAGCACTGCTGTACCGCCGACCAGCATTGCTCCACCAATTCTTCCGCCCGTGCCGGTACCGGTGTCCCCAGGCACCTGCCCCTACCTCGGTGCCGCAACCGTGGCCGACCTCAACGGGCAACTCGTCGCCGGGGTGCGGCTCAACACCAGCTACGACCCGCCCGCCTGCTTCTTCCTTATCGGCAACGGCAGCGTGCAGCTGTCGGTGTGGGTGTACCGCGCTGGCTCGGCGGCGCTGGCTACCGCCGCCGTGGACCGCGCCGCTGCGGTTGCGACATCGGATCCCGCCAGCGCGCCCGAGGGGTGGATCGGTGGACGCAGCGGTGGCCAGCACGGTGCCGTGTACGCCGTGTCGAAAGGCGCGGTTGCGGTGGTCGTCACGAGCAACCAAGAGCAGTCACTCAAGCCTCAACGGGTTACCGAGGCAGTGATCAACTCGCTGAGGCTCTGAGCGGGCCCCCCGGGCGCCTAACTCAAGCCGCTCGTCCCGCTCTCCTCGGTGTCTGCAGTGTCCGCAGTGGTGTCGGTGGAGGACGGCACTGTGGTCGGCGCAAATGGGGCCGGCGGCGGAGCGACGGGACGTCGTGCCACCGCGGCCGCTGCGGCACCCAGCGCGAGCAGGCCTGCGAGCACGTAGGGCCAGCGTCGCCGCCGAGCCCTGGGCTCGATGCGCTTGGTCAGGTCCTGGCGCAGGCTGGTGAGGTGGCGTTGCGCCAAGAGGTCCGGCAGGGAGGCCTTCAGCTCTGGCAGGGAGATGGTGGGCACAGAGACGGCGGGAACCGAGAGGTCCGCCGTGCGCAGCGCGGCGGCGCGCTGAGCTGCTGACACACGGGCAGTGTTCGCAGCTCTTGTGGCAGCAAGGGCGGCGGCCGCGCCATGTCGGCTCAGTACCACGGTGGCGCGCCGTGCCGCCCGTAGCCCCGTTCCCACTGCTCGGCCTGCACCTTCGCCGGCCTTCGACAGTACGGTCACCTCGTTCATCGACTACTCCTTGTCCCCTCGACGCCATGTCACTGAAGTCCGGTCACCACCGGTCCCACCGCCATCCTGCCCGTTCGGTGGCTGCGCCAACCGCAAGGGGCTCCTGCAGCGCGCGCCGCCGGATGGCAGGATGGTCGTGTGACTTCACCAGGTATCAAGACCGCAGCCCCTGCTACCGCGACGGCGACCCTGCACACCAACCGGGGCGATATCCGTATCGCATTGTTCGGCAACCATGCTCCCAAGACGGTGGCGAACTTCATCGGTCTCGCCGACGGTTCCCAGGAGTACTCCGATAAGAACGCAAAGGGCGAGAGCTCGGGTCCGTTCTACGACGGCTCCGTCTTCCACCGCATCATCGACAACTTCATGATTCAGGGTGGGGACCCCACCGGCACCGGCCGCGGCGGCCCGGGCTACCGCTTCGCCGACGAGTTCCACCCCGACCTGCAGTTTGACCGCGTGTATCTGCTGGCGATGGCCAACTCCGGTCCGGGCACCAACGGCTCCCAGTTCTTCATCACCACCGCCAAGACCCCGCACCTCAACCGCAAGCACACCATCTTTGGCGAGGTTGCCGACGAGGAGTCGCGCAAGGTCGTGGACGCCATTGGCAGCACGGCGGTCGACCGCAGCGACCGTCCGGTGGAGGCCGTTGTCATCGAACGCGTCTCCATCGAGAACAACTAGTTACCCCGAGCACGACATGAATGCCCCCGGCTGGGGTAAGCCTGGAGCTGACGGGCCCCCACCGGGTGGCGATCAGCCCGCTGCTGCACCTGCGGTGTGCTTCCGTCATCCCGACCGGCCCACCGGCCTGCGTTGCAGCCGGTGTGGCCGCTCGGCCTGCCCGGAGTGCCTGCGTGAGGCCCCCGTCGGGTTCCAGTGCGTCCAGTGCGTCGCCGAGGGACAACGTGACGTGCGGCAGGCAGCGACGGTCACCGGTGCGCGGGTAAGCCAGGCGCCGCCGCTGGTCACTTACAGCCTCATCGGCATCAACGTTCTCGTCTTCCTCCTGACGGTGGCCGACGCGGGGAACGTGATGTCCAACCAGGTATCGACGATATTCTCGGACTTTGCCCTGTGGCCCTATGGCGTCGCCCAGGGCGACTGGTGGCGGGTGATCGGCAGTGGGTTCCTGCACTACGGACCGATACATCTGCTGATGAACATGTTCGCGTTGTACATCCTGGGGCGGGACATGGAAGTCGTCCTCGGTCGCGGGCGTTTCCTCGGTGTGTACGCGGTGTCCCTGATCGGTGCGTCGGCCTCGGTAATGCTGTTCTCGGCGCCCAACACGGCAACCGCGGGTGCCTCCGGCGCTATCTTCGGCTTGATGGGCGGCCTGGTGGTGGTCCTGCTGCGACTCAAGCGCGGCCTGGCCCCGGCCGTCACGGTCATCGCCCTCAACGTGTTCATCAGCATCACCGTCCCCGGCATCTCGCTGGTGGGCCACCTCGGCGGCCTGGTGTTCGGGGCAGTGGCCACCGCCGTCCTGGTCTACGCACCCCTCTACGTACCCAAGGGGCGCCTGCTCGCGGTGCAGGTGGGGGCCATGCTGGCGCTGACCGTTGTGGCCGTAGGGCTGATCACCGGCCAGGCTCTCGCCCTGCGCTCCGACCTCGGTTTGTAACTCAGGTCATGCCCCGACCTCGCGAACCCGCTGCAGCATCTCGAGCACATCATGTGGGTCGGCGCCGAGCTCAGCGCTGGTGAACAGCAGCAGGACCTCCTCGCCGGCCTGCACGACGGTCAGCTCCAGCACGGCCACTCTGCGCCCGAGCCTGTGGTGCGAGACGACCGCCCACTGGGTCAGTTCGGGCCACACCACCCGTCGCCGCCCGCGTAGTCCGCGAACCGTCAGGCCTTCGCTGTCGACGGCCAGACGGGGTCGGAGCCCGGTGCCGAGCGCCGCCGTCGCCAACAGGCCCGCTGCAGCCAAGCCGACGAGCAGACGACCGGCTGGATCGTGGCTCAGGACGGCAAGCCCAGCAGCGATCACGCCGCCGACACCGGCAGCGACCAGGGCCTGGGGTTTCGGGCTCCAGGTGTGCGCCGTGGCGCTCGAGTCAGGCATGCCCTCTAGCATCGCTGATGAGACCGATCTTTCCCGAACCGGAACTGGAGCAACAATGCGCGACGCGGTGATCTGTATGGCAGTCCGTACCCCCGTAGGAAAGCGCGGAGGCGGACTGAGCGGAGTGCACTCTGTCGACCTGTCCGCGCACGTGCTGCAGGCTCTCGTCGAGCGGGCAGGCATCGACCCCTCCGTGATCGATGACGTGCACTGGGGCTGTGTCACTCAGGCTGGGGAGCAGTCGATGAACGTGGGCCGCAACGCGGTGCTTGCCGCCGGGTGGCCGGAGACGATTCCCGGGTTCACCCTTGACCGGCAGTGTGGCTCTTCGCAGCAGACCCTGCACACCGCCGCCGCCGCCGTCGTCTCCGGCCAGCAGGACGTGGTGGTCGCCGGTGGTGTCGAGGTGATGTCGCGGGTGCCGATGGGCTCCTCGGTGGCCACCGG
>JADGOX010000038.1 GCA_017882745.1 Mycobacteriaceae bacterium | reverse complement strand
TCGCTGCGAGGACCGAGTCCCTGCAGCTCCGGCCAGGCCTGCTCTGACCAGCGGACGCCGGTCATCGGGGAGACCCCTGTCTGGCGAGCTGCCCGAACGAGGAGGGGGCCAGGGCGCTGTCGGGCAGCACCAGGTCCCCCGTCTCGAGCTGCTTGCGCAGGTAGCGGAAGGTCTGCGCCGTCTGGGCGAAGAGGTGGTCTCCGGCCACCACGCCCGGCCCGGGTGTCTGCCCTGGCGGGACGAACTGTGGCAGGGGGGCCACCACCGTGTCGTAGTCGACGTTGAAGAACAGCGGGAATGACCAGCGCTCCTCGCTGACCTTGCGCACCCGGTGGCTCGTGGCGACGAACACTCCGTTGGTCCAGATCTCCAGCAGGTCGCCGATGTTGACCACAAAGGCGTCGGGCCGGGGTGGAGCGTCGACCCACACTCCGTCCCCGTTGAGCACTTCGAGACCGGGCGCCGTCGAACGGAGCAGGGTGAAGCACTCGTAGTCGGTGTGCGCGCCGAGGCCCACCACGTCGCGGGCATCCTCGTCGTAGGGGTAGTGGATGAGCCGCAGCTGGCTGGGCGGGGTGGTGACGTGGGCATCGAACAGGTCCGGGTCCTCCCCCAGCGCCATCGCGAAGCCACCCAGCAACGCCCGCCCGAGAGCGAGGACGGCGTCGTAGTAGGCGCCTACCCGAGTGGCGAACCCAGGCAGGTCCGGCCACTGGTTCGGGCCCAGCAGAGGGGTGCCGGCCCGCACGGCCGGGTGGTCAGCGAGAAGGTCGAGCGCAAGGTCGTAGGCCTCCTTGACGTCACGGGGCTGCCCACCGAGGACCTCTTCACCCTGCGGCACGTAGCCGCGATGGTTGGTCGACTGTCCGATGTAGACGGACATCTTGCGCTCGGTGGGCAGCGCGAAGAAGTCCTGCGCAGTGGCAACCAGGTCCTCGTACAGCGCCGGGTCCATGCCGGTTCCGGTCACGTACAGGAACCCGACCTCACGGGCGGCCTTCCCCAGCTGCGCGGCCACAGCCGCCTGGGCGCTGGGGTCGTTGCCGAGCAGCCCCGCGATGTCGACCACGGGGATCTCGGTGAAGGAGGTTGTCATTGGAGCCCCCGGTTGTCCAGCAGCGAGGCATCGCCCTCGGACGTCCCGATGTGCCACACCCGGCTGAGGGTCTCGCCTGCGGGCGTGAGGTCAGAGGTGCGCACAGTGCCGTCCGGCAACAACTCGGGCCGCAGGTCGCGTCCCACACCGTGCGGCAGGGTCGAGCGCTCGACGATCCAGCCGCGTTCGTCGACCGTGCCGAGACAGATTTCGACGTCAAGCAGGGCGACGGCCTCCTCGAAGGGAACACGGCTCACGAGCTCGACGAGGTCGGTGCCAGCCGGCAGCCTCACCGACCGGCCGCGCGCCCAGCCGAACACCGACCCCACCCGCGCGAGCACTGCGGGCGTCTCACCGTTGCTGAGCTGCAGGCCGATGTACGCCCCCCGCGCCACGCGCTCCCACTGCTCGAGGTAGACCTCGTGCACGCCGTCCTCGACGAGCCGCTCGCCCTCGAGGTGCAGACGGCCGAGGTCACCCAGCGGGGCCGAGAGGGTCAGGTCGATGCTGCGGTGCCACTCGGCGACCTCGCCGGTCAGGCTCAGCGTCCCGGCGAAGGCCTCCTGCTCGAGCAGGCGCAGGAGGCCCGACCGGTCGAGGCACGCGAGCGGACCCGTCGGCGCCGGTCGATCCGGCTGACGCAGGTCGACGTACGCCGACCCGGCCTGAAGCCACGTGACCTGCGTGCCGGTGTCACGCGATCCGTCGGCCCGCACCAGCAGGGTGCGCGACCAGCTACCGGTCAGTGCGGGAAGGGTTATCGATTGGGCAGGGGCTACCACGGGTACAGCGGACATGACTGCTCCAGGGAGGTCTCAGGATGGGCGCGGCAGCGCGCGCCGTCTGACGATCTCCCGGGCTTTTGTCCCGCCGTGGACGGGACCCCGCAGGGCCCCGCTGCACCCCTTGGTCCAGACCCGGCGAGCCGACGGAACCCTAGGTGCGCCCCACCCTGGCGGGCGGGTCAATTGCTAGTGAACAGTCGGCTCGTTCCGCGGCGGCAACGCTTCTGTTTCGTTCACGTGAACGGGCACCACAGTGGGGCAGGTCACTCGGTTCAGCTTCGCGTCACCAATCCTGACGCGAAGCTGAACGTCAGGGTTCCGCCTTGGAAGGTACTGGCCCGCCCGCCCGGCACATCATGCTCATCCGAGGTCGGGAACCCCAGTGACCCCGCTTCCCACCCTTGGCCGGCCCAGCTGTCCCGAATGGACCCGTGCACCTCGTGCGAGCCGCTCCCCGGCGACCAGTACACCGAACCACCCTGGAAGTGGTTGTACCGGCCTTGCCCGTTCGGGGTGCCGAACTCATTCGTCAGGGGCAGTCCCAACAGTCCGGCTTCCCACCCGTAGGCAGCCCAGGTGCCTCGAATAGCACCGTGGACCTCATGCGCTCCCGTAGCGGGGGACCAGTAGATGGAACCACCCTCGAAGTGGTTGTACCGCGCCTTCCCGTTGGGGGTGCCGTACTCGTCGGTGGTCGGCAGAGCCAGCACACCGGCCTCCCAACCCAGGGCAGCCCACAGCTCACGAATCGATCCGTGCACCTCACGGGCCCCCGTGGTCGGCGACCAGTAGATGGAGCCGCCCTGGAAGTGGTTGTACCGCGCCTTCCCGTTGGGGGTGCCGTACTCATTTGTCGTCGCCGCACCCAGGAAGCCGGCCGCTCCCCCGAGCTCGTTGTAGTGCACGGCGATCGCACCGATGACGCTGAACCCGACGCTGAACCAGTTCGACCGCAATCCGAGCGCGGCCTGCACCTGGTCCCCCGTCACCGCCACCGTGCGCTGAGTGCCGCTTATGGTGACGCTGGTGACGCGCCCGCCGTCGGCACCCAGTCCGTTGCGCGCGGTGACCTGCACCGCGATCAGCGCACCGACATTGAACGCGGCGGCGATGTCACCGGCAGGGATGTTGGCCGACCAGTTGTGGAACGGCGACACGTTGTCCCCGTCGTCGACAACGGCGGGGAACGCCCCCCGGCGGTGTACCCACCGGTCGAGGAGGAGAACTCCGCGCGCGCCACCGCCCCGCCGCGGGTCAGGACCACCCCAGCGGTTGCGGCGATCGCCGCATCCGAGCGCCGGTCCTCCCCGCTGGAGCCTCCATAGACCTGGCAGGACTGTGTGTCGCACGTCTTCGCATAGGAGTACCGGTACTCCGATTGGGAGTACGAGCGGGCCGCGACCGCCTGCGCCCGCAGCGCTGCGGCGCCACCCTGGTCCGCCCACCCGGCAGGAGACTCCCGGGGCACGACCCCGCGCAGGTAGTCCTCCATCGACAGGGAGCTCACGGTCCGCAGCGCACCGGCGTCGTTCACCCCCACGAGCGAGCCTCGGTAGCGGGCGCCGCTGCCGCACATCCGGATGTTTTCGGCCGGATCCCGGTTGACGCCTTCCACCAGCGGGTTCGCCCGAGCCGAGTCCCGGTTCAGCATCCAGTACGTCGCCCCGTCACAACCGGCACTCGCGCGGACGACCGCCCCACCCCCTGGTGTGGCCGTGATGTGCGCCGCGTCCCCGGGCGCGATCCACATGCCGCCGGCGAAGAAGCCGCGATCGGAGAACACGTCGAGGGCCTTGTTGTCCTGACCCACCAGGCGCACCGTCATCACCGGGTTGCCTAGCTGGGAGAGGATCGTGTTGCCGTAGTAGTGGGCCAGGATCTGCTCATGGCTCGCCCCGCTCTGGGCGTAACCCAAGGCCCCGAACTGCCCCATTCCGCGACCGTGTCCGTAGCCGTGCCCGGTGAAGGGCACCAGGTCTCCCGCCGACATGGCCACCAAGCCCACGGAGCTCGGTGGCGGAGGATGGGACAAGGCGGTGGCGCCGAG
>JADGOX010000258.1 GCA_017882745.1 Mycobacteriaceae bacterium | reverse complement strand
GCTTCGAGCGCCTCCTTGCTGGTGTACAACGGCGTCCAGCCCAGCTCCTGCTTGGCTCGACTCGTGTCCATGACGACGGACGTGCGCAGGATGTGCAGCCACTCGACCGCTGCGGGCACCAGCGGAAGCCGCGCCAGCACCTCCGACGCCACGCTCACCAAGGCCTGCGGGACCGGAACGGCGTGGGCGCCCAACGCATGGGCGACGTCGGTAAGGGTGATCTCCCCGTCGCCAGCAAGGTTGTACGTGCCGGGGCGCCCCGTTCCCAGCGCCGCGGCGACGATCGCCGAGGCCACGTCGTCGTGGTGGACCAGCTGTATGGGCGTGCCGGAGTCGGGGATGACGGGACCGAGCCCGGGCACTGCACTCAACAGCGTGAGCACCGAATGCGGCAGCAGCTCGCCGAGCTTCTTCCACGGCATGCTGCGTGCCAAGGCCGTCGCCTGGGGGCCGGCCACAATGCAGGGCCGCAGGACGAACACGTCAAGGTCGGATCCTGCGGTGGTCTCCGCCAGCAGTGCTTCACATTCCGCTTTCTGCTCGGAGTAGTAGTGCTCGTGCGAGCCACGCGCGGGCACGTCCTCCGTCAGCGGGACGGGGTTGTCCGGGTGGTAGCCGTAGGCGGCCACCGAGGAGGTGTAGACGAGCCGCTTCGCCTGCGGGGCCGCCACCGTGGCCTCGAAGACGTTGCGGGTGCCGGCGAGGTTGATGCGCCGACTTTCCTGCCGGGACCCCATGATGAGGAACGCAAGGTGGACGACGACATCGGCGTCGGCGACAAGGTCCTGCACGGCGGCGGCATCCAGGATGTCGCCTTGCCGGTACTCGGTCTTGCGCCAGCCCCGCGCGGACGGGTCGAACGGCCGGCGGGCCATCCCGAGGATCCTGGCCACCCGCGGGTCCTCCTCCAGCGCGTCCACTGCCGACGTGCCGATCTCACCGGTCGGCCCCGTCACCGCGACGGTGATCGTCTTCGCAGTCATGAGCTCGCGCATCACGATTCCTTCCAGGAAGCCGATCGTTCAGTCCGCTCCCACTCTAGGGTGACGGGCGTCTCTCCCCGAAGACGACTGAGGCGTACGCCACGAGGGGTGTCCCCGCGGCGTACGCCTCAGTCGTCAGTGGAATGAAGCGGTCAGCCCGCAGGCTTGACGTCCGGAATCCCGCTCGCCGGCGGTGTGGACGGCGCGCCCTTGTACTCGGTGATGGGGGCGTTGCCCACATCGGTCTGGAGCACTGGTGTCACTGGCTCGCCCTTGGCCTGAGCATCGAGCTTGACCACCTGCATGCCCCCGATGCCGGCGTGTCGGTCGGCCGAGTAGCGGTACGGCACCAGGTTGGGACCCTGGAACCGGGCGCCCTGCTTCTCGATCGCCTTGACGATTCCGTCGCGGGTCGGGCTCGCACCGGCCGCCTGCAGCGCCTGGACGAAGGTGTACGCCTCGGCCATGCCGTAGATCTTGTAGTTGGTCAACGGCGAGCCGTCGCCGGTTTCCTTCCAGACCTTCTGCCACAGCTGAACCCACGGGTCCTCGGCCCTGTCGAGGCCGGGGATGTACTGCGTTGTGATGACCCCGGCGAGTGGGCTCGCATCCTTGACCTTCCCCTCGGAGAACTTGTTCAACAGAGACCCGACGAGCGTCGGGTCCGAGCCGACGTTGCTGTAGAGCCAGGTCGGCTTGTAGTTGAGCTTCAGTGCGGTCAACTGGGACAGCGCGGTGTAGGACGGCACGTTGAAGCCGATCACCACGTCGGCACCGGACTTCTGCAGGTTGGCCAGCTGCGGTCCGACATCGGTGTTGCCGGGGACGTACTTGACCTCGGAGACGACCTGGTTGGCGACGAACTGCTTGATGCCCTTGGCTCCGTCGGCCCCGAGGTCGTCGTCCTGCAGGAACAGGCCGACTTTCGCGTTCGGCATGTTGTCCTTGATGTACTTGCCGAGGATCTTGCCCTCGCTCTCGTAGTCGGTCTGCCAGCCGAAGGTCATCGGGTCCTTCTTGGCCTGGTCCCACATGACCGAGCCGGACGAGACGAACAGGTCCGGAACGTGCTCGGAGTTGAGGAAGTCGACCACGGCGCTGTGCGTCGGCGTGCCCAGTCCACCCACGATCGCGAACACCTGGTCCTTGAGCACGAGCTGGTTGACGACCTCGCTCGTCTTGGCGGGGTTGTACCCGTCGTCCATGAACGTGAAGTTGATCTTGCGTCCGTTGACGCCACCGGCCTTGTTGACGTAGTCGTAGTACGCCTTCGCGCCGACCGGGATCCCGCTGTAACCGGGGGCGGCGACACCGGTCAGCGGGTAGTGCCCACCGATCAGCACCGAGTTGGCAGTGATGCCGACATCGGACGCGTCACCTCCGCCGGAACTGCTACTGCTGCCTCCGCCGCAGGCAGTGAGCGCCAGCGCGGCCGCGCCGAGCAGGCCGACAAGCGCCAGTCCGCGTCTCTTTGAATTTGTCATGCGTTCTCCTTCGTGTGGACGGGTTTCTGCGAACGCCTGGTCGACCGGATCCGCCGGTAGGCCGAGGACAGGGAACCGAACAGCCCAGAGGGCGCCAGCAGGATGACGAGCACGAGCACGACGCCGTAGATGAACGGCGCGAGCTGTGCGGCTTGGGTGCTGTCGAAGCCGCGTGCGGTGGCAAAATCGGTTGCCGTACCGGGCAGGAACACCAGCACAGCCGAGCCGAGCACAGCACCGCTCATGCTGCCGAGGCCACCGATCACGATCGCCGTCAGCAGGCCCAGCGACAGCACCAGCGTGAATGCGCTCGGCGCGGCGAGGCGGACCACGAGGGCCATCACCGCGCCCGCAAGCCCGGCGCAGGCGGCGCTGACCACGAACGCCTGCACCCGGGTGCGGCCGAGGTTGATGCCAGCCAGCTCTGCCGCGACGTCGTTGTCGCGGACCGCCCGCCAGTGCCGACCGACGTGGCTGCGGGTCAGGTTCAGCAGAAAGAATAAGGTCAGCGCGACGGCAACCCAACCGATGTAGGCGACATACTTGGTCCCGGTGACGGGGTTGCCGCTGAGGTTGCCGATGAGGTCCTTGAACCAGGTCGGGGTGGGCGGAGTCGGCACTCTGAGCCCGGCCTCACCGCCGAGGGTGTCGCTGAAGTACAGCGCGAGCCCGGGCAGGGCGACCGCGAGCGCGAGCGTCGCCCCCGCGAGGTACGGCCCGCTGAGCCGTGCGGCGGCCAGGCCGACGACAAGCCCGACCAATGCGGTGACGAGCACCGCCACCAGAGCGATCGCGGGGAACGGCAAGGGGCTCTCGGCGCGCAGCAGCAGCGCGGCGGTGTACGCACCCACGGCCATCAGGGCACCGTGGCCCAGCGAGATCTGCCCGTTCAGTCCGGTCAGCAGCGTCAGCCCGACCGCCGCAATTGCGTAGTACGCCATCGAGGCGAGCTGGGAGTTGCGAAACGGACTGGTCGACTCGAGCACGAGTGCGGCCACAGCCAGCACGAGGACAACGACCACCAGCTGGCGGAGCAGGTTCGAACGCAAGGGGTTCGAGCGTGAGGCGAATATTCGCATGATCGGTCCTTTCCTCAGACCCGGCGGGCCACGGCGCTGGAGAACAGCCCGCTCGGCTTCAGCAGGAGCACGACGATGAGCAGCACGAGGGCCGAGATGTTCACCAGCTCCGGGGCCAGGTACCCACTCACCGCGGACAGCACCACCCCGAGCAGGAGACCACCGACGACCGCGCCGACCGGGCTGTCCAGCCCGCCGATGACCGCCGCGACAAAACCGAGCACGATGATCGGCTCCATGTACCCCGGCGAGACCAGGCTCCCGGTGGCGATCAACATCCCCGACACAGCGCCCACCAATCCGGCGAGCGCCCAACCGAAGGTGAGCAGACGCGAGACACGCACTCCGAGGAGGCGGGAGACCTCGTTGTCGAATGCGGCAGCCCGCATCGTGAGCCCCAGGTTGGTGAACCTGAACAGCGCCACGATCCCGACGAGCACGAGGAGCACCGCCCCGAAAGTCAGCAACCCGGTCGGGGTCAGTGCGAGGTTGAAGGTGCCGACCTGGAAGCCGCTCAGTCCGACGGGGGACGGGAACGACCTGAACGAGGATCCGAACATGATCGCGGCCAGGGCCTGGATCGCGACGAACAGTCCCAGCGTCACGATCACGGCGTTGAGCTCGGGCTTGCCCACGACCGGGCGGATCACCACCCGCTCGATCACCCCGCCGAGCACGAAGCCGGCGAGCAGTGCGCCGGCGAAGGCGAGCCAGTAGGAGTACCCCGCCGTCACGATCTCGAGCGCGATGTACGTGGTGAACATCGCCATCGATCCCTGAGCGAAGTTGATGATGCGGGTGGAACGAAAGATCAGCACAAGGGCGAGCGCAAACGCGGCAATGATCATGCCGAGGCTCAGTCCGTTCAGGATGACGTTCACGAGGTGTTGCACAGCAGGACTCCAGGTCGTCGTAAGCGGTCAGAAGCCGAGGTAGGAGTGACGCAGCTTGGTGTCGCCGATGAGAGCGGAGGCGGAGTCGGAGGTGACCACGCGGCCGAGGTTGAGCACGACCCCGGTGTCGGCGATCGACAGGGCGCTGCGGGCGTTCTGCTCGACCAGCAGGACGGTGAGTCCCGTCGAGTCGACCAGCCTCCGGAGAAGCCCGAAGATCTGGGCGACGATCCGCGGGGCGAGCCCCAGCGAGGGCTCGTCGAGCAGCAGCAGCCGGGGACGGGAGAGCAGGGCACGGGCGATCACGAGCATCTGGCGTTCACCGCCGGACAGCACGTGCGCCTGGGCGCTCGATCGTTCACCGAGCACGGGGAACAGCTCGTAGGCGTCACGCAGCACCGTCACCGGTGCGTCCCTGCCGCTGCGCGCGGCACCCATCATGCCCAGGCGCAGGTTCTCCTCGATGGTCAGCTCGGCGATCACGCCACGACCCTCGGGCACGTGGGCCATGCCGCGGCGCACCATGTCCTCCACCGGCGCTTTGGTGATGTCGTCGCCGTCGAAACGCACATGCCCGCTCTCGGGCCGAACCAGGCCGCTGATCGTGCGCAGCAGCGAGGTCTTGCCCGCTCCGTTCGCACCGAGCACAGCCGTGATCGTGCCCGTCTCCAGCGTGAATCCGACGCGGTCGAGTGCGGTGACCGGGCCGTAGCGGGTGACGAGGTCCTGTACTTCCAGCATCTCAGACCTTTCCGATGGGGGTCTGGTCGTGCGAGTCGACCTCAGCGCCGAGGTAGGCCGCGATCACGGCTGGGTCGTCGCGGACCTCGTCCGGGGTGCCCGACGCGATCACCTGCCCGAAGTCGAGCACTGTGATGACGTCACACACGCGCATCACCAGGTCCATGTGGTGTTCGACGAGCATGATGGACATGTCCTCGGTCAGCGAGCGAACAGTGTCGCCCAGCTCGTTCATCTCCTCCTCGGAGAGACCGGCCGCGGGCTCGTCCAGAAGCAACAACTTGGGCTCGGCGACGATCGCCCTGGCGAGCGCAACACGTTTCTGGTCGGGGTACGGGAGCGTGGGCGGGTACCGGTCGGCGAGGGCTGTGGCGCCGAGCCGTTCCAGCGTCGTCCAGGCGCGTTCCCGCAGCGCGCGCTCGTCGCGGTCGGAGCGGGGAAGCCCGAACGCCGCGGACCAGAAGCCGGCCCGCGACTGCTCAGCGAGGCCGGTCATGACGTTCTCCAGAACCGTCATGCCGTTGAACAGTCCGACACCCTGCAAGGTCCGGGCGATTCCCAGCCCGGCGAGGTGGTGGGTGCGCAGCCGAGCTTGCCGACGTCCGGCCCACTCGATCGCTCCGCGGTCGGGGTTGATGAACCCGCAGCACACGTTGAAGAGCGTCGTCTTTCCGGCGCCGTTGGGGCCGATCACGCCGTGTACCTGACCTGGTGTGACTCGCAGGGACACCGAGTTCAGCGCGACGAGACCGCCGAAGCTGACGGACACATCACTGGCGACGAAATCTGCGGACGCAGGTGCCGTCGCCACAGGTTCGGCGGAAGCGCTCGTTTCCGACACGAAGCTCAACTCCTTGACTCTTAATGCAACATCGAGTTACATATGTTGCACGGATCACACCATGAGATCTGGGTCACGTCAAGAACGGGCATTGAATGACAAATGGGGAGAAGCCGGGCGCAGCCCCTCCGGCCGAGAGCAGTGTCATGTCGGCGCGCACTCAGGCGCTCCGGCGGGCGGGCGCCACCCTTCTCGCCGGCGAGCGCCTCGACATGGGAGTGCTCGCCGACCAGGTCGACGTGAACCGCACGACGCTGTACCGGTGGTTCGGATCCAGGGACCAGCTGGTCGCCGACGCGCTGTGGGACCTGGCGGACCGCACGTTCACCCGCCAGGAGGCCGAACACGTCGACGACGGCGGTCCGAAGACACCGCGGATGGTCGCCGACTACGCCCGCATCGTGATCGAGCACCCCGGTATCCGTGCGTTCCTGGGCCGCGACAGCGCATACGCGTTCCAGCTGCTGACGGGTCGGAGCGTCAGATACCACGCCCGCCTCGTCGCCCGGATCCTCGGCCTGCTTCAGCAGGACGACGAAGCCGGCCTGCTGACCGTCAGCAGCGTCGTGACGCTCGAAGACCTTGCGTACACCTCGGCGCGCATCATCGAGGTGTACGCGCACGC
>JADGOX010000257.1 GCA_017882745.1 Mycobacteriaceae bacterium | reverse complement strand
TGAAGAGAGTAGGTGAGCCGTGGTTTTCCAGGATACCTGGGACTACGTGGTCAACTTTCGCAAACAGTTGGCGATCGATTCCTACCTGCACGTGAGCGCGGCAATCCAGTGCGTGATCATTGCGACCGCTATTGCCGTTCTCATAGGCATCGCGGTGTACCGCAGCCCGGCGGGTTCGGCGTTGGCAACGGCCTTGGCCAGTGCCGTTCTCACCATCCCCTCCTTCGCCTTGCTCGGGCTCCTCATCCCCGTACTCGGCCTGGGTGTGCCGCCCACCGTCACGGCTTTGGTGCTGTACGCCCTCCTCCCGATCATCCGCAATACCATCCTCGGGCTGTCGTCCGTCGATCCGGCAGTCACCGACGCTGCACGCGGCATCGGGATGAGCAGACTGGCTGTGCTCACCAAGATCGAACTGCCGCTGGCATGGCCCTCGATTCTCACCGGAATGCGCGTGAGCACTCAACTGGTGATGGGAATCCTGGCAATCGCTGCGTATGCGAAGGGCCCCGGACTCGGAAACCTGATCTTCTCGGGCCTGTCCAGGGTGGGCAGCCCCACCGCAGTTCCGCAAGCACTGAGCGCAACTGTGCTGATCGTGATTCTCGCTCTGATTCTCGATGGCATCTACGTCCTGCTCGGCCGCCTGACCACCTCGAGGGGTATCCGTGTCTGACACCGACAACAAGAACAGCGCCGCGCCAGACGCCAAGACAGCGGTCTCCGGCGTAGAGATCGTTCTCGAGGACGTCGTCAAGCGTTTTCCGGGCTCGAAGGAGCCCGCCGTCGACCACGTGTCGCTGACCATCCCGGCCGGTGAGGTGGTGGTGTTCGTCGGACCGTCCGGCTGTGGCAAGACCACCACCATGCGGATGATCAACCGGCTGATCGAGCCGACGTCCGGACGGATCACCATCGGCGGGAAGGACGCGCTGTCCCTCAACGCCGACCAACTCCGGCGTGGCATCGGCTACTCCATCCAGGCAGCCGGCCTGTTCCCGCACATGACGATCGCCCAGAACGTCGGCATGGTGCCGAGCTTGCTCGGCTGGGACAAGAAGCGCATCGCCGCCCGCACCGAGGAGATGCTGGACTTGGTCGGTCTGGAGCCCTCGACGTACCTCAGCCGCTACCCACGCCAGCTCTCCGGCGGGGAGCAGCAGCGCGTCGGGGTCGCCCGTGCGCTGGCGGCCGACCCGCCGGTCTTGCTGATGGACGAGCCCTTCGGTGCCGTCGACCCCATCACCCGTGGGCTCCTGCAGGATGAGCTGATGCGGCTGCAGGCTGAGATGGGCAAGACGATCGTCTTTGTCACCCACGACTTCAGTGAGGCGGTCAAGCTCGGTGACCGCATCGCTGTGCTCGGCGACCAGTCGAGGATCCTGCAGTACGACACACCCGAGGCAATCCTCGCCAACCCCGCTGATGAGCAGGTTGCCGCCTTCATCGGTGCTGGTGCCGCGCTCAAGCAGCTGACGCTCATGCGGGTGCGTGACGTGGCGCTGGAGCAGCTCCCGAGCGCGCGTATCGGCGACTCGGTGGACGAGCTGCGTCTCGCCCTCGGGACTCGGCACGACTCCTGGGGGCTCGTGCTGGACCAGCGTGGCCGCCCCCATCGCTGGGTCGCACCGCGTCACCTGGCCGGGGCAAGCAGCTTGGAGAACGTGGGCATCCCGATCGGCAAGTCCGTGTCGACCCAGTCGACGCTGCAGGATGCGTTGGACGCGCTCCTCTCGGAGAGCAATGCCGCCACGGTCGTCACCGGTAGGCGCGGTGAGTACGTCGGCGTGATCGTCATCGACACGCTGGTGAGCACCATCCGTTCGCTGCGCGAGCACCACAAGCACGACCACGACGAGGGTGAAGAGGGCGGCGTGCCCGCCGCAGCCGACACCGGTGCGGAAGCATGACCGCGCCGGCGCAGTCCAAGGCGGGCGGCCTGGACACGTCGTTCATGGAGGGCACCGAGGCCGCTGGTGCCCCTGACCGGTCGTTGGACAGCGAACTGCGGCGGGCAGAGCGGATGCGCCTGCTGGTGCAGCCGGTGGTCGCTCTCCTGCTCGGTGGCGGCGTACTGGTCTGGGCCCTGGGTTTCAGAACCCTCACCGCCACCCAGAAGGCGACCGTCAACAGGAGCTACATCCAGAGCTTGATCGGCCAGCACCTGCAGATCACCTTCGTGGTGGCGGCCATCATCATCGTCGTCGCGGTCCCCCTGGGCATCCTCGTGACGCGGCCCGCCTTCACCTGGTTGTCGCCGGTGTTCATCGGCATCGCCAACATCGGCGCCTCGGCGCCGGCCATCGGCTTGCTTGTCCTGTACTACCTGGCCATCGGGAGCGGCGGGTTCTGGACCGGGGTGCTCCCCATCGCCTTCTACGCGTTGCTGCCTGTGCTGCGCAACACGATTCTTGGTCTGCGGGAAGTAGACGAGACGCTGATCGACGCGGGTCGCGGGCAGGGCATGTCCGGCGCGACCGTACTCCGCAGAATCGAGTTCCCCCTGGCTGTGCCCTACATCCTTGCCGGCCTGCGCACCTCGCTGGTGCTGGCTGTGGGCACGGCAACGCTGAGCTTCCTGGTCGGTGCCGGTGGTCTGGGTGTGCTCATCGATACCGGATACAAGCTCAACGACATTGTCGCGCTGGTGGTCGGCGGCGTGCTCGCCGTGGCGCTGGCGCTGTTGGTCGACTGGTTGGGTGCGCTTGCCGAGCAGTTCCTCGGACCGAAGGGATTGCGCTGACATGCGGAGAAGTATTCGAGTAGCCGTGGCCCTGCTCGCAACGGCGACCTGCACCACCCTTGTTGCCGCCTGCGGGCTGCAGTCCGGTGGGGCGGTGCCGCTGGATGTCAAGCCGGGCAGCATCCAGCCGGTGGATGCGCTCAAGGGCGTGAGCTTGACGGTGGGGTCCAAGGAGTTCACCGAGCAGGTCATTCTCGGCTACGTCATCGAGTTCGCCATGATGGCGGCGGGTGCGGACGTGCACGACCTGACCAACATCCAGGGCTCCAACAGCACTCATCAGGCGCTGCGAACCGGCCAGGTGGACCTCACCTACGAGTACACGGGCACCGACTGGATCAACTACCTGGGCCACGAGACGCCCATCCCCGACGCGACCAAGCAGTTCGAGGCGGTCCGAGACGAGTCGCTGGCGAAGGAGGGCATCGTCTGGGTCGACCCAGCGCCGATGGACAACACCTATGCGCTGGCGATGAACCAGCAGACCGCGAAGGAGACGGGTGTCAAGACCCTGTCCGACTATGCCGCACTGGTGAAGAAGGACCCGGCCAAGGCGAGCACCTGTTTGGAGACGGAGTTCACGAGTCGTCAGGACGGCTTCCCGGGAATGGCCGCAGCGTACGGTTTCGATTCCGCGCAGGCGAAGACATCGATCTTGCAGACCGGGCTCATCTACTCGGCGACCGCGGCGGGCAACGAGTGCAAATTCGGTGAGGTGTACACCACCGACGGCCGCATTCTCGGCTTGAACCTGGTGGTGTTGCGAGACGACAAGCAGTTCTTCCCGCACTACAACGCCACGCTGAACATCCGCAAGAAGATCGCGGACCAGTACCCGCAGATTGCCCAGATCATGAAGCCGGTGTCTGATGCGATCACCAATGAGGAGATCACGAAGCTGAACGCCTCAGTGGATGTGGATGGCAAGGATCCGGCCACGGTCGCCAGGCAGTGGATGGTGGACAAAGGCTTTGTGAAGATGCCCGCTTAGCAACCATCCCTCATGGGGTATCGGCCTGGGTGAGCACGTCCGCTGCTACCTCGGCCAGGGACCGAAGTGGTGTCTGCGACATCGCCACGATGATGGCGAACGCCTGTTCTTCGCTGCACTGCAGACGGGCCATCATCACACCTTGGGCCTGCGCGATCGTGGCTTGCACAGTCAGCAGGCCGGTGAGCCGCTCGGCGAGCAGTTCATGATCGGTCGGCACGAGGGGCACTCCTCTGCACCAGCCCACGGGTCAATGGCGATCGCTACCCGAAGAGCGGAGCATGCTGGACGTTTCCGGAGTCGACTGACGAGTCCTGGGCGTACGCCCGATATGGCGTCCACAAGACCCGTGCCGCTGTTTGACACCGGTTCGTCACCCGTGAAGGCGACCGCAGTGTCACCTACCCTAGTCCTGAGCGACCTGGTGCTGGGACAACCTGCTGGTTGAGCCGCCCCCACTCCCGCACGGCGCGAACCGGGCCTGATGCAGGTATCGGGTCGGCCCGGGCAGGAGTCTCCGGGATCTGGGGTCAGCGCCAGGCAAACACGGGCTGTTCGAAGTGCGCAACCCGGACGGTCACCCCGTGCAGGGCGATCTGGCAGAACTGGTAAATGACGGCAGCCGTCGGGGCGTGCAGATGCCGGCCCAGCAGCGGCAGGGCAATGAGGGGAGCGTCCGACTCAGGAATCGTCTGCAAGGTGGGCTCGACATCGAAGTCATCCAGGGGAATGACGTGCACGCCGGCAACCTCCGCTTCCGACAGGGTGAAAGCCTCGTCGGTCTCACCACCCCAGACCACCACCGGCGTCATCACGTAGCCCGAACGGGACACGTAGTCGTCCAGGACGGCCATCACCGACGGCGCAGCGAGGGCGACCCCGGTCTCCTCGTCGAGTTCGCGCAGCGCCGCCTGCTCAGCTGACTCGCCGGGATCTCGCCGACCGCCCGGAAGCGCCCACTGCCCGGCGTGGGCCCGCAGACCACGAGTGCGGCGGGTGATCAGCAGCGCGGGCCGTCCCCGGACAAACACCACGCACAGCGCAACGGACGCCGCCTTCAACTCCGGTCGCTCGGCCGCAATCCGGGTGAACGGCGCCAAGCGTTCAGCCATGCTCGCGCGAAACGCCAGGGGTTCTGGGTGGTCCATGGCTCGCCTCTAGCGCACTCCGAGCCGGCTGAGCAACTGTCCGTCGATGGCGTCGAGATCGGCGGCGACGGCGCGATGAGCCGCTTTGCGCCTGGCGGTCGGCATGCGTTCTGCGGCGTGCACCGCCGTCGCCAGCTCGGTGAGTCGGTCGCGGGTGGAATCGCGGTACTTGGCTGTCGCAGCCTGAGACTCCGAGTCGCCGGACTTGCTGTCCAACAGCTCGTCCAGCGCCTGCTCGAGGCCTGCGATACGGGCGTTGAGCGCGGCGCCGTGCCCGGTGAACTCGCCGAGCTGCTGCACGCTGACGCCGATCTTGCGTGCCCGGGCCATATCGATCCGGGTTCGCGCTGCCGTGGCGCCCTTGTACGCGAGCGGAGCCAGAACGGGTGAGAGCACACGGACGACGCCCAGGATGTTACGGATCTTCCTGGGCGTCGAGACCTGGTTCAGCAGCTTCTGGCGTGGGGTCTTTTCCGCCTCGGTCGCAGGACCTGCCTCGGCCGCGACCTGTACCCGCTCAACCGCCACGGGC
>JADGOX010000256.1 GCA_017882745.1 Mycobacteriaceae bacterium | reverse complement strand
TGCGGCCCAGGTGACTGCGGAGGCTTCGCCGATGCGCAGACCGGTTGCGAGCATGAACGAGACGAACTCGGGCAGGTCCCGTTCGACCGCCGTGTCGTCGTAGGTCATCAGCGCACGAAGCTGACGTACTTGCGTCACTGTCAACGACTTCGGTGCGGCTTTTCTCGGCTGGGTGATGGCTTGTGTGTCGCGGACTGGGTTTCGGTTCATGGCGTCGTGGCGAGCTGCCAAGCCGCACATGCCCGACAACACCGATCGGGTCATTTTGGCCATGGCCGGCCCACTGCACTTGGCCACGGTCTTCAGGAACCGGTCCACGGTGCCGGTGGTGAGCTCTCGAAGCCGCAATTCACCCAATGCCGGCAGGATCTGGTGGTCCACGCGGTTGCGGTAGGACTGGCGGGTGGTGGGGGAGTGCGCATCCAACGACGCGAACCACGCCTCGGCCAGTTCCCTGACGCGCGTCTGTGGCGTGAGGCCGGTTCCTGCGTCAATGCCGGCGCGATCCCGGAAGGCTTCCTTCAGGGCGCGTTCCGCGGCGGCCTTGCTCCCGCCGTGTCGTCCCATCTCGCGGACGCGGCCGTCGGAGTCCCGGACCAACACGCGGGCCCGGTAACCACGGGCCACCGGGTAGATGCGGATGGCACCCATCGTCCCGACGGCCAATGAGGGTCGTCCTGTCACCGTTTTGCGCGCCTTGGGAATCGAACGATGGTGTCGAGCACCGCGGCAGTCTGGACGGCACAGAGCAGCTGTTCCATGAACTTGCCCCTCCTGTGCGCGAGATGGTGAAGCGCCGCGTTCGGGTGCCTCACAGTCTCTACCGCGTGTCAGGGGCACCATCCGTCGCCAACGGCCACCATCACGTGGCCCGTATCTGGGCGTTATTCACAGTCGTGAGCGTTCCGTCTAGGTTGTCCTGAAGCCGAAGCGTCGAGGCCTCGGCTGTTCGATCGGGGACGCCCGACGTTGCCGATTGACTATTTTATGCCCAGTTTATCGGGGTCAGGCAGAGACAGTGATGGTCACAACAAGGGCCGCTGATTCGTGGATCGTCAGACGTCACAGGGCTTTTCGGTCAATAGCGGTCAATCTCGCCCATGGTGTTTGCTGGCTCGGCAGGTTACTGGTTCGAGTCCAGTCGGGGGAGCAAATCCGCAGGTCAGAGGCTTGAAGGCCTCGATCGGCTCGTTCGTCCCCAGTTAATACGAATACTTGGTTCGGTCGCAGATGATGGCGACACATGCTGCAAAATATAGCGATTGCGCTATGATTTGAAGTATGTCGAGTTGGGAGCGGGTTGTCGTGCTCGCCGAGGAGCAGTGGGGTCTGTTCACGCGCCAGCAAGCGGATCAGCGCGGCATGGCCTGGTCAACGCTGTCGCGGATGGTTGCCACGGGTCGTGCCGAAAGGGTGGGTCGCGGTGTCTACCGCCTACGGGGGGCGGAGCCGCCAACTCAGGCTGCTCTGCGGGTGGCGTGGCTTGAGCTTGCACCGTCGGTGCCGGCGTGGGACCGCAACGCAGCCCAGGGCGTGGTCTCTCATCGATCTGCAGCCATACTCTTTGGGCTGGGGGACCTGCCCGCGGACGTTCACGAGTTCACCCTGCCGGTGCGTCGACAGACGCGTCGGGACGATGTTCGGTTGCATCGAGGTGATGTCGCCACTGGGGTGGTCAGCCGCGGTGGGCTGCTGACGACGGACCCGTCGCGGACCGTGGTTGACCTGCTCACTGACGGTGCTGATCCGGCGGCGGTGTCAACGATCGTGGCCGAGTCGCTGGACGCGGGCTACGACCGACCCGCCGCCTTTGCCCACAGGCTTTCGGCCGTAGCGCATCGATACCGATTCTCTGGCGACGGCCTGGCGATGCTGGGTTGGCTGCTCGATCTTGGCGGGGCGGCCGATCGCGACCGGTGGATCGCTGAGGCCACCGAGGGGGTGCTGGTCTCGTGAGCGAGGTCCGCGATCGCTATCCGGACCCGGGCGCCTTCCGGACGGCGTTGACCCAACGTTTGCGCCGGCTGGCCGAGTCGTCGCCCTGGACTTTGGCCGAGTTGCAGCGTCAGATCGCCTACGACCGTTTCCTGCAACGCTTGAATGCGAGCGACGATGGGTGGGTGCTCAAAGGCGCCGCGGCTCTGCTGGCCCGAGAGGTGAGCACTCGCGCGACACGCGACGTCGACCTCTATCGACGAACAGAGTTGGCCGAAGCCGAGACCGCGTTGCGCGAAGCCATCGCCCTGGACCTGGGGGACTGGTTCACCTTCGAGGCGAGCCGCTCACGACAGATGACCGCGGGCGTCATCGGTGTGACCTTCGCGCTGACCGCGAGGATCGGTATCCGCGAGTGGGAGAGCTTCAACGTCGACCTTGTTGGCGAGGCTGCCGGGATGACCGGAGAACCCGATACCGCCCCCGCGCTTGCCCGCATCGACCTCGTCGAGCTGGACCAACCGGGGTATCGAGTTTGGCCGCTCGCGGATCACGTCGCGGACAAGGTGACGGCAACGTTCGCGACCTACGGCCGTACCAACCGGGCATCGACTCGGGTCAAGGATCTGATCGACCTCGTGGTGATAGCCCACTGCGCTCAGCTATCAGCGCAGGACGCGATCGTCGCGGTCCGAGCTCAAGCCAGTCGGCGCGACCTCGTGCTGCCTGAGCGATTCGGCATCCCCGACATGGACCACTGGAGTCGGCACTACCCGATCGAAGCGCGCAAGGTTCGCGGTCTCACAGAGCAGACGCTGGCCGACGCCATCACCGTGGTCGGCAATTTCGTTGACCCCATCCTGGCGGGAACCGCTACCGGCTCGTGGGACCCGGTCACCTTGCGTTGGCGCCACCGGTTCTGAAGGCCACATCGCTGGCGACGACATCGGAGAGAAGAACATCGTCCCAGAGGCATCGCCGACGAAGCACCGGTCATGGGACCCGGTGGGATTCTCCCGCCAAAGCCGTGAATCACCCATCGTTCGATCACGTCGCTTGCCGGCAAACTTGGGACCTGTTGGGGCGCGGTGGAACGCCCGAACATCGGCGTACCCTCGCTCAGGTGACGTGGCCCGGGGCCGCGCGCGCACATGCTTGATGACAGCGCGTTGCGCGAGTGCGACGAATCCCGTAGCACCCGGTACAGCGAGCGTCATTCCGCCCAGATAGCAGCGACGCCGGGGGTCCAAAGCTGCCGCATCGTCGGCATGTTCGAACTCGCGGTCTCGAGCTGGTCCAGCCTCCTGGTCGAGGACTCTCGCTAACATGAGGTGGGTCTGTCTCGGCTACCTCGTAGGCAGCAACCGACATCCGCGGGCCCGCGGGGGGGGTAGACATGGAACCGCAACATCAAGCGGCTTCTGAGGCTGATGCCGACGGCGTCAGCCCGGACATCGGCGCGCTCTACGAGGAGCACAAGGACGCCATGTACGGCATGGCGCGGAGCATGCTCCGCAACGACGACCAGCGTCATGTCGAAGACGTCGTTCAGGACGTGGTTGTCGCTCCTGCCGGAGCTACCCACCAACATCCGCAACTGGGAGGCGTTCCTGGTTCACGCGGTCAAGATGAAGATCTACGACCTGTGGAAGTCGGCGGCGCACAAGAACGAGAAGCTCCTGCTGGATGACGCACGGCCACTCGAGGAGGAGCGGCACGGCGGCGACGATTTCGGCTTGGATCCGGCTGTCGTGGTCGAGGAGACTCACGAGCGGGCCGCGACCGTGGCGCAGGTTCGTGCTGCTCTGGCGGAGCTGGACCGGCGCGAACCCCAAGCGGCCCACGCGTACCGGCAGGTCAAGGAGTTCGGACGGACGTCCCAGGCCGTGGCCGACGAACTGGACGTCTCCAGTTCGTCAACACCCGGCACGTTGATCCAGCCCAATCCACCCAGGTACCTGACCTCGAGCAGCTCCATCTATCCCAGAGGTTCAGTTGTCGGCCTATGTCCTACGTCGCCACTCACTGGCAGACTCGTGCTGTTCACAAGTGGGACGTTCGGCACCCTTTGAGCTACAGCATGTTGGCCCTAGACGGCTTCGCTCGTGCGAGAGACTGCGCTACCGCAGTCCATCCCAGCCGTTTCCGCTGCCGAACCAGGTGCGGAGCGTCTCGAACCACATCGATGAGCGCTCCCAGGCTGGCTCCGGCAACAACTCCAAGAGGGCCAGCGAGGCCAACTGTTGCAAAACCCACGCCGGTGCCAATCATTAGGCCTGTTGCGCCCTTTGCCCCCAGGGAGAGCAGCCCCTCCAGCGGCCCGAATGCGTCAGCCAACAGTCGCTCATAAGCGTGGTGCGACGCGGCTTTGAGGTCCCCGTCGGATGCTTCGCTGAGCGCTTCAGCCTCTACCTCGAGCATGACCGCGCGGAACGACCTCATGTGCTTGTTGCGTCGCAGATCCCCGACAGCGCTCCAGTCCAACCGTCCGACCTCGGGGAACAGAAACGGAATGCTGAATCCTCGGCCAGCCCAGCAACCACCGTGAGAGAAGCGGCTCGCGAGCACCTTGCGGTGCAACGAGTCGATGCTGGTAGGTATGTCGTCCGCAGCCCCGAGCGCTAGGTCGTAGTTGGCATTCTGAACCAGAAGGTCGCGAACGAAGGGCACTGGCAGTTGCGCCTCCAGGGGGGCGTTGGAGAGATCGACAATTGTCCAATCTGCGGCGAGCTGCCTCGCCTCGTCGCCTGGGTCGCCGTAAACGAAATGTAGCCAGTCGCAGCTCGACGGGAGCTCTCGCATGAAGGGAAAAAACGTCGAGTGCCATGACACGCTGGTCTCGGACTCTACGGACGGCCGCGGTGCAGGATCTGTACGCGGTTCGTCCTTCGTGCGCCTTCCCACCACCAATGAGCGTTCCGTTGCGAGTCGCCGTTCGCGCGAGGTTTGGAATCGGTCCTTGGCTTCGTCGAGCCAGTACGCCGACGTTCCAGCAGGACCAGCCTCAACAACAAAGGAGCCCGCCTCTAGTAGGACGTCCTCGTACATGACGCTCGCGAATTTTAGTCGTCGGCGAACGGCTTCTACCGGGGCTCCTGCGAGTAGCCCATAGCCGTTGGACCGAAGCGGAAACAGGATCACGGAGTCATCGTCGGACACCTGTCAAGGCTAGGGCGTGTCTGCCTCGCCTGAGCGTGTGACTCTCTGCGTACGCAGCAACTCCGGGCGGGGGCCTTGCTGTTCACGTACGCGGGGACGGATCGCCTTCCGGCACGCCAACGTGACGCCGCAGGCGGCATTCAACCTAGGGGTGCTGCGCGAGCAGGAGGGCGACCCGGCCGGGGCGGCCGCGGCCTATCAGCTGGCGATCGACTCCGGGCAGGCTGACCTGGCGCCGCGTGCCGCCCAGCGGCTGGGCCAGCTCTAGGAGACTCTCCGCTGCTTTGGGACTGGTGGGTGTGATACACGCGCTGTCGTACGACGCTACGGCTGGCGCCGACTACTGCAACACCCTGAGATCCGCCACAAACTGGCTCCTGACCGATGTTTCCGGAAAGTCCGGATGAAGGTTCCCGTCAGGGGAACACCTCGTGCCACCTGGCAGCAGGGCAAAGGGTGAGGAACTGGCTTGGCGACGCGTGGAAATGCGGCATGACTGAACCCACGTCCACCGCCGCCCGCTCTACGTGTAGCGGACAACCTGCGCCGGCGGACCACTTGTAGAACACCTTGACACCACCGTGGTTGGAGCATCGGCCCTGGTGGTGTGCTGCGTAGGATCGGTATGGACATGGACTCGAACGAAGACCCTTTCAGAATCCCGCCCGAAGTTCTGGCCGCCATCGGTCAGGTCGCTGTCAACGCCGCAACGCTTGAAACAGTCATGGCTGGCGTAGTCCTTAGGATTCACCCCACTGCCGACACTGAGATGATCAAATCCACGCCGCGTATCAGCAAGGCGCTCAAGCACGCGTGCGTAGATCTCAAACAAGCGGACCCGGCGCTTGGGGAACGCGCTGAGGAATGGCATCAGCAGGCCGAGGATCTCCTCCTGAACCGGCACTCGGTGGTTCACTCAGTCCTTGGTGGTTCACTCAGTCCTTGTGCATGACGATGCTACGAGCCCCGCCACAATTGCCCACTGGCACCCAAGATCTGATCTGTTCCAAGCCTTCAATTTGGATATGGCGAAACGACTCGCGGACAACACAAGCAGATGCGCGGCAGCAGGGTTACACCTTGCCGGACTCATTGTCGACGTTTTCCCCAAGGGTGTCCCGCGTTGAGGTTTCCTATCTGTGCACACGCAAGGGCGTCCGGCTGGGTGTTCGGTCGTCTCAGCAACTCGTCGGCGACAACCTGTTGACGGTGTGCGTCTTGGGCTCAAGGTCGGGGCTGCCCGCTGGCCCGGGTGCCACAGTCGACCAAGCACTGGGGGCAACACACTGGCTAACCCGAAGTTACGTGTTTGAAAACGCGTGAAACCCCTGCTGAGCGGGGGTTTCACCGTTTTCGGGGTTGGGTGTTCTGGCTACTTCAGGATCAGTGGGATCGGAGCACCAAGAAGTTCGAAGGCCTGCCGCTGGGTGGGAGTGGGTATCGCGATCAGGTCGAACCCGGCCGCGTCGTTGCCGGCGACGCGTAGGTGGTTGCGCGTGAGGGTGGCCAGGTGGCCCAGGAGGCTGGGGAGGCTGTGGGCGGGCAGGTGCTCGGTGGTGGTCTTGGTCGCTGCTTTGTGGTCGGCGCCCTGGGAGCGTTGGGCGGGTGCGACGGGGTCGATGGGCTCGGGCCGGTTCTCGTCGGTGAACGTCAAAGGCGCCCACGCCTGGCGTAGGTGCCAGGTCAGGTAGGAGGCGAGCATGCAGATGAACACGTGCGCGCGGACCCTGGACTCGGTCCAGTGGTGGGTCGGGCGCAGGTCCACATCGATGCTCTTGAGGGACCGGAAGTCGCGTTCCACCCGAGCCAGGGACTTGTAGGTCGCCACC